>NZ_JBEYBS010000002.1:0-419189 GCF_040632375.1 Streptomyces sp. NPDC019396 | reverse complement strand
GAAGCCCGGGAGTCCGCCGACCAGGCCGCACTCGACGCCCAGGCCGCACGCGAGGCCGCAGCCGCGGCCGAGCAGGCCGCCAAGGACGCCCGCGCAGCCGCCACCCGCGCCGACGCAGCCGCCACCGAAGCCGAACAGGCCGCCAAGGACGCACTCAAGTACGCCCAGGAAGCTCAAGCGGCAGCCGAAAGGGCCGAAAGGCAGGGGAACGCACAGCAGATCGAGACCGGCACCATCATGGACGCCGACGGTGCCATCGGCGACATGTTCTACGTCATCGACCACATCGAGAAGCTCGGCGAACCCGAGATCCTAAAGAAGACCGACGCCTGCGACAACTGGATCGACAAGCTCGCCTACACGGGCGGCTGCACGATCACAGCAAAGATCCGGTTCAAGGCAGTCCTCGATCTCTACCTGTGCAGTCCCGAAGCGCTGGACCCAGCCATGTGCCCCGCCAGCGCAGCGACGTACCTGGGCCAGCACACGACCGACGAACAGTTCCAAGTCGTCACGCACAGCATCACGATGGCCGAGTACCAGCAGGGCATCGACCCGATCGACATCCTCTTCGGCGGCTGGATCGATTGCGCCCAGAAACTCACCCCCGGCGGCGAAGACGGAAGCTGGGGCGGATGTGCCTGGGCAGCCCTGGATGTCGTAAGCCTGTTCGCAGGCAAAGCCCTCAGGCCCATCGCCGACGCCGTCAGGGCCATGGACGCCGCCGCAAGAACCGGCATCGCCTTTGACGATGCATACAAGGCCTTGCGGGCTCTCGGCCTGTCCGACGAGGTCATCGCCGGCATCGGGTCCAGGGCACTCCAGGAGCTGGAAAAGTCGTGCAAGGACGCGCCCACCTCCATCACCCGCATCGCTCTGGCCGCACATGCAGGCGGAGGCTACTGCCCATGGCTGGAGCTGGGAGGGCCTGGCAGCTGGATGGCCGCGACGGAGAACATGTCACAAGCCGACCGCGCCTATGAGCAGTTGGTGACGGGCGGGGTCCCCTCCGGCATCTCCTACAAGGTCCCCGCAGACACGCCGAGTGGTTTCGTCAAGTTCGATGGTTATATGAACGGAACCCTCATCGACGCCAAGAACATCCACTACAAGGACAGCTGGATCAACGCCGAAGGAAAGCTCAAGTTCCCCACGGCGGAGACCCGTACCATCGTGAAGCAGGTCAAGGCCGCGAATGGCACACCTATCGTGTGGTACATGTCCGACGAGAAGACCCGAGCCGCCTTGGAATTGTGGGCGGCTGACAACAAGGTCGAGGGGATCAAGTTTGTGTTCAGGCAGGGGCAGTCGTAATGAGCTACAGTCTCAGCTTCTACAGCTTCTCGGACGGAGAGTTGTCCGAGCCGGACATGGATGTGGTGCGGTCGCTCCTTTCGCCCCATGCTGCGGCGCCCGAGAGGACGACGGGCGCCGACACGGAGTTCTGGATCCGCGCCGCTGACGGCAGTGAGGCCGAGGTAAACGTCTTCGAGAACATCATCGGTGTCGAACGCCCGCAGGTCGGCGATGTATGGAAAATCATCATCGAGCTGGCGGACCGGCTCGGGGCGGGGATCCTCATCCCCAACGGCACGTTTCTCTGCCGTGAAGATATGCGGGCACACCTACCCGAGGGAATGGAGGACGACTCCGTTTTTGTCCCGGAGATCACCCTCGAAGCTTTCGAGAGGGCTGCGGGTCCGTTCAAGCATTCGCTGACCTAACACTTAGACGAGTGCAGTGATTGCACCAGCGTTCAATTAAGGGCACGCTCGTCGCCCTGTTCGCCGGAAGTCAGCCGATCCACTGAAGGATAGGGAACGCATCGTGGTGCGGTTGCAACTCCTCTCAATTTCCACCACACCCCACCGCAGGAGAATGCGATCGAAAGACCGAAGGCTTCGCACATATGGCGAAGTTGGTTGCTTTTGCAGAAAGTGCCCGAGCGCCACTCTCCCAATCCGGCCCTTTGACTGGTACACCGAGGTTGATGTGCCCTTCTACTAGGAAATCCGCCGCGCGGTTCGCAAGTTGGTGAGCGTGTGTGGGGGCGGGTCTCACTCGCAGTGGGACCCGCCCTCACACCGCATTCAGCGCTCAAAGCAGGTCAGGGCGAGATGGGTGATCTGGAAAAAACAGCAGACGAACTAAGGGCGGCTCGCGCAGAAGGCATGGGCGCGGTGGAACTGGCCTTGCTTTCCAGGGACAAGTTGGGTTCGGCGTTCGGTGTCATCTCTTTCATCGCGGTATTCCGTGCTGCGTTTGATGTTCCGCTTCCCGTTCTTCAGCGGGCGCAAGCGTGGGAGCGGTTTGGTTGGGGAGGGGTCCAGATTTCTGACCAAGAGTTTTCCGCCCTCCTCTCGCCCTGGCTCATGGACTGAGTGCAGGGCCCTTCTTCTCACCAGTGCGGCCCCGTTACGGGCCGCACACCCGGCCCGAATATTTCCGCGGCCTCGAAGCGCACTCCTTCACGCTTCGCCCGCCCCGCAGCGGCAAGACCGCCGCCATCCGCGTACCCCCATGACGACGATGTAGCACGCCGACGGCCACTGTCACCCCACCCTTTCGACCTCAGCGTCATGTCCAGGTCTCCAGCCACGACGGCAGCGTCAGCGGACAATTGACCCACTCGACTGCGGCCCGCACTGTGCGTACTTGGGGCCTACCTCCGGTACGCGCAGTACAGACGAATGGCCCCAGAAGCATCGCGCTGCGGACCGAGAGCCGGGGGTCCGCAGGCTCTTCTCTTCCAGGGCGTCCTAGACCGTGAGAGACAGACCATGAAGCGAGGCAAGCAGTCGAGGCCCCTCAGGCACATGCCAGTGGGCCGCACTCCCTGCGAGGGGGTGCGGCCCACGGCTTTCTGCGGCTCCCGGAGGACTCAGCCGGCGTTGCCGCCGGTGAAGTAGTTGTGCAGACCGGGGACGGTCAGCGTGCCGCCGAACTGGGCCGCCTGGGTCACCTTCACGTTGGTGAAGAAGGCGAACGGGACGTTCAGGGGCGGCGGGGTGTCGGGGCTGAAGGTCACGGGGATCAGGCCGAAGAGGTTGCCCTTCAGCTCCTCCGTGTACATCGTCACCTTGCCGTTGCGGATCTTCGATGTGGAGCCCTTGTTCGCCTCGACGTGCATCGTGGTGCCGTTCGGCCCGACCACGGTCTGGTGCAGGTCCTTGATGTCGACGCCCGACGCGGTGAACTTCAGCGCCTTCTTGATCTTGCCGCTGCCGGTCTTCACCTCGACGATGCCCTCGTAGTCCAGGCCCGTCAGGGTGAGCAGGGAGCTCTCCAGCACCCAGGGGTCGTCCGGGAGCGAGGGTATGCCCGGCTCCACCTCGGCGGCCGCGAGGGCCTCCGGGTCGGCGGTCGGACACGGGAAGCGCGGCTTGGCGCCCTCCGGGATGTCCTCGTCCTTGACCGGGTCCGTGCCCTTGACCTTGTCGTCGAGCTCCTCGACCTGGGCGCCGGCCTTCTCGGCCGCGTCCTTGATGGCGTCCTTGGTCTTGTCCGTGACCTCCTCGGTCCCGTCGGCCTTGTCGCCTTCATCGGTCTTCTCGGGCTCGTCGCGCGCCGGGTCCTCGTCGTCGGACGGGCTCTCCGACTCGGACTGGTCCGCGGTGGGCTCGTCCGACGGCTCGTCGGTCGGCTGCGCCGACTCGCTCGCGGCCGGCTCGGCCACCGGTTCCTCGTCGTCGGAACCGTCGGAGCCGTCGAACAGATCCTTGATCTTGTCACCGAGACCCAGCGGGTCGAGCAGGCTCTTGGACTCGTCCGACTCGGGGTCTTCGGCGTCCTCGGCAGGCTTCGACGCGCTGTCACCCGCGTCCGCCGACTCGGAAGCCGACGGGGACTCGGCCGGCTTCGGCTCGTCCCGTGTCCGACCCGAGTCGTCCGAGTCGTCGGAGGCACCGCCGGAGGGCTTCGCCGAGGGCTCGTCCGACTTCTTGTCCGAAGACTCGTCCGACGCCTCGTCCGACGGCTTCGCCGAGTCCGACGGGGACGGCGACTCCGACTCGGACGGCTCGTCGGAGCGCGTGACGCACGGTCCCGGCGCGAAGGGTATGTCCTTGTCGTCGGCGAGGGCGAGCCTGGGAGCCAGGCTCATCCCCACGAAGACAGCGGTGGGCATGGCGGCCAGGGCCATCGCCTTACCGGCAGGCATCTGGAGCTTGGTCAGCAGTGACTTCCTCGGGGCCGCATGACGCGGACCCCTTCTGACCTCTGCCCCGTCACCCCCCGCCGTGTTCAGCGGCGTGACATCACCCGGCACTGTTCCTCCCGCCGTTGGCATCGATGGTGGTCTCGTGCGTTGTCTTCTCGTCGTGCGTGCCCCACGGCTCCGGGTCCTGGTAGGGCAGCTGCGCACCCGACGGCTCGGCAGGTACCGGCGGCTCACCCTCGGTGGCAGCCGACACATCCACGCTCCCCGGCGCCCATGCAAGGCCGAGCCCGCCGCCGATCAGGGCGAACAGGAAGCCGAAGAAGAAGCCACCCAGGTTCGCCATCGGGAGCGAGACGAGCGCCAGCAGAATCGAGGCAACGCCCGCGAAGGTCCTGACCAGGGGCTGGAACCACAGGGTGAGCCCCAGGGTGATGAGCAGCACTCCGATGATCAGCGCTCCTGAGCCTGCGTTCGTCTGCAGGGAGAGCGTCATATGGCCGAGCTTGAGGCTCGCATACGGGAAGTAGAGAATGATCATGCCGCCGAGCAGGGTGAACAAGCCCGCCCAGAAAGGCCTCTGTCCCCGCCATGCGCGGAACCGCCTGCGGAAGACGCTAAGGAAGTGCTCGTTCTGTTCCGTGGACTCGGCGACGCTCATGGAAAACAGCTCCCTGGAACTGGTCTTGCGATGTGGAGAGTTGACCGGGCGGGCGAAGCCGAGTGGCTCCCCCCGCCCGACCGGACGGAATGACCGTCAGTAGCACTCGTGGGTGCTGGCGCCCTTGTCCGTGTACAGACGCATGCTCAGGTCGCTGAGCTTGAAGGACGCAGCAGTGGTCGCCCACGCCTTCTGCTCGACGCCGTCCAGCTTGGCAACACGGGCCTGCTGGGCGAAGCCGTTCTCAAGGATCTTGTCCTTGATCTCGGGGCCCTGACCGCCCTTGCTCGCGGCGGTGTTCTTCGCCGCGACGCCGATGTCGATGTCCTCGAACGTGGCGTCACCATCGAGGTCGGTCACGTCCAGGTACAGCTTCTCGGCAACGACCGGCTTCTTCGGGTCGGTGCCTGCCGTGAGCCGCAGGGTGACCGTGCCGACGAACGGCACGTCGGTCACGACGGACTGGCACATGTCGTTGATCGTCGCGTTCTTGAACGTCGAGATCGCGACCGGGCGTGCCGTCTTGGTCTCGCCACCCGCGACATTGGTGTAACCCATGTCGACGCCGCCGTACTGGGCGAACCCAGTACCCTCAAGGTGACCCGCACGGACCTTGAACTCCTGGCCCGACACCGCGAACGAAGCCGCGAGTGCGCCCTGGGCCAGGCCCACGCCGATCGCAGCCGTGGCGGCCACGGACGGCACCATGACGACCGCGAACCGCTTCCATCTGGTCCCACCACGAACCTGGGACATATCTGTTCCTCCTTCTCGGACGTACATCTCCGGTACGGACCGGGAGGTCCGCCCTGGGATGGGAGAAGTGCTACGTCCTCGGGAAGGGGAGCACCGAGTCAACGAGCGCGAGCTGCGTCCGCTTCACCGGCGATCACCCCCGAGCGACAACCACTGGCCACGCCGTTTCGCGCAACCTCAATGGACAGGCCCCGCCGCTCAGGCAGGAACCCCCCTGTCCGCGGTCGACGCCTCTGCCGCCGACCGACCCGGTGGGGACCCAGGACCGCCTGACGCGGCTGGCTGCCGAGTGGTGCGGTGATGGACCGAGTGCGGCCGATCGTGGTGCATTCAGAGCCGGGGCACAAGGGGGTTCGTTACTCGGTAGTAACGGGCCTATAACCACGCCGCGACGCGGCGATATCGCCCAGCCACACAGGGTGCCTCACCGGCAACAGAAGGTGCGGGAATTGGTGTCCAAAACGGGACAGACCAGCGTGATCGATTTACTACGAGTAACAGCGGCCGCGTTTACCAAGTTTTGGTAAAGCGCGACCGCACTTTGTCACTCTGTCGCCAAATCGGCGACCATGCCCCGCCCCTACGGAGTCGGGGCCGTGGCCGCTGTCGGGTACGTCAGAACAGCACCCGTGCCAGCGCCGTGCGCGCGGCGGTCACTCGCGGGTCATCAGGGCCGATCACCTCGAACAGCTCCAGCAGATGCAGCCGGACGGTGTCACGGTCCTCGCCCGCCGTGCGGCTCACGGTGTCGACCAGTCGGCCGAAGGCGTCCTCGACATGCCCGCCGACCAGATCCAGGTCCGCCACGGAGATCTGCGCCTGGACGTCGCCGGGCTTGTCCGCGGCCGCCTTGCGAACGGCGGAGGCGTCCATGCCCTGGACCCGGTGCAGCAGTTCGGCCTGGCCGAGGCCGAGCTTGGCCTCCACATTGCCCGGGTCGTCGGCGAGGACGTTCTTGTACGCCCGCACCGCGCCGCCCAGATCGCCCGCGTCGAGCGCCTGCACGGCCGCTTCGAGCGCCGCGTCATACGGTCCCGCCGGGGCGGCGGGGGCCACCTGGGCGTCGCCGCCCTCGGCGTCCGCGTCGACGGTGATCCCGGTGAGGCCGAAACGCTGCTCGGCGACCTGGACCAGCTGGTCGAGGGTGTCCCGGATCTGCGGCTCGGGCGCGAGGCCCTGGAAGAGCGGGAGCGCCTGGCCCGCGACCACGGCGAAGACAGCCGGGATCCCCTGGATCCCGAACTGCTGCATCAGCATCTGGTTGGCTTCGACATCGATCTTGGCAAGCACGAAGCGGCCGTTGTACTCGTGGGCAAGCCGCTCCAGCACCGGGCTCAGCTGCTTGCAGGGCTCACACCACTCGGCCCAGAAGTCGATGACGACCGGGACTTCGGTCGAGCGCTGGAGGACGTCGCGCTCAAAACCCGCCTCGTCTACGTCGATCACGAGGCTGGAGGGAGAAACGGCACCGCTGTCACCGCGCCGGGCGGCCTCTGCACGGGCCTGCTCCGCCTTGGCCTTGGCCTCACCGGCCGCCTTCACCGCGGCGAGGTCGACGACGCCGCTCATGGACATGTTCCTAGGCTGCTGCATGGCTACATCCTCCCCCCTCCGCGCGCACGAGTGAAAAGCCCGCCTGAAGTCATATGACCGGCGGCATCACGGTCTTCGGTCGTACTGTGGCGCCTGGTCCCCACCTGGCGCCTGTGGTCGTCACCCAGCAGTGTTTTCGATACGAGTCGTAGCGTAACTCCATTACCATCGCCCCGGGCTGATTTCACCGGTGACGTGGCTCACAGCGCGCGGCAGACGTCGTGGCCCGCGGCGATCGACGTACTGGCCGGTATGGTCGCGGTCATGTGCAGCCACAGCCGTCCGAAAACCATCCGCGCCGGTCGCCCCCGCAGCGCCGAGGCGGATGCCGCCATCCTGGACGCGACCAGGGCCGCACTGGTCGACCTCGGCTGGTCGAAGCTGACACTGGGTGATGTGGCGAAGCGCGCCGGGGTGGCCAAAACCACGCTTTACCGACGCTGGGCCAACAAGAGCGAGCTCGTCGTGGACGCGGTCGCGGTGCTCTTCGACGAGCTGGAGCTGCCCGACCGCGGCTCGCTGGCCGCGGACATCGAGGGCGTGGTGCTGCAGTTCGCCCAACTGCTCCAGCGCCCGGAAGCCAAGACGGCGATGATGGCGGTGGTCGCCGAGTCGACCCGCGACGAACCGCTGCGCGAGCGCATCCGGGTCTCGATCGTGGACCGCCAGAAGCGGCTGGTCCTGAAAGGCCGCGAGCGGGCGCAGGCACGCGGCGAGCTCCCGGTGGAGGCCAGCCCCGAGGCTGCGGCCCGCACCGCGGACCTGATCTTCGACGTGGTCGCGGGGGCAGTGGTGCACCGGGCCCTGGTGAGCGGCGAACCGGTGGACGAGGACTGGGTCAGGCGCTTCACGGCGGTGCTGCTGGGCGGGCTGGGGGCGGCGGGCGGGATCGACTGAGCTACGGGGCAGGGGGCGGGCCGGATCGGCCCGGCCGGGCTGCCGCGCGAGCCGGGCTCCGGGCTCCGGCCGCCCCCCGTCGCCGGGCTCACACCTGGTAGCGCTCCGCCGCGAACAGGTGCAGGTTCTCCGCCACCCACTCCGAGGTCCGCTTCAGGCCCTCGTCCAGCGGGACTTCGGGCTCCCAGCCCGCCCACTCCCGCGCCCTCCGGTTGTCCGAGAGCAGCCGCTCCACCTCGCTGCCGGACGGGCGCAGCCGTGCCGGGTCCACCACGACCTCGGCCCTGCGCCCGGATGCGGCGATCAGCCGGGTCGCCAGTTCACCGACCGAGATCTCGTGCCCCGTACCGAGGTTGACGACCTGCCCGAGCGCCCGGTCGCAGTCGGCAGCCGCCAGGAAGCCGCGCGCCGTGTCCGTGACATAGGTGAAGTCGCGGGTCGGGCTGAGCGAGCCCAGCCTGATCCGCCGTACACCCGCGTGCAGTTGGGCGAGGATCGTGGGGATCACGGCGCGGGCCGACTGGCGCGGACCGTAGGTGTTGAAGGGCCGCACCACCGTCACCGGGAGCTCGAAGGCGTGCCAGTGCGAGAGGGCCATCATGTCCGCGCCGATCTTCGACGCCGAGTAGGGCGACTGCGGCTGGAGCGGATGGTCCTCGGAGATCGGAGCGGTCAGGGCCGTGCCGTAGACCTCGCTGGTGGAGGTGTGCACCAGCCGCCGGACCCCGTGGCGGCGGCAGGCCTCGGCGATGTTCTCGGTGCCGTTGACGTTCGTCTGGACGTACGCCCCGGGTGAGTCGTAGCTGTAGGGGATGCCGATCAGCGCGGCGAGGTGGAAGACGGTGTCGCAGCCCTCGACGGCGTCCATGACGCGCCCCGGGTCGCGCACATCCCCAGCGATCATCTCCAACTCGCCCATGCGGTGGGCGAGGTGGCCGCGTTCGGCGTACGGCTTGTAGTGGACGAAGGCCCGGACCTCGGCTCCCCGCTCGACTAGCAGATCGACGAGGGTGGATCCGATGAAACCTTCGGCTCCGGTGACGAGGACCGTGCGGTTGTTCCAGTCGTCCCCTTTCCTCCGGTCGTTCCCGTCGTTGCGATCGTCCCCGTTCTTCCGGTCGTTTCCGTCGTTGCGGTCGTTCCTGTTCTTCCGGTCGTTCCCGTTGTTGTGGCCGATGGGGTTGGTCATGCTGCGTACTCCTTGGTGTGGGAGGCGAGTTCGATGACACGAGCGGCCAGCAGGTCAGCCGCGCGGGCGTGTGGGCCGGGGTCGGCGGCCCCGCTCATCGCGGCGAGCAGGGCCGGGTCGGCGAGCAGGGGCGCTGTGAGCGCGTCGAGACGTTCGGCGGTGGTCTCGGCGTCCGGCAGCAGCAGCCCGGCCCCGGCGTCGGTCAGCACGCGCGCGTTGTGTGTCTGGTGGTCGCCGGGTGCGTGCGGATACGGGACGAGCACGGCCGGGACGCCTGTGCTGGCGAGCTCCGCCACGGTCGCCGCGCCGGCCCGGCAGACCACCAGGTCCGCCGCCGCGTAGGCGAGGTCCATCCGGTCGAGATACGGGACGGCCCGGGCGACGGGCGAGTCGCCGAGGCGGCGCCGGGTCTCCTCCAGGGCGGCCGGTCCCGTCTTGACCAGCAGATGGACGTCGGTGCGCTCGCGCCACCGGTGGGCGAGTCCGACGGCGGCTTCGGTGAGCCGTGCGGCGCCGAGACTGCCGCCGTTGACCAGCAGCAGCCGCGCCCCGTCCGGGACGTCCAGCATCCGGCGGGCGTGCTCGCGCAGTACGGGACGGTCGAGCCGGGCCAGCGGCGCGGCGATCGGCATTCCCGTGGTCAGTGCGTTCTCGCCGCCCGCCAGATGGGCGCGGCTGTGGTCGAAGGCGACGGCGAGATGCGGTGTCAGGCGGGCGGCGAACTGGTTGGCCCGGCCGGGCACCGCGTTGGACTCGTGGATCACGCTGGGCAGCGCGGCCAGCCGGGCCCCGAGGATGACGGGCGCGCTCGGATAGCCGCCCATGCCGACAGCCACCTGCGCCCGCTGCGCCCGGAGGATGGCGCGGCACTGGGCGCCGGACTTCAGCAGCGCGGCGGGCAGCAGATAGCGCCGGGCGCCGAGCGCCGGATCGAAGGGGATCATGTCGACGGTGTGCAGCCGGTACCCGGCCGCCGGTATCAGCCCGCCTTCCAGACCCCGCGTGGTCCCGACGAACGAGATCACCGCGTCGGGCACGGCGCGCCGCAGCGCGTCGGCGAGAGCGAGACCGGGGTAGATGTGGCCGCCGGTGCCGCCCGCGCCGATGACCACCGACAGGTGACGGTGCGGGGCGGGCCCCGATCCGTGTGAGGTGGGTGGTGTGAGTGGTGTGTGCATGGCCGCCACGGTCGCGAAGCGCCTTAAGAGGGTTCTAAGAGGCCGGTTTGGCAGGCTTTACCGACATGAGCACGGGCATGGCCGCAGGAGCGGTATCAGAGACCGGAGCGGGCGCGGCGCGGATCCTGGTCGTCGACGACGACCCCGAGGTGCGCGCGGCGGTCGCCGATGCCCTCACCGTCGAGGGGTACGAGGTGCGGGAGGCCGCCGACGGCCTCGCCGCGCTGTCCGGGATGGCCGCCTGGCAGCCGGACGCCCTGGTGCTCGACGTGAAGATGCCGGTCCTGGACGGGCTCGCGGTCTGCCGGCGCCTGCGGGCACTCGGCGACCGTACGCCCGTGATCGTGCTGACCGCCCTGGACTCGGTGAGCGAGCGCGTCGACGGGCTGGACGCCGGCGCCGACGACTATCTGGTGAAGCCCTTCGCCCTCGACGAGCTGACGGCCCGGCTGAGAGCGCTACTCCGCCGCACGGCACCACCGGAACCCGGGGACGGCGACGAACTGCGCTTCGCCGATCTGGTGGTGGATCCGGTCGCCCGCACCGGCAGCAGGGGCGGGCGGCCCCTGGAGTTCAGCCGCACCGAGTGCGCACTGCTCGAGCTGCTGCTGAGGCACCCCGGGCAGGTGCTGCCCCGTGAGCTGATCCATGAGCTGGTGTGGGGCCGCGACTTCGGGCCCGGTTCCAACTCGCTGGCGGTGTACGTGGGGTATCTGCGCCGCAAGCTGGAGGCAGGCGGTGAGCCGCGGCTCGTCCACACGGTCCACGGGGTGGGCTACCGGCTGGACGCCGCGTGAGCGGCGGGCGCAGGCTGGGCGCGCGCTGGCGGCGCCGCCGCCCGGTGCGGACACGGCTGGCGCTGGCCGCGTCGGCCGCGGTGGCGCTGGTCGCCGTCGGGGTGTGCACGGCCGCGTTCTTCGTCCTGGACTACGCGCTGTACCACCAGCTGGATCTGAATCTGACCCAGTCGGCCACCGTGGTGACCCAGCAGAACCGCGATTCGGGTCCGGACGTCCTGGCGGGCGAGTGCCGCTTCCTGTCGGCCCCTGCCTGCGCCCAGGTCGTCCCGGCCGATCCGGCGGACGATCCTTCCGCGCCCCCGTATGTGCTCCCGGTCTCCGCTCCGGTCCGGGAGGTCGCGGCGGGCGTGCGCGCACCGTACTTCTCCGAGTTCACGTTGTCCGGTCATCCGGCGCGGATGCTCACCACGCCGTTCGGCAAGGGCAAGGCACTTCAGGTGGCGCTGCGCGCGGACACGGTGGAGAAGGGGGTGCGGCAGGCGGCCTGGCTGCTGTCCCTGGTGGGGGCCACCGGGGTGCTGCTGGCCGGGGCTCTGGGCTACGCGGTCTCGCGTGCGGGTCTGGCTCCGGTGGCCAGGCTGACCGCGACCGCGGAGCGTATCGCCGCGACCCGCGATCCCCGGCACCGGATCGAGCTGCCCGCCGGCCCGCCGGGGCGCGAGGACGAGGTGACCCGGCTGGCCGCCACGTTCAACACCATGCTGGGCGAGCTGGAGCAGTCGGTCAGCGCCCAGCGCCGGCTGGTGGCCGACGCCTCGCACGAGCTGCGCACCCCGCTCACCGCGCTGCGTACCAACGCGGAACTGCTGGCCCGCGCGGACCGGCTCACGGACGCCCAGCGCGAGCGGGCGTCCGGGGCGCTGGCGCGTCAGCTGCGTGAGGTCACCGGCCTGGTGAACGATCTGATCGAGCTGGCCAGGGACGAGGAGCCGCATCCGCTGCTGGAGTCCGTGCGGCTGCGGCAGCTCACCGCGCACGCGGTGGACACGGCACGGGCCCACTGGCCGGGGACCGCGTTCACGTTCTGGGCGGATGAGGCGACGACGGACCTGACCCTGCCGGGCGTTCCGGCCAGGCTGTCGCGGCTGCTGACCAATCTGCTGGACAACGCGGCCAAGTTCAGCCCGCCCGGCGCGGCGGTCGAGGTTTCCTTGACCTCCGCCGATCTGACGGTCCGCGACCACGGCCCGGGGATCGCGCCGGAGGACCTTCCCTATGTCTTCGACCGCTTCTACCGGGCGGAGTCGGCACGTGCGCTGCCCGGTTCGGGTCTCGGCCTGGCGATGGCCCGGCAGATCGCACGGGCGCACAGTGCCGAGCTGACGGCGGAGAACGCTCCGGGCGGCGGTGCGCTGTTCCGGCTCACCTTCGCGGACGCCGCCGATCGCGGTCCCGGGTGAGCGGAGCTCGGGACGACGGCCCTCAGGCCACGGGCTGTCCTGACCAGGTCACGTCCCGCGCGGGCGGAGCCTCTTCGGGCGGCAGCAGACCGGCGACGACCAGCGCGGCCCGGCCCGCCAGGTACCCGGCGATCAGGTAGCTGTGGCCGCAGGAGTCCGTCGGGTGCCGGCGGCCCCCGATGACGGTGACCCGGGCGCTGGTCCCGTCGAGACCCTGCCGGATGCCCGTCCACAGCGGACCGGCGAACTCGTCGGGCAGCTCTTCCTGCGGTGCCGTGCTGAGGAACTCCCCCACCCCGCCCTCCACAGGCGGCTCGAAGTCGGCGGTGAAGTGTGCGAAGCGGCCGGCGCAGTTGATGCGGTGGTAGTGCACACGAAGGTCGCGCACGGGGACGGGAAGACCGGTCATCGCGCCACGGTAGAGCCGCGATGACCGGTCGCTCCAGCCGTTTTCACGGGCGCAGCGGGTCATGCTCCCCAATGAGCCTGGACTTTTCCGGCCAGGTCACCTTGGTGAGCTTGTGGGCTTCCACGGGCGGCAGGATCCCGGCCGTGATCAGCACGGCGCGGGCGGCCATCTGACCGGCGATCTTGAAGCCGTACTCGGATGAGTCCACGATGTGGTGCCGTCCGGCGGTGATCAGCACGTCTGCCGCGATGCCGGTGTCGCCGTCGGCGTCTCCTCCGAGCCCTTGCGCCACGCCCGCCCGGTACGCGGCCACGTACTCGTCCGGAAGGTCCTCATCGGGCACGAGGTTCACGAAGTCCGGCTCACCGGCGTCGTCCGGTGGCTCGAAGGTGGCGGTGATGTCCGCGAAGGGGCCGCAGCCGCCGACGTAGTGGAAGCGGACGCGTATGTCGCGTACGGGAATGGGAAGACCGGCCATCGCGCCACGGTAGAGGCGTGACGGCCGGTCTCTCCAGGGATTTGCGCCAGAGGGCCCGAAGGGGCTAGGTGTATTGACCACGAGCGTTGTTAACAGTGCCGGGTCTTGATCATGGCGAAGACCTCCGGTGTGGTGGAGGTGTCTAGGACTACACCGCACGGAGGTCTTCGTGTCCCACCGTGATGCCCGCCCTCCGGGCGGACAGCGCTACTTTCGAAACACGCCCTAGAAGCCCGGGGGCTCCGTGTACGTCCCCCACTCGTCCCGCAGCACGTTGCAGATCTCGCCGAGCGTGGCCTCGGCGCGTACCGCGTCGAGCATGGGCTCGATCATGTTGGAGCCGTCGCGGGCGGCGGTCAGCATGGCCTCCAGCGCGAGCTTGACGCGGGCGTCATCGCGCTTCGCCTTGCGGTCGCCGAGGGTGCGGACCTGCTCCTGCTCGACCTCGTGGCTGACGCGGAGGATCTCCAGGTCGCCGGTGACCGAGCCGTGGTGGACGTTGACGCCGACCACGCGCTTGTCGCCCTTCTCCAGCGCCTGCTGGTAGCGGAAGGCGGACTCGGCGATCTCACCGGTGAACCAGCCGTCCTCGATCCCGCGCAGGATGCCGGAGGTGATGGGCCCGATCGGGTGCTTGCCGTCCGGGTGGGCGCGCAGTCCGCGCTCCTTGATCTGGTCGAAGATCTTCTCGGCGTCGGCCTCGATACGGTCGGTGAGCTGCTCCACGTACCAGGCACCGCCCAGCGGGTCGGCGACATTGGCGACGCCGGTCTCCTCCATCAGCACCTGCTGGGTGCGCAGGGCGATCTCGGCGGCCTGCTCGGACGGCAGTGCGAGGGTCTCGTCCAGGGCGTTGGTGTGCAGCGAGTTGGTGCCGCCCAGCACGGCCGCGAGCGCCTCGACGGCGGTGCGGACGACGTTGTTGTAGGGCTGCTGGGCGGTCAGCGAGACACCGGCGGTCTGGGTGTGGAAGCGCAGCCACTGCGCCTTGTCGGTCTTGGCTCCGTAGACCTCCTTCATCCAGCGGGCCCAGATGCGGCGGGCGGCGCGGAACTTCGCGATCTCCTCGAAGAAGTCGAGATGCGCGTCGAAGAAGAAGGAGAGCCCGGGGGCGAAGACATCGACGTCCAGGCCCCGGCTGAGGCCGAGCTCGACGTATCCGAAGCCGTCCGCGAGGGTGTACGCCAGCTCCTGCGCGGCCGTCGCGCCCGCCTCGCGGATGTGGTAGCCGGAGACGGAGAGCGGCTTGTACGCGGGGATGCCGCGGGCGCAGTACTCCATCAGGTCGCCGATCAGGCGCAGATGCGGCTCGGGCTCGAAGAGCCACTCCTTCTGCGCGATGTACTCCTTGAAGATGTCGGTCTGGAGCGTGCCGTTGAGCACACCTGGGTCGACACCCTGCCGCTCGGCGGCGACGAGGTACATGCAGAAGGCCGGGACGGCGGGACCGCTGATCGTCATCGAGGTCGTGACGTCGCCGAGGGGGATGTCCTTGAAGAGGACCTCCATGTCGGCGGCGGAGTCGATGGCGACACCGCAGTGGCCGACCTCGCCGAGTGAGCGGGGGTCGTCGGAGTCGCGGCCCATCAGCGTGGGCATGTCGAAGGCGACGCTGAGCCCGCCACCGCCGGCGGCCAGGATCATCTTGTACCGCTCGTTGGTCTGCTCGGCGTTGCCGAACCCGGCGAACTGGCGGATGGTCCAGGTCCGCCCGCGGTAACCGGTCGGATACAGACCGCGTGTGAAGGGGTACTCGCCCGGCCACCCGATCCGCTCGAAGCCCTCATAGGTGTCGCCGGGCCGGGGCCCGTAGGCCGGCTCGACCGGATCACCTGAGAGCGTGGTGAAGTCGGCGTTCCGCTTCTTCGCGGTGTCATAGCGGGCCTGCCAGCGGCGGCGGCCCTCGTCGATGGCGTCAGCATCCATGCTTCGAATTTACTAGGACGTCCTAGTAAATGTCGATGGCAGACCGCCGCACGTGTGTACGGCGGTGGTGGCGGGCCGCTCGTCGCCTGCCGGCGGCCCGCTCGGCTACGCCTTGACGGGGGCGGGAGACGCGTCCGCGATCAGCGGCTCGACCTCGCGGACGACGTTGCGCTCCACGAAGAAGGCGGCGGTCGGGATCGTGCCCGAGAGCAGCACCCACAGCAGCTTGCCGAACGGCCACTTGGCCTTGGAGCCCAGGTCGAAGGCGAAGATCAGATAGATGATGTAGAGGATGCCGTGGATCTGGGAGACCGCGAAGGTGACGTCCTCACCCATGTCGAAGCCGTACTTGAACACCATGCAGGTGCACAGCACAAGCAGCATGACGGCGGTGACGTAGGCCATCACCCGGTAGCGGGTCAGCACGCTCTTCTTCATGGCGCCGAGGGTATCCGCCCGCTTTGGGAGATCTTTCCGGGGGGTCGGGAGACCTGTGTCACGGGACCGGGAGATCGGAGACCTGCGTCACGCCCCCAGGGGCTCACTTCTCGTCGAAGTCGTTCGCGGCGACCCTCAGCGGGCGCAGCAGCGCGAAGATCTCCGCGCACTCCTCGGCGTCGTACGCCCCGAGCCCGAAGTCCATCTCCATCAGTTCACGGGTCGCCGCCTCGACCACCTCGCGGCCCTTCTCCGTGATGGAGGCGAGGGTGCCCCGGCCGTCGTTGGGGTTGGGCCGCTTGGCGACCAGACCGGACCTGACCAGGCGGTCGACGGTGTTGGTCACCGAGGTCGGGTGCACCATCAGGCGCTCGCCGATCTTCGACATCGGCAGCTCACCCGACTTCGAGAAGGTGAGCAGCACCAGCGCCTCATAACGGGCGAAGGTCAGCCCGTACGGCTTCACGACGGAGTCCACCTCGGCCAGCAGGATCTGGTGCGCGCGCATGATCGAGGTGATCGCGGCCATCGAGGGCACGGGGCCCCAGCGCTGCTGCCAGAGTTCGTCGGCTCGGGCGATGGGGTCGAAGGGGAGGCTGAGCGGCTTCGGCACGGCAACGACCATACCCACTGGTCATATGGTGGTCAGCCCCGTCTCGGACTTCGGTACCCGATCTTTCCGCAGCCTGATGGCGAGCACGAGTACGCAGACGGCACCGAGCGCCCCGGAGCAGGCGATCGCATGGTGCACGGGAACGAACTCCGCCGCGAGGCCCGCCGCCGCCATACCGAGGCCCTGGAGCGTCATCATGCCCGCCGTCAGCAGCGTCATCGCCCGGCCGCGCAGCTCGTCGGGCACGGCGGCCACGTACCACTGGTCGAGGCCGAGGCCGTAAGCGGAGGCCAGCCCCGCCAGCAGCAGGACGAGCACGGCGAGCGACAGGCCCGGGCGTACCGCGTACGCCAGCAGCGGCAGCAGTGAACAGACGGCGAGGGGCAGCACGGCCCGGGAGCGGGCCGCCGCGCTCAGGACGGAGCCGGCGAACAGCTCACCGGCGACATGGCCCACCGGCATCGCGCACATCAGCACTCCGAGCGCGACACTTCCGGCACCGATCCGGTCGGCGTACGGGGCGGCCAGCGCCTCCGGCGCCACGGCGAACATCGGCGGCACCCAGAACAGCAGAGTGAGCAGCCGCATCCGGCGGTCCCGGAACACCAGTCGGGCGCCCTGAAGGGATTCGCGGAGCAGCGCCCCGCTCCCACCCGCCCGGGCGGGCCTGCGGACCGTCCCGAACCGCAGCAGCGCCCCCGAGCAGAGAAAGGTCACGGCGGTGATCGCGATGGCGCCGCGTGCGGGTACCAGGGTCAGCAGCACTCCCCCGACACCGAACCCGACGAGCTGGGCGCTCTGCGCCACGATCCGCAGCAGCGAACGCCCGAGCACGAAGTGCTCTCCCTGCCCGAGGATGTCGGCCAGGGTCGCCATCCGCGTCCCGTTGAACACGGGGGCCACGGCGGCGACGGCACAGCGCAGCACGAGCAGCCCCGCGACCGGGGTCATGGGCAGCACCATCAGAGCGACGCACCCCGCGCAGACGAGGTCGCAGAGCACCAGCACGCGCCGGGCGGGGTAGCGGTCGGCGACGCCTGCGAGCAGCGTGCCGCCGACGAGATAGGGGAGGAAGCCGAGGGCGAAGGTGAGGGCGCTCAGCAGCGGCGACCCGGTCAGGTCGTAGACGAGCACGGTCAGAGCGATCTCGCTGACCACGACCCCTAGCAGTGAGAGGGTGTGCGCGGCGAACACGGCCCGGAACTCGGGGACGGCGAGGACACCGGTGTATCCGGCTGGGGCTGCCGGGGCTACGAGCTGATCGGTCATGATCGCAGCCTGCCGTCGCGGCCACCCTGCCCCTAGACTTTCGGCTGGGTACGAATCTTGGCGGCTCACATTCAGGGGGGCGGGGTGCCGTTCACACTCCACTTCGGCGAGGCCGATCTGCTCCGCTGCCGGTTCGCGCTGTCACCGCTCTGGGAGACCCATGAAGCGGTGCGCACCCTCGCCCGGCCCGAGCGCCACGGCTACCACCTGCCATGGCTGCGCCGACTGCGCGGAGCGCTGGCCACCGATGACGGCCTCGATTTCACGCCGCTCCTGCTGCTGATGCCACGCCGGGGCCACAACCCGGACTGCCTCTACCCGCCGCCCATCGGACCCGCCGCCACCTTCGAGGAGGAGATCGCCCGGGTCAGGGCCACGGATCCGGAGCTGGCACGGGACGACCTGGCGCGCGCCCTGGCCGACGCGGGCACGACGGACCGGCCCGAGGCACGGGCGATGCTCGCGGACCCGGCAGGTGCGCTGCGGGAACTGGCCGCACTGATCGAGCGGGCCTGGCGGACCCTGGTCGCCCCGGACTGGCCCCGGCTCCGGGCCCTGCTGGAGGCGGACATCGCGTACCACTCGCGGCGGCTGGCGGAGGTGGGCCTCGAAGGGCTGCTGCGGGAGCTCCATCCCCGGCTGGAGTGGGACGGTACGTCGACCCTGACCCTCGACACCGCGAGCAGCCACCACCGCGATCTGGACGGCGCGGGCCTGGTGCTGATGCCCAGCGTCTTCTCCTGGCCCGACGTGGTCAGCGGCTTCGACCCTCCATGGCAGCCGACCCTCGTCTACCCCGCCCGCGGCATCGCCGGCCTCTGGTCCACCCCGTCCGCCCGCACCCCGGAAGCCCTGTCCCGCCTCCTCGGCCGGGTACGCGCGGAGGTCCTGTGCGCCCTGGACGAACCCGCCGGCACCACAGCCCTGGCGCACCGCCTGGGCCTCGCACCGTCGAGCGTCTCGGCACATTTGTCGGTCCTGAGGGACGCGGACCTGCTGCGCTCTCGGCGCTACGGACACCAGGTGCTCTACGAGCGCACTCCGCTGGGCATCGCACTGGCGGCGGCGCCGGGCACGGACTGAACGCGGAGAGAGGGCTCCCGATCCGGGCTGTTCGGCACCTGTCTTCGCCCACCTGCAAGCAGCCTTGCCTCAGACACCCGACGAAATCACTGACCTGCCGAACTACCGCACGGGATACACCAGGTTTACCGTGCCCCGATGCCGACCAGAGCTCCTTGTTCAGGGTGCGTCGAGTGAAATCAGCGGCGCAACGACTCGATCAGGGCGCCGCGGGCCGCCGCTGTGCGGGTCGCTCGGTAGTAGAGCCGTTTATGGGAGGAGTAGCGCCACGGAACAGCGCCAACGTATCCGTCCACCTTGCGGAACTGTTCCAGCGCTTCCTGGCGGCGGCCCTGTTCGTACAAGCAGTGAGCCAGCAGATGACGCACCTCCGGCAGGCGCGGGTGTCCGTCGGCCGCGTCTACGTCTCCCAGTGCAGCATCCACCATGGCGCGGACTTCGGAGGAGCGATAGCCAAGCACCTCAGTGCGCTGGGCAAGGATGGTCTCGTACCAGGCGAACAGAGGCAGCGCGGCCATCAGGCTCCCTCTGGGCGCCCCGCTGGAGGCCTGTCGTGCGAACGTGCGCGCCAACTCGTCGGAGCCGCGCCACTTGGCGCTCCAGTACTGGACGGCGCTGAAGTGAGCCTCGAAGTGATGAGGTGCCCGTGCGGCGATGTCCGCCCACAACTCGCGCATCTGCTGGTGGGAATAGCCGAGGCCGAGCGCCGTCCAGATCTCCGCGACGTACGGGGTGGGGTCGTCGGGATTGAGGGTGGCCGCAACCGCTATCTCCTCGCGGGAGGCCATCAGCTGCCGGTGGAAGCGCCTCATTCGCCGAGCGGGTGTCTGACGGGCAAAGGCCGCACCGCGCAGCTTCCACGCGTAGTGGACCCGGGCGCGTGCTTTGAGTAGTGCCACATCTGGGTCACCGGGACGGGCTGCATCCCAGCCCCGCAGCCACCGGCCCCCTATTCGTCCAGTGAGAGATGACAAGTGCTCGGCGTAGAGGGCACGCTGCCCCAGTCCTGGCCGGCCCCGGCGAGCAGCTCCGCAGCCGGCTTCCAGGCGCCGAGGTGGGCGGCGGCGAGCGCGCGTCGCAGGTCGGGATCGGGACCCGCGAGCTTCCCGTTCTGGGGCCGCAGAGGGAAGAGCAGGAACCAGATGAGGGCGCCACACACCAGTAGGCCAACCGCGATGTCGTCACGTGTCACGTCGGAATGCCGTTTCTGGTGTGAGAGGCGTAGGGAGCAAGGGCACGCCAACGGCGGGACAGCGCCGGCCTCGGGCGAATGAGCCGAGTCCCGTTACTCCAGCCTGGCGTGGTGTCGGCGCGGACCGCCCTACCTCGACCCGGCATGGACCACTCAACCGGCTCATCCGGACTCCTCCGCGTCCAGCCGGCGACGGGCATCGCAAGCGCACCACAGCAGCGAGCCCCCAACTCTACGAGCATGTGTTCCCCCTCAGATCGGGAGGACACTAGAGCATTCGGACGAGTGTCGTCAGATCCCTTTCCGGCGATGACAGACGCCCGCCCGTCCCGAGAAGCGGCGCGCTTCGTTCCGTCATCCCGGCCGGAGCCCCGCATTGCCTCGGTGATCCGCTGGAGCACGGGCGCACTTGACACTCCCGCCGTACGCTGGTGAAGCTGATCCGGCTATGAGTGGATCTCAACTCCCGCAGGATCACGAGCCCTTCACCGAGGAATCAGCAGCTCGGGCACTGCGCGCGGCAGTCCGAATCATCGGTGCGGCTCTACCCGCCGACATTCGCCTACTGCGGCTTGGCGAAAACGCCCTCTTCGTCAGTCCAACACTGAGCCTCGTATACCGGGTCGCCCGCTCAGACGCCTTGATCGAGAAGGTCGAGAAAGAGCTGGCGACAGCGGCTTGGCTGCTTTCACAGGGGTATCCGGGGCTACCACCCCGGGACGACTTGCCCCAACCCGTCAACGCGGAGGGGCGCCTCGTCACCTTCTGGGAGTACGTGCCGCCCAGCGGGACGCCTGCCTCCTTCACCGATCTGGCTGTGTTGCTGCGTGAACTCCACGCGCTTCCGCCACCGGACTTTCCTGTCCCTGACCTCGATCCCTTCCCTGTCATGCGCCTGAGGCTCGACCGGGCGTCCGAGGACAACGGCAACGGCGGTGTCCCGGAGAAGGATCTGGAGTTCCTGAGCGCGGCGTGTACAAGCGTCGAGGCCGGCTTCAAGGACTTTGTATCCTCGGATCCGACCAGGGGTCTCATACACGGTGACGCTCACCGTGGCAATGTCCTGCGCCGCCGCGACGGTGTCGCGTTGCTTATCGATTTCGAGGCCGTGGCCCTGGGGCCACGGGCCTGGGATCTCATGCCCACTGCCATGGCTGTGGACCGTTTCGGGCTCGACCCTGCGGAGTACGCGGAGTTCTGCGACATCTACGGGGCCGACGTCACGAAGGATCCTGGATATCGCGTCCTGCGTGCGGTCCGTGAGCTCGGAATGACGACGTGGCTGATGCAGAACGTATCCCACTCCTCGGCAGCAGCCCAGGAGTTCACCGTGCGCATGGAATCACTGAGGAAGGGGGACCATGCCGCGCGCTGGCATGCCCGCTGACCCCTCCCAGCCGCAGCCGATTCCGTTTGCACCGGATCTGCTCAACCCGGATCGGAGACCTGGCTCGCCAAGGGCGCTCTACGACCCCTATGCCTCACGAGACGGGGTCCGGTTGACCACGGTGTACGCGACATCGTGGACGTATGCGCCGGGGCAGGCGGCAGACGAAGGGCCCTCATCGCTCCCGTCCGCCCTACTGAACCTGGGCAGACTTGCTGTCTCATATGACCGGCACGCCGACCAATTACCCAGGGTGTTGCACCGCCACAAGCTGGACGTCGCCACCTTCCGTTCCAGGCGCTGGAACAGTGTGAGCCGTGACGCCCCCACGGCGGCGATGCTGTGGCAGTTCATAGCCCCTTCCGGCCAGATCCTGCTTGCTCTCACGCTGGATCTGGCGGTGTCACTACTCGACTGCATCCCCCTGCTCGAGGATCTGTACTACGCGGACGTCAGCTTTGGAGGTGCGGGACTGGAGGGACTCGCCGCCACGCGCATCGGCGCCGCATCCTCGCCACTGCTGCCCGAGCGGCATCAGTTGGTGTTCCACGCTTCGCCGACTCCTGAGGACGTTCCACCGCCCGACATCGTCCAGCGCATCATCTACCGGGCCGACCTTCCCGTTCGTGCCGGACTGGACGCGCTCTGCGCACCGGACGAGCTCAACCGTCGCCCCACGACGTCCGGCAGTTTAGGTCCTTATGTGAGCCTCCTGACAGGCCATCAGGACTACGTGGAGAATGCGGCGTTCCTCTCCGCCGTCCAGGCCGTGGCATCCGCTGCGCGGCTGCGTGAGATCCGGCTACTGGCAGAGAGGTACGTGCGTCGCTTCCGCACCCGTCCGGAGAATGTACGCCCGCACGAGCGCCGAGCGGTCCTGGAGCACATCACAGGAGCCCAGAGCCATCTTGAGCTCGAGCTCGGCTACAGCGTCGAGATCCCGGCGGACCTGGCCACGCTGATTCCCTCCCTGCGGCCGGCCTCCTACCACTCCGCCCTGTACGAGGCGATGGGACTGACCGAGCGGGCTGCTGCCGTCAGCCAGACATTGCAGCGTCTCGGCAACGCCACGGCGGCAGAGCTGACCGCCGTCGAATCGGTCGAGCAGCGGGCTGCTGACCGTCGGCGGGTACGGACGGTGGCGGCAGTCACTTTTGTGACAACGGTGACGGCAACACTTGGTCTGCTGTTCGCGTTCTTCGGCATCAACGCGGCCGAGGTGGACGAGCGCCGCTCGATGTTCGATCCGGCCTACGCTCCCGTGTATGCGCTGATCAGCACGGTACTCGTACTCGGATTCCTGCTCTACGCGGTGGTCCAGGCGTTCGACCGGACCGTCCTTCGACGCGCCACCGCTCCGATGCCGAGCTGGCACGGCACACGGGGGCTGCTCGCGACTGAGCTGGGCACGGCGCTCCTCGACGAAGGCATCTTCCAGGTACCGCCACAGAGACCGCCTGTGACTGACCGAGGACAAGTCAGCCCCGAGCCGGGCAGGACTCCTGCACCGCCCACGCCATGACGTCAGCGGCGACCGGCGGTGCGATGGCGGGCGCGTTCACGCACGGGTCTCACGATTCCGCGTCTGCGCCCGCCTCCACAGTTCCTCGCTGTGCTCTGCGAACCGGTCGAACATGCCTCCGTTACCGTGCCGACTCAGATGCAGGAGCGGGGAGTCGTGGCCGACGAGGCGCGCGAGATGCGGAGTGACCAGAGCGTCGTCATCGAACCTGAATACGGACAGGCTCACGTGGTTGATGGCGTCCGATGGAGCGGAGAATCGCGTTTCCAAGCCCGCCTGCGGTCCAAGGCGGTCAAGGTGCTCCAGGGTGATCCTGATGCGCGTGGAGACGGACAGAGCCACGTCCTCGATCGCCTCCCGCTGACGTGTCACTTCCCCGTCGGGGTCCCCCAGCAGGAAGCGGACCCGGCACCCCGACTCGGCCTTGCGCCGGATCGTGTCGGCAAAGTGGGGCACCTGCGTCCAGAAGAAGTAGTTCGTGTACCCGGCAAGGAACAGTTCCGTGTGCGCTGACTCCACCAGCTCGGTCCAGACAGTCGAAGGGCACGCGGACCGGTAGGGGTAGCTATGGACCAGCTCACGGTCGGTGCCGGTTTTCACTCGGTTCTGGACAGCCTTTGGCCACAGCATTTCTTCGTCGACTCCCAGCGCCTGACAGGCGTCCGCTCGGTTTCTAGCGTGCGGTGTGAGATCACGATTGCTGATCCATCGTTCCACCTGCTTCGCGGATACCCCTACCCGGCAGGCGAGCTGACGTGCGGACAAGCCAGCGTCGTCTATGGCGGACCGAAGCGCATCGTTCACGTCAACCCCCGCACTCCGGCCTTTTGGGCTTTCTTCGACCCTAGCGCTCCAACATCCCAACCGTCCCCAATATGGGACGAGATACGTCCTCCAGAGTCGGTCACGATCGCAGCATGACCGAACCCGTGCGATACAGCATGCCCCCGCTCGAACTGCCGTTGCGCCTGGAATCCGAGCCCGAGCCCACCGAAGGGTGCGCTGGGTGCACCGAACTCGCGGCGGTCCGCGACCGAGCCCGCGCGGGCGGCGACATGACCACCGTGTCCGACTGCAATGTCTACTTGCGGCGGCACCCCGAGGGGCATCAGTGACGGCCCAGAACAGCGGTGGAGGCCGGACGGGCGCCCGACAGCCCCTACTGACGCTGCGGGTATCCCGGGACAGCGGGCGCACCTGGGGACCCGAGAAGGTTGTTCGGAGCACCGACGGCCTGCCGCCGCTGCTGTCCTCCGTGTGGCCACCGTGCCAATGCCCTCGCTGCCTGAACACACATAGCACGGGCACGCGCGGCCCGTAGCGCGCCGGCGGAACCGCAGTCGGGCGGTCGGGCGCAGGCACTGCCTCCTGTCGGCGTCATACGGCCGACATCCGCTGCGGCAGCTTCCTCGCTGCACTGGACTCCAGTGCAGCGAGAGCCCTGCGCCACGCCCCGGGCTCCTGGAGCGGTCGCTCGATCCCCCCGGACACGAAGAAGCCCCCGGCGCAGGCCGGAGGCTTCTTCGCACATACGGCAGGTCAGGCGGACAGGTGCCGTTCCACCGTCTCGACCTTGGACGTCAGTCCGTCGGTCACGCCGGGGCGGATGTCCGCCTTGAGGACCAGCGACACCCGCGGTGCGCGTTCCTCGACGGCGGCCACCGCGCGCTTGACGACGTCCATCACTTCGTCCCAGTCGCCCTCGACCGAGGTGAACATCGCGTCGGTGCGGTGGGGCAGTCCGGACTCGCGGACGACGCGGACCGCGTCGGCGACGTACTCGCCGACGTCCTCGCCCACGCCCAGCGGGGTCACGGAGAAGGCGACGATCATGCGTTGACCACGCCTTCGCGGCGGGCGCGGGAGGCGATCACAGCCGCCTCGGCCTCGCGCTTCAGCTTGCGTTCGGCGACGAAGCCGCCGAAGGGGAGCACCGACAGGACGAAGTAGAGGGCGGCCGTGCCGAAGCTCCACTTGGTGCGGTTCCAGGCGTCCAGCCAGAAGAGAACGTAGACGACGAACAGCAGGCCGTGGATCGCGCCCATGAC
The DNA here is from genome assembly GCF_040632375.1 of Streptomyces sp. NPDC019396. NCBI lineage: Bacteria > Bacillati > Actinomycetota > Actinomycetes > Kitasatosporales > Streptomycetaceae > Streptomyces > Streptomyces sp. NPDC019396. Next base: position 394,194 of record NZ_JBEYBS010000002.1, on the reverse strand, counting down.
CGGGACCGCGTTGAACTCCGTCGTGCGCTTGAGCACCGAGCAGACGAGCAGCAGCAGGAACGACACGGCCTCCGGGGCGGAGACGAGCCGGAGGCGGTGGAGGGAGGAGGCGGTCTTGATGTCCACGTGAGGCACCTTCGTGTCGAGGGAGTCGAGGGGGTCGGGCGTCCCGACAATCTTGTGAACGGGTGCACAAGCGGTTCCATTGTGGCATCGGTCTTTTCCTGCCCTTTACCCGGGTGGACTCAGGGACGGCTCAGGGTCAGGTTCATTCCGGGGGGCCTGTCCGGGAACGTACCCCGCCGAGTACCTTCACCCCGTGGCAATGTTCCGACTTCAAGGCAGCAAGGTGCTGGCCGTCGACATGACCGGGGACGCCGTCAAGGCCAAGAACGGGTCGATGGTCGCGTACGACGGCCAGATGGCCTTCAAGAAACTGTCCGGCGGCGGTGAGGGCATCCGCGGCATGGTGACCCGCCGGCTCACCGGCGAGCAGATGACGATGATGGAGGTGAAGGGCCAGGGCACCTGCTACTTCGCCGACCGCGCGTCCGAGATCAATCTCGTCTCGCTGCACGGCGACAAGCTGTATGTCGAGTCGAGCAATCTGCTCTGCACGGACGGTGGGCTGCGCACCGGCACCAGCTTCACCGGGATCCGCGGCGGCGCGACCGGGAACGGGCTGTTCACGACCACCGTCGAGGGCACGGGCCAGGCCGCGATCATGTCGGACGGTCCGGCGGTGGTGCTGAGGGTGAGCCCGCAGTACCCGCTGTCCGTCGACCCCGGCGCGTACATCGCCCACCAGGGCAACGTACGGCAGAGCTTCCAGTCGGGGGTCACCTTCCGCACCCTGCTGGGCGAGGGCGGCGGCGAGGCGTTCCAGATCCGGTTCGAGGGCGACGGGCTCGTGTACGTGCAGCCGAGCGAGCGGAACACCATCGGAGGGGACGTCTGATGCCGTTCCGCGAGATCAACTCCAAGATGGTCGAGGCGACGATCGTCCCCGGCCAGAAGATGTACAGCCAGCGCGGCGCGATGCTCGCGTACAAGGGCCAGGTGTCGTTCACTCCGAACATCGCCGGCGGCCAGGGTGGCCTGATGTCGATGATCGGGCGGCGGGTGGCCGACGAGGCGACCCCGCTGATGACGGTCGAGGGATCGGGGACCGTGATGTTCGGCCACGGCGGGCATCACGTGCAGGTGATCGGCCTGACCGGGGACACCCTGTACGTGGAGGCCGACCGGCTGCTCGCCTTCGACGGCACCCTCCAGCAGGGCACGATGTTCATGGGCTCGCAGGGCGGGGTCATGGGCATGGTCCGCGGCCAGGTCACGGGGCAGGGGCTGTTCACCACGACCCTGAAGGGCCATGGCGCGGTCGCGGTGATGGCGCACGGCGGGGTGATCGAACTGCCGATCACCCCCAGCCGCCCCGTCCATGTCGACCCGCAGGCGTATGTCGCCCACCACGGCGATGTGCGCAACAAGCTCTCCACCGCGCTGGGCTGGCGCGACATGGTGGGGCGCGGCTCGGGTGAGGCCTTCCAGCTGGAGCTGAGCGGCAACGGTGTGGTCTACGTCCAGGCGTCGGAGGAGAAGCTGTGAGCGCCCCTGTCATCTTCGACCCGATGACCCTGCCGAGCGATGACAACGTCAACGCGTACACCTTCTGCGTGGAGCTCAAGAGCTCCCAGTGGTTCCTCCAGAAGGGCAAGATGATCGCCTACTACGGGCAGATCGAGTTCAACGGGATCGGCCGCGGCAGGCTGGACCGGCTGATGCGGACCAGCTTCCACTCGCCGTTGCACGCGAGCGACTGGGTGGTGGCCGAGGGCAGCGGCAAGATGCTGCTCGCGGACCGAGCGTTCGACGTCAACTCCTTCGATCTCGACGAGGGCAATCTGACCATCCGGTCCGGGAACCTGCTGGCGTACCAGCCCTCGCTCGCGCTCAAGCAGTCGATCGTGCCGGGCTTCCTGACCCTGATCGGCACCGGCAAGTTCGTCGCCGCGTCGAACGGTCCCGTGATGTTCGTGGAGCCGCCCATCCGGGTGGACCCGCAGGCACTGGTGGGCTGGGCGGACTGCCCGTCCCCCTGCCATCACTACGACCACGGCTACATGAGCGGGGTCATGGGCGGGCTGCGGCAACTGACCGGGATCGGCGGGGTGTCGGGCGAGGAGCACCAGTTCGAGTTCGTCGGCGCGGGCACGGTGCTGCTCCAGTCGTCGGAGGCCCTGATGCCGGAACAAGCCACCGGCACGGTTCCCTACGCCGACGGTGTGCCCGGTGGGGGCCATGGGGCGTCTGGCCACCACGGTTCGTCGCCGCGCCTTCCCGGCCAGCTTGGGGACCTCCAGCGGCGCTTCGGACTGTGAGCGGTAGTCTGCGGAGTGTGACGTCGAACGTCCGCACCCGTGTTCGGGGGACCCGGGTGCCCGAGGTCACACTCCCAGACTTCGTACGGATTTCAACTTCTTAGGGTAGTATGCATATATGGAGACCGAAACTGCCACCCGCTGGCTGACCGACGCGGAGCAGTGCGCCTGGCGCACCTACCTGGATGTCACCAGGCTGTTGACCTACCAGCTGGAGAGGGACCTTCAGCCGTTCGGCCTGACCATCAACGACTACGAGATCCTCGTGAACCTCTCGGAGTCGGCGGACCTGCGCATGCGGATGAGTGACCTGGCCTCGGCCACGCTCCAGTCCAAGAGCCGGCTCTCCCACCAGATCACCCGCATGGAGAACGCGGGCCTGGTCCGCAGGGAGAACTGCGAGTCCGACCGGCGCGGGCTGTTCGCCGTGCTCACCGACCACGGCATGGAAACCATGCGCAAGGTGGCCCCGCACCACGTCGAGTCCGTCCGCCAGCACTTCATCGACCTGCTGTCGCCCGAGGCCCTGGCCGACCTCCGGGCGTCACTGACACCGGTCGCGGAACACCTGCGCGGGCGCCGCGGCAAGGTCTAGCCAGGCCGCGCCCGGGCCCCGCAGTCCGGCCCGGGCTCAGAAGCACTTCCCGGCCTAGGAGTCGATCAGTCCGGCGACCAGCTCGTCCGCCGCCGCGTACGGGTCCGTCTCGCCTGCGACGATGCGGGCGGCCAGGGTTTCCAGGCGGCGGTCGCCATGCAGGTCGCCGATGCGTTCACGGAGACGGGTGACGGCGATGGTCTCGACCTCGTGGGCCGCGCGGCGGGTGCGGCGCTCGGCGAGGACGCCGTGCTCCTCCATCCAGGCACGGTGCTTCTCAAGGGCCTCGACGAGCTCGTCGATGCCTTCGGCCCGCGCAGCGACCGTCTTCACGATCGGTGGCCGCCAGTCGCCCGGAGCCCTCGATTCGCCGAGGCCGAGCATGTGGTTGAGCTCGCGGGCGGTGGCGTCGGCGCCGTCACGGTCCGCCTTGTTGACGACGTAGACATCGCCGATCTCCAGGATGCCCGCCTTCGCCGCCTGGATCCCGTCGCCCATGCCGGGCGCGAGCAGGACCACCGACGTGTCGGCCTGCGACGCGATCTCCACCTCCGACTGGCCGACGCCGACGGTCTCGACCAGGACGACATCGCAGCCCGCGGCGTCCAGCACCCGGATCGCCTGCGGTGCGGCCCACGCAAGGCCGCCGAGATGGCCGCGGGTGGCCATCGAACGGATGTAGACGCCCGGGTCCGAGGCGTGATCCGACATCCGGACCCGGTCGCCCAGCAGCGCTCCGCCGCTGAACGGCGACGACGGGTCGACGGCGAGCACGCCGACCCGCTTCCCCGCCTTCCGGTACGCCGTCACCAGCGCGGAGGTGGACGTCGACTTGCCGACACCGGGCGAACCGGTCAGCCCCACCACATACGCGCCGCCGGTCAGGGGAGCGAGCTCCGCCATGACCTCGCGGAGCTGGGGGGCCGCTCCCTCGACGAGGGAGATCAGCCGGGCCACGGCCCGCGGCCGGCCTTCCCTCGCCTGGGCGACCAGCTCGGGGACGTCCACCATCACGCTGCTCCGTTCGACGGTTGGGACTCGATGATCTCGATGACCCGATGGTTACGTGGCCGACTCGACGGTCACTTGGCCGGGACGCGGACGATCAGCGCGTCGCCCTGACCGCCGCCACCGCACAGCGCCGCCGCACCGACACCGCCGCCACGCCGCTTCAGCTCCAGGGCCAGGTGGAGCACGATCCGGGCGCCGGACATGCCGATCGGGTGGCCGAGCGCGATCGCGCCGCCGTTGACGTTCACCTTTTCCGGGGAAACCCCGAGGTCCTTCATCGACTGCACGGAGACCGCGGCGAACGCCTCGTTGATCTCGATCAGATCGAGGTCGGAGACCTCCAGGCCGTCCTTCTTCAGCGCGTGCTTGATCGCGTTGGACGGCTGGGACTGGAGCGAGTTGTCCGGACCAGCCACATTGCCGTGGGCGCCGATCTCGGCGATCCACTCGAGGCCGAGCTCCTGGGCCTTCGCCTTGCTCATCACCACGACCGCCGCGGCGCCGTCGGAGATCTGCGAGGAGGTGCCCGCGGTGATCGTGCCGTCCTTGGCGAAGGCGGGGCGCAGCTTGCCGAGGGACTCCACGGTCGTCTCGGCGCGGATGCCCTCGTCCTTGCTGAAGAGCACCGGCTCGCCCTTGCGCTGCGGGATCTCCACCGGGGTGATCTCGGCCTCGAAGAGACCGTTCTTCTGCGCGGCGGCGGCCCGCTGGTGGGACTGCGCGGCGACCTCGTCCTGCTCGGGACGGGCGAGGCCGAGGCGGGTGTTGTGCTTCTCCGTGGACTCGCCCATCGCGATGCCCTCGAAGGCGTCGGTGAGGCCGTCGTGCGCCATCGCGTCGAGCATCTCGACCGCGCCGTACTTGAAGCCCTCGCGGGACTTCGGCAGCAGGTGCGGGGCGTTGGTCATGGACTCCTGGCCACCGGCGACGATCACGTCGAACTCACCGGAGCGGATCAGCTGGTCGGCGAGGGCGATCGCGTCGAGTCCGGACAGACACACCTTGTTGATGGTGAGCGCCGGGACGTTCATCGGGATGCCGGCCTTGACGGCCGCCTGACGGGCCGGGATCTGGCCCGCGCCCGCCTGGAGCACCTGGCCCATGATCACGTACTGGACCTGGTCGCCGCCGATCCCGGCCCGGTCCAGCGCCGCCTTGATCGCGAAACCGCCCAGATCGGCGCCGGAAAAGGACTTGAGGGAACCGAGCAACCGCCCCATGGGGGTACGGGCGCCGGCGACGATCACGGAGGTGGTGCTGTTCGTACCAGACATGAGATGGGGATCCCCTTCCAGCGCGGCGGCTGAGGAGTGAACGAGGGTTTACTTGAACTGTACTGAGGGGTTCGCATCCCGGTCACCGGCCAGCCGGTGTGATGGCGCGCACGTTGCGTAACCATCACACGGGCGCTCCACTGGAGCCATGCTGACGCGAATCGACCACATCGGGATCGCCTGTTTCGACCTCGACAAGACCGTTGAGTTCTACAAGGCCACCTACGGTTTCGAGGTCTTCCACACCGAGGTCAACGAGGAGCAGGGCGTCCGCGAGGCCATGCTCAAGATCAACGAGACCTCGGACGGCGGAGCTTCGTACCTCCAGCTCCTCGAGCCCACCCGGGAGGACTCCGCGGTCGGGAAGTGGCTGGCCAAGAACGGCGAGGGTGTGCACCACATCGCCTTCGGCACCGCGGACGTGGACGGTGCCGCCGGTGACATCCGGAGCAAGGGCGTACGCGTGCTGTACGACGAGCCGCGCATCGGCTCGATGGGATCCCGTATCACCTTCCTGCACCCCAAGGACTGCCATGGAGTCCTGACCGAACTCGTCACCTCGGCCGACCCGTCATCGGCGGAGCACTGACCTCTGGATTCCCGGCCCGGTAGAGTGGGCGGCTCCGGGCCGGGGCCGGATCGGAGCCGCGCCACAGCGCTGTCCGAGGGCGATGTTCGATCTGCCACCATGTCCCCGGGGGGCCGTTCGCCGGGGAACGGTGCTCGTCTGTACAGAGTTGCGACCAGGGGACGGATGGGACGGCGCAGTGCGGGGCTACGAACGCCAGGAGAGCCACCGAGCTGACGACGACCATCTCTCGCGGTTCGAAGCCGAGATGGAGCGGCTGCGGACCGAGCGGGAGAAGGCCGTCCAGCACGCCGAGGACCTCGGTTACCAGGTCGAGGTGCTCCGGGCCAAGCTGCACGAGGCGCGCCGCACGCTCGCCACGCGCCCCGCGTACGACAGCGCGGACATGGGCTACCAGGCCGAGCAGCTCCTCCGTAACGCCCAGATCCAGGCCGACCAGCTGCGCTCCGACGCCGAGCGGGAGCTGAGGGACGCCCGGGCGCAGACCCAGCGAATCCTCCAGGAGCACGCCGAGCACCAGGCACGGCTCCAGGCCGAGCTGCACGCCGAGGCCAACCAGCGCCGCCAGCGTCTTGACCAGGAACTGGCCGAGCGCCGTCAGACCGTCGAGGCGCATGTCAACGAGAACGTGGCGTGGGCCGAGCAGCTGCGAGCCCGCAGCGAGGCCCAGGCCCGCCGGCTGCTCGACGAGTCCCGCGCCGAGGCCGAACAGAAGCTGGCCGCCGCGCGCACCGAGGCCACCCGGGTCGCCGAGGAGACCCGGCAGCGGATCTCGGCCCAGGCCGATACGGCCCGCGGCGAGGCCGAGGCGATCCTGCTACGGGCCCGCAAGGACGCCGAGCGGCTGCTGAACGCCGCCTCCACGCAGGCCCAGGAGGCCACCAGCCACGCCGAGCGGCTGCGCTCGTCCAGCTCGGCCGAGTCGGACCAGGTCCGCCAGCAGGCCACCGAGCTCGGCCGGGCGGCCGAGCAGCGGATGCAGGAGGCCGAGGAGAAGCTGCGCGAGGCGCGCGCCGAGAGTGAGAAGCTCGTCGCGCAGGCCAGGGAGTCGGCGGCCAAGTCGCTGGCGAGCGCCGAGTCGGCCAGCGAGCAGCGGACCCGTACGGCCAAGTCGGAGGTCGCCCGACTGGTGGCCGAGGCCACCAAGGAGGCCGAGGCCCTCAGGAGCGACGCCGAGCAGGCCCTCGCGGACGCCCGCGCGGAGGCGGAGAAGGTCCTCGCCGAGGCATCCGACAAGGCACGCACCGTCGCCGCCGAGGACTCGGCGGCCCAGCTCGCGAAGGCCGCCCGTACCGCCGAGGAGGTCCTGAACAAGGCCTCCGAGGAGGCCAAGGCGACCACGCGCAAGGCCGCGGAGGAGGCCGAGCGGATCCGCCGGGAGGCGGAGTCCGAGGCCGAACGGCTGCGCAACGAGGCCAACGACACCGTCGAGGAGCTCAAGGGCGCCGCGAAGGACGACACCAAGGAGTACCGCGCCAAGACGGTCGAGCTCCAGGAGGAGGCGCGGCGGCTGCGCGGCGAGGCCGAGCAGCTGCGGTCGGAGGCGGTCGCCGAGGGCGAGCAGATCCGCGGCGAGGCGCGACGCGACGCCGTCCAGCAGATCGAGGAGGCGGCCAGGTCGGCGGAGGAGCTGCTGACCAAGGCGAAGGCGGACGCTGACGAGTTGCGCTCCGGGGCGACGACGGACAGCGAGCGGGTCCGTACGGAGGCCATCGAGCGCGCCACGACCCTGCGCCGGCAGGCGGAGGAGACGCTGGAGCGCACTCGCGCGGAGGCGGACCGGCTGCGCACGGAGGCCGAGGAGCAGGCCGACGAGATGAAGGCCGCGGCCGAGCGCGCCGCGGCCGAGGTACGCGAGGAAGCGGCGCGTGCCGCGGTCGCCCGCCGCCGGGAGGCGGACGAGGAGCTGACCCGGCTGCACTCCGAGGCGCAGACCCGCAGCGACGCGGCCGAGCAGGCGCTGTCCGAGGCCCGTGTGGAGGCCGAGCAGCTGCGCCGGGAGACGGCGGAGGAGTCGGAGCGGCTGCGCACCGAGGCCGCCGAGCGGATCCGGACGCTCCAGGAGCAGGCGGAGCAGGAGGCCGAACGGCTGCGTGACGAGGCCGCGTCCGACGCGTCCGCTTCGCGTGCCGAAGGCGAGTCGGTGGCGGTGCGGCTGCGCACCGAGGCCGTCACCGAGGCCGAGCGGCTGACGACGGAGGCGCAGGAGACCGCCGACCGGCTGCGGACCGAGGCGGCTGCCGCCGCCGAGCGCGTCGGTCAGGAGGCCACGGAGGCGCTGGCCGCGGCGCAGGAGGAGGCGTCCCGGCGCCGCAGGGAGGCCGAGGAGATCCTCTCCGCGGCCCGTTCCGAGGCGGACCAGGAGCGTGAGCTGGCCCGCGAGCAGAGCGAGGAGCTGCTCGCCGCCGCCCGCAAGCGGGTCGAGGAGGCACAGGCCGAGGCGCAGCGGCTGGTCGAGGACGCGGACCGGCGGGCCACCGAGATGGTCACGGCGGCCGAGCAGACCGCTCAGCAGGTACGGGATTCCGTGTCCGGTCTCCAGGAGCAGGCCGAGCAGGAGATCACGGGGCTGCGCAGCGCAGCCGAGCACGCGGCCGAGCGTACGCGGACCGAGGCGCAGGAAGAGGCGGACCGGGTCCGCGCCGACGCGTACGCGGAGCGGGAGCGGGCCACCGAGGACGCCAACCGCATCCGGACCCGTGCCCAAGAGGAGGCGGAGGCCGCGACGGCACTCGCCGAGCGGACCATGGCCGACGCGATCGCGGAGAGCGACCGGCTGCGCGCGGACACCTCGGAGTACGCCCAGCGGATGCGTACGGAGGCGTCGGACGCGCTGGCATCGGCCGAGCAGGACGCCTCGCGGACGCGCGCCGATGCCCGCGAGGACGCCAACCGCATCCGCTCCGAGGCCGCAGCCCAGGCCGACCGTCTGATCGGCGAGGCGACGAGCGAGGCCGACCGGCTCACCACCGAGGCCGCCGAGCTGCTGTCGGTCTCCGAGGAGGACGCGGTACGGCTGCGCAGCGAGGCGGAGCAGGCCAAGGCCGAGGGCGAGGCGCAGGCCGAGGAGCTGCGCGCCGCGGCCCGGGCGGACGGGGAGAAGGTGCTGGACGAGGCCCGCAAGGCCGCGGACAAGCGCCGTACCGCGGCGGCCGAACAGGCCGACCAGCTCATCGCCGAGGCGACCGCGGAGGCGGAGCGGATCCGGGCCGAGGCGGCGGAGGCAGTGGGCTCGGCCCAGCAGGCCGCCGACCGTGTCCGGGCGGAGGCGAAGCGACTGCACGCGGAGGCCGAGAACGCGGCCGAGCAGCTGCGGGCGAAGGCCCGGGAGGACGCGGAACGCAGCCTCGACGAGGCGCGCGCGGACGCGGCGAAGCGCCGCGCGGACGCCGCCGAGCAGGCCGACCAGCTCATCGGCAAGGCCCAGGAGGAGGCGCTGCGCGCCACCACCGAGGCCGAGGAGCAGGCCGACACCATGGTGGGCGCCGCCCGCAAGGAGGCCGACCGGCTGGTGGCCGCCGCCAGGGTCGAGGGCAACGGGCTGGTGGAGAAGTCCCGTACGGACGCCGACGAACTGCTCGTGGGTGCCCGACGCGACGCGACCGCCGTCCGGGAGCGTGCGGAGGAGCTCCGTACCCGTGTCGAGGGCGAGGTCGAGGAGCTGCACGAGCGGGCCCGCAGGGAGGCCGCCGAGCAGCTGAAGGCCGCGGGCGAGCGGGCCGACCAGCTGGTCAAGGCCGCGATCGAGCAGCAGGAAGAGGCCGCGGCGAAGTCCAAGGAGCTGGTCTCGGAAGCCAATTCAGAGGCCGGCAAGGTGCGGATCGCCGCGGTGAAGAAGGCCGAGGCGCTGCTCAAGGAGGCCGAGCAGAAGAAGGCGGAGCTGGTCCGCGCAGCCGAGGCCGTCAAGGCCGAGGCCGACCGCGAGGCCGACCGTCTGGTCGGGGACGGCAAGCGGGAGCTCGAAGTCCTGGTGCGCCGGCGCGAGGACATCCAGGCCGAGATCTCCCGGGTGCAGGACGTGCTCGAGGCGCTGGAGTCGTTCGAGACACCGACCGGGGGGAAGGACGGCGGGGTCAAGGCGGGTGCGTCCGCAGGGGGCACGCGTGCGAACGGGAAGTCCTCCGAGAGCTAAGGGCTGTCCCGTAATCCCCGGTGGATCAGCGCACGGCGTCAGATGCGGTGCATCGCAAGGCGGAGGGTCGTCCTCATACTGGGCGTATTCGGGCGATTCGACAACGCAGCGAGGTGCCGTAGCTGTCGTCGTGAGCCCGCCGGGGGTTACGGGACAGCCTTAGGCCGGTTCTAGAACTCCCGCCTGGCTCGCGACTCCCCCAGAACTTCGCCCGGAAGGGCCCCCGGCACGCACCTCGCTGCGCTGTCGGGATCGTCCACGTACGCCCAGTACGAGGACAAGTCCCCCCGACCTTCGGTCGGGGCACCCCCCACCGCATTGCGATGGCACGCACCAGACTCCGCGAGCCCCGCCCTCCGGGCGGACGGCGCCAGTTCTCCAACACGGCCCGGGTCCCTTCCCGGCGGTCTGCGAGGATCAGCGGACGGCGCCGGACGCACGGGGCCGCCGCTGGAAGCCCGGTGGTGCCCGGGGTTTCCCGGGCACAGTCCAGGGAAGTCCTTCGTGGCTGGTCGCGCAGCCCCACCGCGTCTCTCCGGGCACTGCCCGACCGCACCCTGCGACGTGGCGGCGCGGCCGGTCCTCGCTGACGCGGCGCCCCTTCGGCCTTCGGTCGGTGTGCCTCCACCGCCTTGCGGCGGCCCTGCGGCCTGGGCGGATCAGGCCGCGGTCCCCGGGAGCCGGCAGGGATCTCACGCACTGGACTCCGCGCGCACCGGCGAACCCTCCCGGTCAAGGCAGTATCCACTCAAAAGGCTGGACATTCTCCATACCAAACGGGCATCTGCCCGGTGACACGCCGCTCGGGCCCCTAGGATTCCCTCTAACACCTCACCGGTCTCATTCGACAGGAACCCCATGAGCGACACATCCTCCCCCTTCGGCTTCGAGCTCGTGCGGCGTGGGTACGACCGCGGTCAGGTGGACGACCGCATTACCAAACTCGTCGCCGATCGTGACAGCGCTCTCGCGCGGATCACCTCTCTGGAAAAGCGCATCGAGGAGCTGCACCTCGAGACGCAGAATGCCCAGTCCCAGGTCAATGACGCGGAACCGTCTTACGCAGGACTGGGTGCGCGTGTCGAGAAGATCCTCCGGCTGGCCGAGGAGGAGGCGAAGGACCTGCGTGAGGAGGCCCGCCGCGCCGCCGAGCAGCACCGGGAGCTCGCCGAGTCCGCCGCGCAGCAGGTGCGCAACGACGCGGAGGCGTTCGCAACCGAGCGCAAGCAGAAGGCCGAGGACGAGGGCGTAAGGATCGTCGAGAAGGCCCAGAGCGAGGCCAACTCGCTGCGCGCCGATGCGCAGAAGGACGCGCAGTCCAAGCGCGAGGAGGCGGACGCGCTCTTCGAGGAGACCCGTGCGAAGGCCGCCCAGGCCGCCGCGGACTTCGAGACGAACCTCGCGAAGCGCCGTGAGCAGTCCGAGCGTGACCTGGCGTCGCGTCAGGCCAAGGCGGAGAAGCGCCTCGCGGAGATCGAGCACCGTGCCGAGCAGCTGCGCCTGGAGGCGGAGAAGCTGCGTACGGACGCTGAGCGCCGCGCCCGCCAGACGGTGGAGACCGCGCAGCGGCAGGCCGAGGACATCGTGGCGGACGCCAATGCGAAGGCCGACCGTATCCGCAGCGAATCGGAGCGTGAGCTGGCGGCGCTGACAAACCGTCGCGACTCCATCAACGCCCAGCTGACCAACGTCCGCGAGATGCTGGCCACGCTGACCGGTGCGGCCGTCGCGGCGACCGGTGCGCCGGACGACGAGCCGGTCTCGCGCGGCGTCCCGGCCCAGCAGACCCGCTGACGCCCGGCCGTACGTTTCGCCCGTGCCCGGCGCCCCAGGGGGGGTGCCGGGCACGGGTGTTTGCGTCCTCAGGGCGCCCGCGAGCCACCGGAGGCGCTTTCCGGCCATTGTGGGGGCGGGACCCGTACCGTTTCGTTAGCCAAACCCGGTGGCGTATGCCATCGCGCACCTTTAGCGTGAACGCATGATCGAGATCGAGGGCCTCACCAAGCGCTTCGGCGCCAAGGTCGCCGTGGACCATCTCTCGTTCCAGGTCCGGCCGGGGGTCGTCACCGGCTTCCTCGGGCCCAACGGGGCGGGGAAGTCGACGACGATGCGCATGATGCTGGATCTGGACAACCCCACCAGTGGGACAGTCCGGATCGACGGCAAGCACTACCGGGACCTTCAGGAACCGCTCAAGTACATCGGCGCACTGCTCGACGCCAAGGCGATGCACGGCGGACGCACCGCGTACAACAATCTGCTCTGTCTCGCCCAGGCGAACCGGATCCCGGGCAGCCGGGTGTCCGAAGTCCTCGATCTCGTCGGTCTGACCGCGGTCGCCAAGAAGAAGTCCAAGGGATTCTCCCTGGGTATGGGGCAGCGGCTGGGAATCGCCTCGGCGCTGCTCGGTGATCCCCGGGTGCTGCTCTTCGACGAGCCCGTCAATGGACTGGATCCCGAGGGAATTCACTGGATCCGCAATCTGATGAAGCTGCTCGCGTCCGAAGGCCGGACGATCTTCGTGTCGTCGCATCTGATGAGCGAAATGGCCCTCACCGCGGACCATCTGATCGTCATCGGGCAGGGCAAGCTGCTCGCGGATACGTCGATGGCCGATTTCATTCAGCAGAACTCCCGGAGCTTTGTGCGGATGCGCTCGCCACAGCAGGAACAGCTGCGGGATGTGCTCCATGAGCAGGGCCTCACCGCGATCGAGGCGGGCAACGGCACGCTGGAGATCGACGGCGCCGCCGCCGAGAAGCTCGGTGAGCTGGCCGCGGAGCACCGCATCGTGCTGCATGAGCTGAGCGCCCAGCGGGCTTCGCTGGAGGAGGCGTTCATGCAGATGACGGCGAGCGCCGTGGAGTATCACGCGCAGCCGACCGTAACGGGAACCGGTGCCCCGCAGTGGGGCCCGCGCGACAAGGGAGCCTGAACCATGGCAGCGGCAACCGCCGTCCTCCAGTCCGAATGGACCAAGATCCGCACGGTGGCCTCCACCACCTGGACCCTGGCAGCAGCGTTCCTGGTGACGGTCGCCCTGGGCGCCGGGATCTGCGCGCTGATGGCCGGGACCTTCGACGATCTGCCCGATGCCGAGCGGCTCACCTTCGACCCCACGCTGATCAGCTTCTCCGGGATGGTGCTCGGGCAGCTCGCGATGGTCGCCTTCGGTGTGCTGGTGGTGAGCACCGAGTACAGCTCGGGGATGATCCGCACCTCGCTCGCGGCGGTCCCGCAACGTGCCACCTTCCTGTTCAGCAAGATCGCTGTGGCAGGGGCGCTGGCGCTGGTGGTGGGTCTGACGACCAGCTTCCTCTCCTTCTGGCTGGGGCAGGCGATCCTGGGCGAGCACGGCACAAGCCTCGGCGAGGAGAACGTACTGCGGGCGGTGGTGGGCGCCGGACTCTATATGGCCCTGATGGCGGTCTTCTCCATGGGCGTGGCAGCGATGCTGCGCAGCTCGGTCCTGTCGCTCGTCATCCTGATGCTCTTCTTCTTCCTGCTCTCCGGGATCCTGACGGTCGTGCCGTACGCGAAGGACGTGGCCAAGTACTTCCCCGACCAGGCCGGCTCCAAGATCATGCAGGTGCTGCCTGACGCGATGAACAGCGATCCGGCGCCGTACGGGCCCTGGGGCGGCCTCGGCATCATGGTGCTGTGGGTGGTGGCGGTGCTGCTCGGCGGATACGCGGTACTGAAGACACGCGACGCGTGACCGAACCGTAAGCCTTGGCCGGAACCGTCAAGTGCTGGATATCCTCCTAACTCTTACGGGGGTCATGCGGCCTGCTCCGGCCCGGGCCCCGACGACCTGACCTGTCGATGGGGCTGGAGAATGATCGAGGCGATCGGCCTGACGAAGCGCTACGGCGCCAAGACGGCCGTGCACAACCTGTCCTTCCAGGTGCGGCCCGGTGCCGTGACCGGTTTCCTCGGCCCCAACGGCTCGGGCAAGTCGACGACGATGCGCATGATCGTCGGCCTGGACAAGCCCACTTCCGGCCAGGTCACGATCGGCGGCCATCCCTTCCGGCAGCTGCCGAACGCGCCCCGGCAGGTCGGCGCACTGCTGGACGCCAAGGCCGTGCACGGGGGACGGAGCGCGCGCAGCCATCTGCTGTCGCTCGCCCAGCTCGCCGGGATCCCGGCCCGCCGGGTGGACGAGGTGCTCGGCGTCGTCGGCCTCCAGCATGTCGCCAAGCGGCGTTCCGGCGACTTCTCACTCGGCATGGGGCAGCGGCTCGGTATCGCCGCTGCCCTGCTCGGTGATCCCCAGGTGCTGCTCTTCGACGAGCCCGTCAACGGACTGGACCCCGAGGGCATCCTGTGGGTCCGCAACCTGATGAAGTCGCTGGCGGCCGAGGGGCGCACGGTCTTCGTCTCCTCGCACCTGATGAGTGAGATGGCGCTCACGGCCGACCGGCTCATCGTGATCGGGCGCGGCCAGCTGCTCGCGGACATGAGCGTCAAGGACTTCATCGCGGCGAATTCGGCCGGCTTCGCCCGGGTGCGTACGCCCGACGCCGAACCTCAGCAGCGGGAGAAGCTCACGGCCGTGCTCAGCGAGGCCGGTGCGCAGGTCATGCCGGAGAAGGACGGCGCGCTGCGGGTGATGGGACTCACGCTCCCCTCGATCAGCGACCTGGCGCACGGGGCGGACGTCCGGCTGTGGGAGCTGTCACCGCACCAGGCCTCGCTGGAGGAGGCGTACATGCGGATGACGCAGGGCGCCGTGGACTACCGCTCGACGGACGACCAGAAGGCCGGACTGATGGAGCTCCAGCCGCCCGGCTATCTCCCGGGCGCGGAGCCGGTGGTGGTTCCGGATGTGCCGCAGCAGGGCTGGTACGCCCCGCCACCGCCCGGACAGAACCCGTACATGACCCAGCCCGCGCCAGGCGCACCCGCGGCTCCGGCGGCCTCCCCCGCGGCACCCTCAGCCGCACCGGCACCCGCTGCGGCTGAGGCACCGGCGGCAGCCGCACCCGCGCCGCCCGCCGGGCACTCCCCCGCTCCGATCAAGCCCGAGGACGCCCGATGACCGCCCCCGCCCCGTACGAGCAGCCGGGCGCCACCTACGCCTCGCCCATTCCGGTGCGCAGGGCCCACCTCGGTGACGCCCTCGCCTCCGAGTGGACCAAGATCCGGTCCGTGCGCTCCACCGTGTGGACGCTCGGCGTGATGATCCTGCTGATCACCGGCTCGGCGCTGGCCATCGGTGTACTCGCCTCGGGCGTGGGCAACGAGGGCGGTGTGGAGGAGGAAGCGTCCGCCCTGGGCTTCGGCTTCTTCGGTGTGCTGCTGGGCTCGCTCTGCGTCATCACCCTGGGCGTGCTCACCATCGCATCCGAGTTCGGCACGGGCATGATCCGTACGACCCTGACGGCCTGCCCCACCCGGGAGCGGGTGCTGTCCGCCAAGGCGATCGTGCTCTTCACGCTGGTCTTCGTCATCACGACACTGGCCACAGCCCTCGCCGGGGCGATTCTGTCCGGACTGGTGAACGCGCCTTCGGCCGACGCCGGCGAGTGGCTGCGCTCGACGGTGGGCGTCGGAGCCTATGTCGGACTGCTCGGACTGCTCGGGCTGGCTCTCGGCACGATCATCCGCCACTCGGCCGGTGCGATCACCGTCATGGTCGGCGTGATGCTGCTGCCCCTGGTCGCGGCCATGTTCATGTACTCCGAGCGGCTGGCGGGCCTCCAGGGCTGGCTGCTGCGCTACTCCATCCCGAGCCAGATCGTGGCGCTCTACGGTGACCTCGGCCCCGGCGGTCCCCACGGCTGGGACTCGCTGTGGATCATGCTCGGGGTGACCGCCGTCGCCCTGGCCGGCGCCTACTGGAGCCTGTACAACCGCGACGCCTAGGGGATCTCGGACTCAGTACCGAGGCGCGTTACGGGGCCGCCGCACCCTCGAGGTGCGGCGGTCCTTCGCGTTCCAGCACGCCTTGTGCCAGTGACGGCGGTCGTCCACTCCCCCGTGCTCCGGCCAGGCCACCACATGGGGCACTCCTGAAGGGATCTCCTGATCGCACCCGGGGCAGCGGTAGCGCTTGCCGACGGAGCTCGCCCCGGCCACATGGCGCACCCACCAGTCCTCGCCCTGCCAGCTCTCGGTCTGCTGCACACCGCCGTAGCGGGTACCTGCGTCACCGGCGTGGTCAGTCGGCTTCTCGCCGCCACGGGGGCGGTTGTGGCGCGGGGACACGTAACACCTCATGGGACAGACCGGACGTTGCCCTTCCAGCCTACGGGCCATACGGGTGGGTAGGCGCCCCGTACGGCGCGGTAGGTCCGGTACCCACAAGGGTCAGTTACCGGAAAATCGCAACAACTTCTCGCGTGGCCGTGCCTTTGGCACGTGTCAGACGTTATTGCCCGTGTGGGGGGAATGCCGCGTCGGCCGCAAGGAGGCATAAGGCGATGCGCGTTGGAGCATTTGTACTGGCGGCCCAGTTTCCGGGCCAGGGACATGGGGAGGCGCTGCACCGGGCGGTGCGGTCGGCGGAGGCCGCCGAGGCGGCAGGGCTCGACTCGGTGTGGCTCGCCGAGCACCACTTCGTGCCGTACGGGGTCTGCCCGTCGGCGGTGACCCTGGCCGCGCTGCTGCTCGGCCGCACCGAGCGGATCCGGGTGGGCACGGCGGTGAGCGTACTGCCCAACACCCATCCGGTGGCCCTCGGCGAGCAGGCGGCGCTGCTGCATCTCACCTCCGGAGGACGCTTCTCGCTCGGCGTGGGCCGTGGCGGTCCCTGGGTCGATCTGGAGGTGTTCGGGTCCGGACTCGAGGCGTACGAGCAGGGCTTCACCGAGTCGCTCGACCTGCTGCTGCGCTGGCTGCGCGACCCTCGCGTGAGCGCCGGCAGCGAGCGGTTCGCCTTCCGTGAAGTCCCGGTCGTCCCGCGCCCGGACGAGCTGCTGGACGGTGACGGCGGGAGCGCCGAGGGACCGGAGGTCGTCGTGGCCTGTACGTCCCCGGCCAGCGTCCGGCTCGCCGCCGAGCGCGGGCTGCCGATGCTCCTCGGCATGCACTGCGGCGACGAGGACAAGGCGGACATGGTCGCACTGTGGCGCAGGCACGCGCGCGCCGCCGGACACACGCCGGAGCACATCGCGCGCGCCGGGCATGTGTCGGCCGGGGTGGTCCAGATCGCCGACGGCCGCGAGGAGGCGGAGGAGACCCTGATGAAGGCCATGCCGGGGTGGCTGAAGAAGGGTCTCGACGCCCATGTCACGGTTGACGGGCGCCGGCGCTCCATGCGGGACCCCGTGGCGTACACCGAACTGCTCTGCGGGCTGCACCCCGTGGGCACCCCGAAGCTGGCCGCCGACCGGCTGGCGGCGACCGCGGAGCGCACCGGCATCAGCCGCTTCGCGCTCCTCGTCGAGGGTTCCGGCGATCTGGCCACGACGGAGGAGAACGTGCGACGGCTGGGCGCCGAGGTGCTCCCGCTACTGGTCTGAGGGTGCGGGCCGTATGTCGCATACGGCCCGCACTCCCCGCGTCGCCAGCCCGTCCTTCTGGCGAATGCTGCCGCTCCGGAACCCGTGGATCCATTGGACTCCGCGGTCTCCGTGTTCCTTGTGGTTCTGGTGGTTCTGGTGGTGCGGAGCGGCAGCAAAAGACATCAGCAGTCGCGCAGTTCGGGCGACTGATTGAGCAGCTGGGCCCGGGCGGAGGTGAAGCGGGCAAGCCGCTCATCCACGGACGGGTCCAGCGGGAACACCGCGACGCGGTGGCAGTTCTGGAATGCGAGCCGTACCCCGAAGTGCCGCTGAAGGGCCCCCCGGATAGCGTCACTCGCGAGTGCGCGCAGCAGCTGACCACGTGCCTGCTCGTCCGGCGGCGGCGTCTGGTTGTCGGCGAAGTCGCCGCCGTCCACCTTCAGCTGAGCCACCAGAGAGCTGATCATCTCCCATGCGAAGGGCAGGGAGGTCCGGACGCAGTCGACGAAGACGGCTTCGTCGACCTCGCCTCGCTCGGCCTGTTCCAACAGCGCCGGTGAGACGTCGAGCGACATGGGTTCTCCTCTCGCGACCCCGGGGTGGCCGGGGTCTTACGGGCAGGGAAGCAGGAGGACCTGCCGACCGGACTGACCGGCATTGACCGCATGTGGCCGATCATGACGACGCAGAGTGCGCGGCCGACAACCTCCTGCTTCCACGTTAGGCGTGCCGCCTGGTCCGCACCAGGAGAATGGGAACACAACCGGCCAATAACGTAAGGGGACAAGAGGGGCGACCCGTAGGGACTCGCACGCACGTGACTCAGGGGAGACCAGAGGGCGGCCCCAGGGAGGACCGCGCGCGGCCGGAGCGAAAGCGGAGGAAGACCGGAGCGACATCTCCGGCGTACCGGGGACGGCCGGTGCGGGACCCGGCTGGCGGGCCGCTGGGGGAAACCGGAGCAGGCCGGGGCGCCCAGGGGCGGAATCGCGCGGGGGCCGGTGCGTCGAGTAGCGTTGCCGACCATGCGTCTCGTCATCGCCCGCTGCTCCGTGGACTACGCCGGCCGGCTCACCGCCCATCTGCCCTCCGCACCCCGGCTGATCCTGATCAAAGCCGACGGCAGCGTCTCCATCCACGCCGACGACCGCGCGTACAAACCACTGAACTGGATGTCCCCTCCCTGCTCGTTGAAGGAGGGCTCCGAGGGCTCGGAGCACGTCTGGACCGTGGTGAACAAAACGGGCGAGAAACTGATCATCACCATGGAGGAGATCCTCCATGACTCGTCCCATGAACTCGGTGTGGACCCGGGGCTCATCAAGGACGGCGTGGAAGCGCATCTCCAGGAGCTCCTCGCCGACCGCATCGAGACGCTCGGCGAGGGATACAGCCTGATCCGCCGCGAGTACCCCACGGCCATCGGCCCGGTGGACATCCTCTGCCGTGACTCGGACGGCGCCACCGTGGCGGTCGAGATCAAGCGGCGCGGTGAGATCGACGGGGTCGAGCAGCTGACGCGCTATCTGGAACTGCTCAACCGCGACCCTCATCTGGCCCCGGTCCGCGGTGTCTTCGCGGCCCAGGAGATCAAGCCCCAGGCCCGGGTGCTCGCCACCGACCGGGGCATCGGGTGCGTGGTGCTGGACTACAACGCCATGCGCGGCATCGAGGACGACAAGCTCCGCCTGTTCTGAGAACAGGGCCTGGCAACAGGCCGACCAGGCGGAGCGATCCGTGGGAGCTGTGCGGCGTCCTACGCGGCCGGGGTTTCCGCGGAGTCCGCGTCGGCCACCCCGTCGCTCCCCGTGTCGCCGCTGGCCGAGCCCCCGTCCGCAGTTCCGGCGGTCGTACCGCCGGTGGTCACGCCGCCCGTCGACTGCGATCCGGATGTCGTGCCCGCGGTCGACGGCGAGGGCGAACCGCTGCCACCGGTCGACGGTGACGGCGAACCGGACGTGCTACCGGACGGCGAGGGCGAACCGCTGCCGCCCGTGGCCGACGGTGACGGCGAACCGGACGTACCCCCGGACGTGTGCCCACCGCCCGACGTCGAGCCAACGCCGCCCGAGGTCGTACCGCCGCCGGACGACGAGGGCTCCCCGCCCCGTGTCGACGTAGGACCGGGCGAGGCGCCCCCGCCAGCGCCGGTCTCCGGCGACGGCTCGGGATCGGCCGGCTGTGCCGCGTCGTCGGTGCCGCTCGGGCTCGGGGTGGCGTCGCCGGCCGGCTGGTCCCCGATCAGCCCCTCGATGGTGGCGTCTGTGCCGTCACCGGTGGCCGGCTGCTCGTTGGTCACCCGGTTCGCGGGCTGGTCGCCGTCGGACGCCGCGGTCAGGGTGACGGCCGTGCCGAGCACCGCGACCAGCAGCGCGCCCGCACCCGCGGCGAGCGCGTTGCGGCGGGCACCGGACAGAATCGTGCGGCGCCCCGCGGCAGCTCCCGACGGGGCCTGGTCCCGGTGGGTGACCAGCGTCTCCGCCGACGGCGCCGGCAACTGTCCCTTGCCCGGCTTCAGCAGGGCCACGGAGCGGTTCGGGGACGCGGACGCGCCCTCACGCGGCTCCGGGGTTTCCTCGTCCGCCGTGTGCGCGGCACTGCGGGCGCGGTCCGAGACCAGGGCCAGCGCGCGGCGCCCGGCCACCGTCCCGCTCTTGTCGGCGAGCGCGCCGCGCAGCGCGATGGACGCTTCGAGTTCGGCGCGTGCCCGCTCCAGGCTGCCCGAGCAGAGGGCGAGCACGCCCAGCTCATGGTGGAAGTACGCCTCTTGTGCGATCTCGCCCGCGATACGGGCCGCTTCCTGGCCGGCCCGCAGGGACCGCTCCCACGCTGTCCAGTGCAGCCCCGCGGCGAAGGCCGGTGAAGCGCTGCGGGCGGCGAGCACCGCCGTCGCCGCGTCCGCCTCGCCGCCCTGCTGCACCAGGAGGGTCATCGACACCAGGATGGCGTCGGCTTCGGCCACCACCCGGTCGGGTACGACGGAGGGGTGGGCGGCCCACCAGGCGTAGTGCTGTGCCGCGGTACGGGCCCGGTCCACCGCGCCCTCGGCGTAACCCGCGGCCTCCAACTGGGCGAAGACGCCCGCCGCCAGCCGGTAGCGCGGGCCGACGGGTGTCAGCAGTCCGCAGTGCTTCAGTTCACCGATGGCGGCGTCCGCGTGGGTGTCGCCGACGAGCGCCGGCAGATGGGCCTGGTGCGGCACCTCCCCGCCGAGTGCGACGGCGAAGCGCAGGGTCTCGCGCGCGGATTCGCTGAGCCGGGAGGCGAGCAGCGGGGCGGGGGCGGCTGCGTCGCCCAGGCCCGGCAGCGGGGTGGGGTGGACGGCCGCGAACACGTTGTCGTCGTCGCTGACGCCGTCCTCGCCGTCCGTGTCGTCCACGTCGGGGCCGGGGGCGCGCTGTGCGTCCCGCTGCCGAAGCAGTGCCCCGGCCTGGACGAATCGCAGCGGCCTTCCTTCTGACTCGAACCAGAGGTCGCCCGCCCAGTTGGCCTCCTCGTCGGTGAGCGGCCGCTCCACCATGCGCTCCAGCAGCTCGAGCGCGGTGCCGCGGCCGAGTCCCGGGAGGAAGACCTCTTCGAGTTCCGATTCGGCCGAGGGCGCGGGGACCTCGGGTGTCACGGCGACCAGGAAGGCGCATTCGGGGGTGGCGTCGAGCAGTTCGTCGAGCGCGCTGCCGCCGAATTCGAGGTCGTCGATGACGACGACGGCGCCTATCTCGCGGACCAGTTCGAGCAGTCGCGTCCGGTCGGGGCGGCGCAACGGCGCGTCGTGGACCGCGGCGAAGAGTTCATGGAGCAGCTCGGTGGGTGTCCGGCCATGGCCGGAGAGACGGACGACGCCGTCGGGGGCGAGGTTCGCGCAGTCCTCGGCGACCTGGTCGATGAGCGTGGACCGGCCGGATCCCGCCGGTCCGGTGAGCCGTACCGAACGGCCCCGGCCGAGCAGCCGTACGAGCCGCTCGCGCGGTTCGTCGCGTTCGAGCAGCGGCACGGCCGGGGCGGGAGGTCCCGCGGGCTCCGGGGGCTGCGCGGCGTGGCGCTGCTCTTCGCGTGCTGTGTCGCTGCGCCGGGGGGCGCGGTGGGAGCCGGCCGAGAGGGATGTCTGGTCCCCGGGTGGGCAGGGTTCGATCTCGCTGCCGTCGAGGGGATTGACGGTGAGCAGGAGGTCGCCGGCGACGAGCTGGACGGTCCGTACGGGGGCGGGTGCCTTCTGGGCGAGCTCGGGGGCGATCGCGTCGCGCGGCGGGCGCTGCGGGGCGGCGGTTTCGCCGTCGCCGTCGCCGGTGCGGACGTTGGCTGCGCTGTCGGCGTTGCCGCTGTCCGCATTGCCGGCATTGCCGGCAATGCCGGTGCGCTCGCCGTGCTCCTGCGACCTCTGGTGTATCGGGTCCAAGGTTCAAGCCCCCCAGATGGCGTCTCGTGCGGAAGTCCCTAACGGTCTGTCTGCACGTGCTCCGCTCGCTTCCGGTTCGGTGCCTGTCGGTGCCTTGCGCCGTCCCCCGGAAGGGTCACGGCACATGTCGCAGGGGTTGCGCGCCGGCAGCCGGTCGAACCCAAGACCGTCGGAAATTATCGCGGAACAGCCACGTCCGCAGGACGCCGGGAGGTCACGGTCTAGTGAGGATTGTGCGTCCCCGCTCCGCGTGTGGCGTGAAACCGGACCGGCTCAGACGCGAGGCAGGGACTCCGCGGCGATTCCGCCCTCGATGGCCAGGATCCGGTGCAACCGGGTGGCGACCAGGAGCCGCTGCATCTGCGGGGGCACACCGCGCAGCACGAGCCGCCGGCCGCAGCGGCCCGCCCGTCTGTGCGCGCCCATGATGACCCCGAGGCCGGTGGCGTCCCAGGATTCGAGATCGCTCAGGTCGAGCACGAGGTCGCCGACTCCGCGGTCGACCGCCGCATGCAGGACCGTACGGGCGTCCGCCGCGCTGCGGACGTCGAGGCGGCCCCCGACGACCAGCTCGGCATGGTCGCCCCTGATGTGCATATCCGCTCCCCGAGAGTGCGTGGGTCCGTCAGATCTCTCTGCTGTCCTGTGCCGTGCCGCGCGGTGGCTGCTGCGCCGCCCGCGCCGGTCCTGTGCCGTGTCGCCGTCCGTGTGACCGCCGAGTGACCGTCCACGGATTTTGTTTTGCAATAACTGACTGCCGTACAGGCAGAGTAGTTGCCGTCTGTAAGCGAACCGATACCCAATTCACCCGGGAGGGTGAAGGCGCACAGGACCGCGCGGTCGGTCGCCCGATCAGTACGTGTAGAAGCCTTGCCCGCTCTTGCGACCGATGTCACCCGCGTCCACCATCCGGCGCATCTGCTCCGGCGGCGCGAACTTCTCGTCCTGGCACTCGGTGTAGATGTTGCTGGTCGCGTGCATCAGGATGTCGATGCCCGTCAGGTCGGCGGTGGCCAGCGGGCCCATGGCGTGACCGAAGCCGAGCTTGCAGGCGATGTCGATGTCCTCGGCGGTCGCCACGCCCGACTCCTGCAGCTTCGCGGCCTCGACCACGAGTGCCGAAATCAGTCGGGTGGTGACAAAACCGGCGACGTCCCGGTTCACGACGATGCAGGTCTTGCCCACGGACTCGGCGAACTCACGAGCGGTGGCGAGGGTTTCGTCACTGGTCTTGTAGCCGCGCACGAGCTCACAGAGCTGCATCATCGGCACCGGTGAGAAGAAGTGCGCACCGACGACACGCTCCGGACGCTCCGTCACAGCGGCGATCTTCGTGATCGGAATCGCGGAGGTGTTCGAGGCGAGCACGGCGTCGTCCCGTACGAGCTTGTCCAGTGCCCGGAAGATCTCGTGCTTGACCTCGAGCTTCTCGAAGACCGCCTCGACGACGATGTCCACGTCGGAGACCGCGTCCAGCTCGGTGGTCGTGGTGATGCGCGCAAGCGCCGCTTCGGCGTCCGCCGCTTCAAGCTTGCCCTTGGCGACAAAACGGTCGAACGACGCCTTGATGCCATCGGTGCCACGGGTCAGCGCCTCGTCGGTGACATCGCGCAGCACGACCTCCCAGCCCGCCTGGGCGGATACCTGCGCGATCCCGGACCCCATGAGTCCGGCCCCGATGACGGCGAGCTTCCTGGCCACTGCCACACCCCTTAACACACGTGTATTTTTCGGCTCTCGGCCGGAGGTTAGCGCTCGTGAGGGGCCATGTGGCCGCGAAGAGATGCGCGTCACGTCTCAGATGACGGACATCACATCGGACGGGGTCACTCCAACGGGCGCACCGCGTACTCCAGCACCTTCCGCCCCAGCAGTTCCTCCATGTCGTCGAGGAGGCCGAGGGCTTCGCGCGAGACGGTGACGGCGTCCCGCCCGGCGCACATCTCGCGTCCGATCCATCCCATCAACGTGCTGTGGATCCACGCGAGCTGACCGGCGACCAGGCCGGGCAGCTGGTCGCCGGAGGTGGCGCCGGTGTCCTCCCGGAGGGTCTCCGTCAGCTTCTCCAGCTCCTCCTGCTGGATCCGCCAGAGCCGGGAGCGCAGGGCGGGGGCGTCGTTGATCACCCGCATGAACGCGGTGTACCCCTCGAAGAGCCCGACGGTCGGCGACACGGCCTCGACCACCTCGCGCAGTTCGCGCAGCACCGCGGCGCAGGCCGACTCCCCCTTGGGACGGCCGCGCACATACCGCGAGAGGCGGTCAACGACGCCCGCGCCGCGGTCGAAGAAGAGGTCTTCCTTGGCGGGGAAGTAGTTGTAGACGGTGTTGACGGACACATCGGCGGCCTCTGCGATCTCCGCGATGGTCACGGTGTCGAATCCGCGCTCCAGGAAGAGCCCGGTGGCCATGTCCGAGATGTGCTGCCTGGTCTGCCGCTTCTTGCGCTCCCTGAGCCCTTCTGCCATGCGCCCATCGTAACTTCGCTGCGCCCGCTTAAAACTTGGGGTCGTTGCAAAGTTTCAGAGATTCTGTTTTTCTGAGGTCATGGCAATCATCAGTACGGCCGGGCTCGCCCGGACCTTCCAGACCTCGAACGGCCCGGTGGAGGCGGTTCGCGGGATCGACCTGTGTGTACGGCCCGGCGAGATACTCGGCTTCCTCGGTCCCAACGGCGCGGGCAAGACGACCACCCTCCGGATGCTCACCACGCTGCTCCCGCCGACCGGCGGGGCCGCCACCGTCGCCGGCTGCGACCTCGCCCGCGACCCGGCCGGGGTGCGGCGCAGGATCGGCTACGTCGCCCAGTCCTCGGGGACCGATCCGCGGATCCGCGTGCACGAGGAACTGATCACCCAGGCGCGGCTTTACCGACTGCCGAAGGCACGGGCCGCCGCCCGCGTCGGGGAGCTCGCGCACGAGCTGGAGCTGACCGCACTGCTGGACCGGCCCTGCGGGGCACTGTCCGGTGGTCAGCGGCGACGGCTCGACATCGCCATGGCACTGACCCACCGGCCCGATGTGCTCTTCCTCGACGAACCGACCACCGGACTCGATCCGGGCGCCAGGGCCGCCCTGTGGCGGCTGGTCCGGCGGCTGCGGGACGACCACGGCACCACGGTCTTCCTCACCACGCACTACCTGGACGAGGCGGACGAGCTCTCGGACCGGCTGGTGATCGTCGACCGGGGCGTCGTGGCCGCGGAGGGCACACCGGCTGCGCTCAAGGAACGCCACACGGGCTCGGCGCACACCTCGCTCCAGGACACCTTCCTCGCCATCACCGGGCGCGGTGCCGCCCCCGCCGACATCACGCCCGTCGCCGTATAGCCGCCGCCTCGAACCTCACCGCGCACGGCCCCACGGCACGGCGCGCCTCCCGCCGCACGCCCCGCACGGAACACCCTTCACGGAGTCACCATGCTCGTCCATGACACCCTGCTGGTCTTCGGGCGCTATGCCCGCCAGACCCTTCGCTCCCGCTTCCAGATGCTGTTCAGCATGCTGATGCCCCTGCTCTACCTCCTGTTCTTCGGCCCGCTGCTGACCGGTCTGCCACTCGGCTCCCCGGGTGACTCCTGGCAGGTGCTGGTCCCCGGACTCCTGCTGCAACTCAGCCTCTTCGGAGCCTCGTTCGCCGGATTCGCGGTGATCATCGAGAAGCAGTCGGGGGTGGTGGAGCGCATGCGCGTGACCCCTGTGAGCCGGCTGGCTCTCCTGCTCGGCCGGGCCCTGCGGGACACCGCGGTCTTCGTCTTCCAGGCGGTGCTGCTGGTCCTGGTGGCGGTGGCCCTGGGCTTGCGCGCGCCGCTCGGTGGCGTGCTCATCGGCTTCGGCTTCGTGGCGCTGCTGACCGTGTCGCTCGCGTCCCTCTCGTACGCGCTGGCGATGAAGCTGTCCACGCCCCAGGAGTTCGGACCGGTGATCAACGCCATCGCCATGCCGTCCATGCTGCTGTCGGGGCTGATGCTGCCGATGGCGCTCGCGCCGGGCTGGCTCGACGCCCTGTCCCACGTGATGCCGCTGCGCTATCTCGTGGACGCGATGCGGGACGCGTATGTGGGCGCGTACACGTCCGCGTCGATGCTGTACGGGTCACTCGTCGCGGCCGGCTTCGCGGCCCTCGCGCTGACGGCCGGGACCGCGGTGTTCCGCAGAGCGGGCGGGTGAGCAGGCGCCGTACGGTTCGCGAGCCAGGCGGGTTCTGGCGAACACGGCCTAGGCTGGCCCCATGGTCAATCTGACGCGCATCTACACCCGCACCGGTGACAAGGGCACGACGGCGCTCGGCGACATGAGCCGTACCGCCAAGACCGATCTGCGGATCTCGGCGTACGCCGACGCCAACGAGGCCAACGCGGTCATCGGCACGGCGATCGCGCTCGGGCAGCTTCCGGAGGAGGTCGTCAAGGTCCTCGTCCGGGTCCAGAACGACCTCTTCGACGTCGGCGCGGACCTGTCGACGCCGGTCGTCGAGAACCCCGAGTACCCGCCGCTGCGCGTGGAGCAGTCCTATGTCGACAAGCTGGAGGCGGACTGCGACCGCTTCCTCGCGGACCTGGAGAAGCTCCGCTCGTTCATCCTGCCGGGCGGCACACCCGGCGCGGCGCTGCTGCACCAGGCGTGCACGGTGGTGCGGCGGGCCGAGCGCTCGACCTGGGCCGCACTGGAGGCGCACGGCGAGACGATGAACGTACTGACGGCGACGTATCTCAACAGGCTCTCGGACCTCCTGTTCATCCTCGCCCGGACGGCGAACAAGGAGATCGGCGACATCCTCTGGGTCCCGGGCGGCGAGCGCTGACCCGGCACGCCGGTGGGGGCGGCCAGGGCCGCCCCCACCGGCGTGCCGGTCGTGTCAGTCGCGGGGCCGCACGGTCATGGGGATGCGGTCGGCCTTCGGGACCGCCGAGGGCACCTGCTTGGGGCTGTGGCCGGGCACGGGCACCAGCTGCCACTTGGCGATGACGGTCGCGACGGCGATGACCGCCTCCGCCCATACGAAGGCGTCGCCGATGCACTTGCGGTTTCCGGCACCGAACGGGAAGTACGTCTTGCGGCCCACCTCCGACTCCCGCTGCCGCTCGGGCAGCCACCGGTCGGGGTCGAAGCGGTCGGGGTCCGCGAACAGCTCCGGGTCGCGGTTGAGGGCGTAGAGGCTGAAAGCGACCTCGGTGCCCGCCGGGAACGTGACCCCGCCCAGCTCGACGGGCTCGGTGGCACGGCGCATCAGCAGGGTGACGCCGTGCAGCCGGAACGCCTCTTCCAGCACACGCCGTACGCCGCTGAGCCGCGGCACGTCCGCGATTGTGACGGGCCGGTCCCCGACGACCTCCCGCACCTCCGCCGCGAGTCGCCGCTCCGCTTCGGGACTGGCCGCGAGCTCGTGGAAGGTCCAGGACAGCATGGCCGTGGTGGTCTCGGCTCCGGCGAACAGGATCGTGCTGAGCTCGTCGCGGACCTCCGTGTCCGTCATGCCCTCGCTGCTCTCCGCGTCCTGGGCGGCGAGCAGCAGCGACAGGAGGTCCCCTTCGCTGTGGCCGGTGCGGCGTGCGGTGGCGACCACATCGTCGATGACACCGCGGAGGTTGGCCGCCGCCGTGTCGAAGTCACGGTTCGCCCGGATCGGGAACCGGTCGAGGAACGCCGGTGACGCCGCCCGTATCAGCAGGTTCTTCAACAGGACGGGCAGGTCGCGCCGTACGGCCTCGACGGCGGGCAGACCGATGTCCGTGGAGAACAGCGTGGAGGCCAGGGTCCCCACGGTGAACTCGGCCATCTCGTGCTCCACTTCGATCTCCTGACCGGGGGTCCAGGAGTCGGCCATGGCCTGCGCGTGCCGGGTCATGATCTCGGAGTACCCGGTGATGCGCTCCTGCGAGAACATCGGCTGCATCAGCCTGCGGTGCTTGCGGTGCACCTCCCCGTCGGAGTTGGCCAGGCCGTTGCCCGCGAGCGGCCTCAACCGGTCGAAGAAGCGCCCCTTCTCGAAGCTGCGCGCCTTGCCCACCATCACCTCGTGGGCCAGCTCGGCCGAAGTGACCACGTACATCGGCATCGTGCCGAGGTCCACCCTCACCAGTTCCCCGTGCGAGCGCAGCGACATCAGAAAGCCGAAGGGGTCGCGCCACAGCTTCAGGGCGTGCCCGAGCAGGGGAACCGCCCCGGGAACACGGGGAACTGACGACGCCGATGACACCGCTGACTCTGCCGATCGCAGCCCAACTGACACGGGGGGTCCTCTCTACAGGGTGTACCCGGGCGGTACGTGGGGGTGGTGGGCACCGCGGTGGCACGCGCCACCCGGTCAGACAGGAATCGTCTCTACCCAAGTGCGCGCGAGCGTAGACCAGTTGCCGCGGGCACCGGCCCCGCGAGGGTCGGCGAGCAGCGGGAAGTATGCTGCGGGTCGCTGCCGACTCGTCACTGTGTGCGAAGGCGACAGTCCCCTGAAGACGATAGACGACCGTCCACTTCGGTACCCGCCGCTGCTTTCGGAGGCCCCGTGACCACCCCACACCACGACGGCACTACCACCAGCCCCCCACCCGGATGCCCGGCCCACGCCAGCGGGTGGGACGGGCTGCGCAGGCTGTACGGGCCCGAGGTGGAGGAGCCGTACGCGCTGTACCGGCAACTCCGCTCGGAATACGGGCCCGTGGCCCCCGTGCTGCTCCCCGGCGACGTGCCCGCCTGGCTGGTACTGGGGCACTGGGAGAATCTGGAGGTCATGGGGTCGCCGCAGCGGTTCTCGTCGGACTCCCGGTACTGGCGGGTAAGCGCCGAGGGGCGGTTGGCGGAGGACTCCCCGCTGCTGCCGCTGACCGCGTGGCAGCCCCTGGTGGCCTTCACCGACGGTCCGGAGCACGCGCGCCTGCGCAGCGCTGTCACCGAGAGCCTGGAAAAGATCAGTGCTCATGGCACACGCCGTTACATCACGCGCTACGCCGACCAGTTGATCGACTCGTTCGGTCACCGGGGCCAGGCGGATCTGATGAGCGACTTCGCCCAGATACTCCCGGCGATGGTCGTGTGCCAGCGCTTCGGGATACCCGAGCAGGAGGCGCTGCGGCTCGGCACCGCCGTCCGCGACATGATCAGCGGCAGCACGACGGCGTTCGAGAGCAATCTGGTCGTCGAGGAAGCCATGCGGGAGCTGGTCGCGCGCAAGATTGGGCATCCCGCGGAGGATTTCGCGAGCTGGCTGCTCAAGCATCCCTCCGGGCTCAGCCCGCAGGAGGTGGCCGAGCATCTGCGCCAGGCCCTGGTGGCGGCGATGAGTACGGTCAACCTGGTCGCGGGCACGCTGCGCAAGGTACTCACCGACCGCAGGTTCCGTGGCAACCTCTCCGGCGGGACCATGACCCTGCCCGACGCGCTGGACCAGGTCCTGTGGGACGACCCGCCGCTGGCCGTGGTGCCGACCCGCTGGGCGGTGCGCGACACCACCCTGGCCGGAAAGCAGATCCGGGCAGGCGACATGGTGATGCTCGGCATCGCCGCGGGCAACGTCGACCCCGAGATCCGTCCCGACCTGAACATGTCCGTGCACGGCAACCGCTCCCATCTGGCCTTCGGCGCGGGACCGCACCAGTGCCCCGGCATGGACATCGGCCGTGCCATCGCGGACACCGGGATCGACCGGCTGCTGACCCGCCTCCCCGACCTCGAGCTCGCCGTGTCCGAGGACCAGCTCACCGTGGTCGGCAGCTGGATGACCCGGGGCCTGACCAGCCTGCCCGTCCGGTTCACCCCGCTGAAGCAGACCCGTCAGACCGCGGCACCCGCCTCGGTCATCGGACCCGCCCTCCCCGCGGCCGTTCCTCCGCCGCCGCCGCCCCTGCCCGCACCGCAGCCCCAGCCGAAAGCGCGTTCGCGCTGGTTCGGATGGTTTCGGCGCTGAAGCACGCTGACCGAGCGGAAGGGCCGGAAGGACCGGAAACAGAAGTGGCCCCGGAGCGCACAGCCGGCATCACGGCTGTGCGGTCCGGGGCTGCCGCTCGTACACATCCGGGTCCCTACGAGGCGTCCCGCACCGCCTCGCCCCGGGAACGCCCGCTGTCCGGGGCCTTCTTCGGCCAGAACGCGTAGCTCAGCGCGATCAGCCCGTGGATGCCCGCCGCCCGCCACGCACCGTACATGCACTGCTGCAGCGACGTGGTCCTGGCCGGGGCGCCGACGTACCAGATGGCGAGCAGCAGCAACGCGGTGGCGACGGCGGCACCGATCAGGGTTCCCAGCCACACCCTGCCCTCGTACCTGGCCCGCGCCATTCCGTGACGGGGCGGCTTCACGGGCGGCGGGCCGCCGGCGAGACGGTGCGCGGCGTGTCCGTCGAGCCACTTGATGGTGCGGTGGCCGTGGCCCACGGTGTAGCCGATGTAGAGCGCGGCGATCCCGTGCTTGAGGCTCGGGTCGGCGCCGTTCCTGAGGTCCAGCGCGGCGACGACGAAGAGCACGAGCTCGAGCACCGGCTCGCACATCAGGATCGCGATACCGGTCCTCGGCAGCTTCAGCAGATAACGCGCTGCCAGTCCCGCTGCCAGCAGCACCCAGAATCCGACCTCACAGATCACGATCAACGTGACGACCACGGCAGTGCTTCCTCTCCTCGACTCCGTTCCATCGTCGGGTCCGGGGCCGCCCGTCTCGTCGGCGTGCCGGAGGAATCCCGGCTGCACCCTTCGATGTACCGGGGCGGGCCCGTGCTTCGTCCGCCGGACCGAGGCCCCGCCCGTACCCGCTTCCTAGGCTGGGGGCATGATTCCGGCGTCGCAGGCACAGCCTGTGCGCGCCCCAGGCTCTACGTGCTGAGATGGGTCCATGTCCCTGCCCGCATTGCCCCGGCCCCACCGCGAAGACGTCCTCATCGCGGTCAGCGGCCTCGCGGGCGGGCTGCTGCTGTGGTCACTCGGGCTGGACAACTCCACCGGCGTCCGGCCCCTGACCGATTCCTGGATCTCTCTGGTCCCGCTCGTGGTCATGGCCGGTATGGAGCTGCTGCGCCGGACCAGGCCGCAGACGGCTCTCACGGTGGGCACGCTGGCGCTGGTGCTGGAACTGCTCACGCCCGGCAATCTCGTGACCCTGCTGATGTTCACCGATCTCGTGTACGCGGCCGTCGTCTACGGCACGCCCGAGGCGGCAAGGCGGCTGCCCTACTCGACGGCGCTGGTGACCATCGCCGCGACCATCGGGCTGCTGGCCTGGTACCGGGAGCCGCACGCCCTGCTGGTGGGGCTGGTCATCGGGCTGGTGTCGTTCGGCCCTGCGACCACCGGCGTCCTGGTCCGCAACCACCGCGAGGCGGCTGAGGCAGCCCGGCTGCGTGCCGAGCAGACCGCACTGCTGGCCGAGATGGACCGCACACAGGCGGTGACCGCCGAGCGTGCCCGTATGGCACGCGAGCTGCACGACCTGGTGGCCAACCACCTCTCGGCGATCGCCATCCACTCGACCGCCGCGCTGTCACTGGACAGGCCGGAGACCACGAGGCAGGCCCTCACGGTGATCCGCGAGAACAGCGTGGCCGGGCTCTCGGAGATGCGCCGGCTCATCGGCCTGCTGCGCGACAGCGGCGGCGAAGGGGAACCGGTCGCCGCTCCCACGCTGGACGCCGTGGACGCGCTGATCGCCCAGGCGAGGACGAACGGCGAGGCGAGCGGGCTGCGGTTCTCGCTGTACGACGAGCGTGACGGTGAGGGAGCGCTGCCCGCTCCGGTGGGACTGGCGGCCTACCGGATCGTTCAGGAGTCGCTGACCAACGCGCTGAAGCACGCCGGCGCCGGCCAGGTCACGGTGTATCTCGCGGGGGCGCCGGGGGATGCACTGACGGTGAGGGTGGACAGCCCCTTCGGGCAGCGTCCGGGGCCGCGGGCGCCTGGTTCGGGGGCGGGTCTGGTGGGGATGCGCGAGCGGGTGGCGCTGCTGGGCGGGGAATTCGAGGCGGGGCCGGTCGAAGGCCCGGCCGACGGCGAAACGAAGGTCTGGCGGGTGAGGGCGCTGCTGCCCATGGAGAAGGACAAGGAGCCGTCGGCGTGAGCACCGTGATCCGTGTCATCGTCGCTGAGGACCAGAGCGCCGTACGGGCCGGGCTGGTCCTGATCCTCGGCAGCGCCGCCGATATCGAGGTGGTCGCGGAGGCCCCGGACGGGGAGGAGGCGGTACGTCTGGCCCGGGAACTGCGTCCGGACGTGGTGCTGATGGATGTGCAGATGCCCCGGCTCGACGGGGTGTCGGCGACCCGCCAGGTGGTATCGGAGCGCCTCGCGGACGTGCTGGTACTGACCACGTTCGACCTCGACGAGTATGTCTTCGGGGCACTGCGGGCCGGGGCCGCGGGTTTCCTCCTGAAGAACGCCGAGGCCGGTGAACTGCTGGCGGCGGTACGGACGGTGGCGCGCGGCGAGGGGCTGATCGCCCCCGCGGTCACCCGGCGGCTGATCGCCGAGTTCGGCGCCCCCACTCCCGTACGGTCGCCCGACGCGCCCGATCCCTCGGTGCTCGACGCCCTGACCCGGCGCGAGCGCGAGGTGCTGTCCTGCATCGGACAGGGGCTGTCGAACGCCGAGATCGCCCGGCGGCTCGATATGGCGGAGGCCACCGCGAAGACCCATGTGAGCCGTCTGCTGGGGAAGCTCGAGCTGCGCAGCAGGGTCCAAGCCGCCGTTCTGGCCCAGGAGTTGGGGATCTGACCAGCTGAGCCCGCCCGAGCCCTGTCCGGGCGGACGGAACCACTCCGCGACTATGGTCTGGACCTATTGACGATTGGTCCAGACCTTCCTACTCTCACCGCACAGCGCACATCGCGTGAGCCTCGCGGTGTGCCCGCACGGACACGAGCACCACCTCCCCCGGTCCGTCCGCACACTCGAGGAGCATCCCTTGAGCACGAGTTCCCCCCGCAGAACGCGCAGAACGCGCGGCACCCCCGGCAGAAGCAGCCTCCGAGCACGGTGTCGATCGAGGGCCACGGCGGGAATCACCGCCCTGCTGCTCCCGTTCGCCGCGCTGGTCGGGCTCGCGACCCCCGCCGAGGCGGCCGCCTCCACCACCGCCACCTACGCCAAGACCCAGGACTGGGGCAGCGGCTTCGAGGGCAAGTGGACCGTGAAGAACACCGGCACCACCGCGATCACCTCATGGGCGGTCGAGTGGGACTTCCCCTCCGGCACCTCCGTGACCACCGCCTGGGACGCCGATGTCACCAGCTCAGGCACCCACTGGACGGCCAGGAACAAGAGCTGGAACGGCAGCCTCGCCCCCGGCGCGTCCGTCTCCTTCGGCTTCAACGGCGCCGGGCCGGGCGCCCCGTCCAACTGCCGTGTCAACGGCGGCTCCTGCGACGGCGGCGGCGTCCCCGGTGACAGCCCGCCGTCCGCGCCCGGCACCCCGTCGGCGACCGCCGTCACCGACACCTCCGTGACACTGAGCTGGACCGCGGCCACCGACGACAAGGGCGTCAAGAACTACGACCTGTTCCGCGGCAGTACGAAGATCGCCACAGTCACCGGGCTCACGTACACCAACACCGGGCTCACGGCCGGAACGGACTACTCGTACACCGTCCAGGCCCGTGACACAGCCGACCAGACGGGCCCGGTCAGCGGCTCCCGCGCCGTGCGCACCACGGGCGGCGGCACGGATCCGGGACCCGGCCCAGGGCCCGGTGGCAAGGTGAAGCTCGGCTACTTCACCAACTGGGGCGTCTACCAGCGCAATTACCATGTCAAGAACCTCGTGACCTCCGGCACCGCGGCGAAGATCACCCATATCAACTACGCCTTCGGTAACGTCCAGAACGGCCGCTGCACCATCGGCGACTCCTACGCGGACTACGACAAGGCCTACGGCGCCGACCAGTCGGTCGACGGCGTCGCCGACACCTGGGACCAGCCGCTGCGCGGCAACTTCAACCAGCTCCGCAAGCTGAAGAAGGCGTACCCCCACATCAAGGTGCTCTGGTCCTTCGGCGGCTGGACCTGGTCCGGTGGCTTCCCGCAGGCGGTCCAGAACCCGGCCGCGTTCGCCGAGTCCTGCTACCAGCTCGTCGAGGACCCGCGCTGGGCCGATGTCTTCGACGGCATCGACCTCGACTGGGAGTACCCGAACGCCTGCGGTCTGTCCTGCGACAGCAGCGGACCGGCCGCGTTCAAGACGATGATGCAGGCCATGCGGACCAAGTTCGGTACGAACAACCTGGTCACGGCTGCCATCACGGCTGACGCGAGCAGCGGAGGCAAGATCGACAAGACCGACTACGCGGGTGCCTCGGCCTACTCCGACTGGTACAACGTGATGACGTACGACTTCTTCGGCGCCTTCGACGCGGACGGGCCCACCGCACCGCACTCACCGCTCACCTCGTACCCCGGGATCCCGCAGGCCGGGTTCAACTCGGCCGACGCCATCGCGAAGCTGAAGGCCCAGGGCGTCCCGGGCGGGAAGCTGCTGCTCGGCATCGGCTTCTACGGGCGCGGCTGGACGGGCGTCACCCAGTCCGCACCCGGTGGCACGGCGACCGGGCCCGCGCCGGGCACCTACGAGCAGGGGATCGAGGACTACAAGGTGCTCAAGGCCTCCTGCCCGGCGAACGGCACGATCGCGGGCACCGCGTACGCCCGCTGCGGCTCGAACTGGTGGAGCTACGACACCCCGTCCACGATCAACGGCAAGATGAGCTGGGCGAAGGGCCAGAACCTGGGAGGAGCGTTCTTCTGGGAGTTCTCCGGTGACACCACGAACGGCGAACTGGTCAGCGCCATCAACAGCGGCCTCGGCTGACAGCTCCTGGTTCAGCCGACCCGTACCAGCGGGTGGTGCACCACATCGACGCGGTCGTCGTCCCCCACGACGGCGACCGCCGCCCGGTAACCCGCACCGGCGTCGAGGTCCTCGAGCCGCACCGGAAGGTGCGGCTCGGGGCGTTCGCGCCACTCCAGCAGCCGGGCGGGAGCGCCCGGACCGGTGACCGTCAGTGCCGAGGGTTCCACCATCAGTCCGTCGCCGGTGGCCTTGAGCACGGCCTCTTTGCGCGCCCAGTAGCGGATGAAGGCGGCGGGGCGCTCCTCCGGGGCCAGCAGCTCCAGCTCGGCCCGCTCGGGTACGGAGAGCACGTCCAGGGGCAGGTCCCGGCCCTCGGCGATCTCCTCGACGTCCACGCCGACCGGACCGGCTGCCGTCAGGGCGACCATGACCCGCTGTCCCGAGTGGGACAGCGAGAGCTCCAGCGAGGTCCCCGGCAGGGTCGGCTTCCCGTGCGGCCGGTCTCCAGGACCGGTGCAGTGCTTGCACACGGGGACGACGACGACCTCACGCGGGTCGAGCGACAGCTGCGCGCCGACCACCTGGCGGGCGAGCACATGCGCGGTCAGATAGAGCGCACGCGCCCCTTCCACGCGGAACTGTGCACAGCGCTCCCGCTCGTCGTCGTCGAGCAGATCGAGGAGTCCGGGCGTCCAGTGGGCCTCGGCGGACCAGACATGGCACTCCCCCGGCCCGACCGGCGAGATGTCAGCGGTCATCCCTGAAACCTCACGCAACGTTGACTCGCTGGCCAGGAGGCGCCGCCTCCAGCCAGGCGAGGAAACCGGTGAGCGCGTCCTCGCTCATCGCCAGCTCCAGCCGGGTCCCCCGGTGCAGACAGGCCAGGATCACGGCGTCGGAGAGCAGCGCCAGCTCCTCTTCGCCCTCCGGCAGCCGGCGCGCCAGCACCTCGATCGCGGCGCGTTCCAGCACGCGGCGGGGGCGGGGTGCGTACGAGAACACCCGGAACCACTCGATCCGGTCCCCGCTGTAGCGGGCGACCCCGTACACCCAGCCCTTACCGGAGTGGTCGTCCTTCTCCGGTACGTTCCAGCGCAGGCTGCAGTCGAAGGTGCCGCCCGAGCGCTGGATCAGCCTGCGGCGCAGACCGAAGACAAACAGCCCGACCAGCACCAGGGCGACCACCAGACCGCTGACGAGCAGAGCGAGGACCATCTCCACCGACCTCCTCGTTTCGTCCCGTAGCGGTATTCGGTATCAGACCTGCGCCCTACACCTGCACGTGCATCGCCTCAGCCGCGACCCGGTCTGGAGAAGTCCAGCCTGGCCGCGGCTGAGGGTGGTACATGGTCTCGGAGCGCTAGTGCACCGCGACCGCGCGCAGCCGGACCTCGGCGCGCCGCTCGGCAGCAGCGTCGTCGTCCGCCTTGGCGCGCTCCAGCGCACGCTCTGCGCGCTGCTGGTCGATCTCGTCCGCCAGCTCGGCGATTTCCGCGAGCAGCGACAGCTTGTTGTCGGCGAAGGAGATGAAGCCGCCGTGCACAGCGGCGACGACCGTTCCCTCGCTGGTACGGATGGTCACCGGGCCCGACTCCAGCACACCGAGCAGCGGCTGGTGACCGGGCATGACGCCGATGTCGCCGGACGTGGTGCGCGCGACGACCAGGGTGGCCTCGCCGGACCAGACCTTGCGGTCGGCGGCGACCATCTCGACGTGCAGCTCAGCAGCCAAGGGTGGCTCCTCGGGTCACCACCCAGCGGTTCAGCCGGGTGTTGGGTCATAAGTCTAGTAGGGCTCGGGCGCGGGAAACGCCCGGGCGAGTGCGAAGGGGGGCGGGACGGCACCCGCCCCCCTTCAAGAGTCAGCTCACAGTTGAGTCAGCGTACTCAGGAGACGCCGAGGTCCTTCGCGTTGGCCTTGAGGTCCTCGAGGCCACCGCACATGAAGAACGCCTGCTCCGGGAAGTGGTCGAACTCGCCGTCGCAGATCGCGTTGAACGCGGCGATCGACTCGTCCAGCGGCACGTCCGAACCGTCCACGCCGGTGAACTGCTTCGCCGCGTGGGTGTTCTGGGACAGGAAGCGCTCGACACGACGGGCGCGGTGCACGACGAGCTTGTCCTCTTCGCCGAGCTCGTCGATACCGAGGATCGCGATGATGTCCTGGAGGTCCTTGTACTTCTGCAGGATGCCCTTGACCCGCATGGCGGCGGAGTAGTGGTCCTGCGAGATGTAGCGCGGGTCCAGGATGCGGGACGTGGAGTCCAGCGGGTCCACCGCGGGGTAGATGCCCTTCTCGGAGATCGGACGGGACAGAACCGTCGTCGCGTCGAGGTGGGCGAAGGTGGTGGCCGGCGCCGGGTCGGTCAGGTCGTCGGCGGGGACGTAGATCGCCTGCATCGAGGTGATCGAGTGACCGCGGGTCGAGGTGATGCGCTCCTGGAGGAGGCCCATCTCGTCGGCGAGGTTCGGCTGGTAACCCACCGCGGACGGCATACGG
Organism: Streptomyces sp. NPDC019396; assembly: GCF_040632375.1. Classification (NCBI taxonomy): domain Bacteria; kingdom Bacillati; phylum Actinomycetota; class Actinomycetes; order Kitasatosporales; family Streptomycetaceae; genus Streptomyces; species Streptomyces sp. NPDC019396. The sequence continues at coordinate 357,103 of NZ_JBEYBS010000002.1, read as the reverse complement.
CCGAGCAGGGTGGACACCTCGGAACCGGCCTGGGTGAAGCGGAAGATGTTGTCGATGAAGAACAGCACGTCCTGCTTCTGCACATCGCGGAAGTACTCCGCCATGGTCAGACCGGCCAGGGCGACGCGCAGACGGGTGCCCGGGGGCTCGTCCATCTGACCGAAGACCAGCGCGGTCTTGTCGAGAACGCCGGACTCCTCCATCTCCGCGATGAGGTCGTTGCCCTCACGGGTGCGCTCACCGACACCGGCGAACACGGAAACACCCTCGTGCAGCTTGGCCACACGCATGATCATTTCCTGGATGAGGACGGTCTTGCCCACACCCGCGCCACCGAACAGACCGATCTTTCCACCCTTGACGTACGGGGTGAGAAGGTCGACCACCTTCAGGCCGGTCTCGAACATCTCGGTCTTCGACTCGAGGTCCTCGAACTTCGGGGCCTTGCGGTGGATCGCCCAGCGCTCGGTCTCCTGACCGTTCGCCTCGGGCTCGTTCAGCACCTCACCGAGGGTGTTGAACACCTTGCCCTTGGTGAAGTCGCCGACCGGGACGGTGATGCCCGCGCCCGTGTCGGTCACCGCGGCCTGGCGGACCAGACCGTCGGTGGGCTGCATCGAGATGGTGCGGACCACGCCCTCGCCGAGGTGCTGGGCGACCTCGAGCGTCAGCGTCTTCGTGGTGCCCGGGTTCGCCGGGTCCGGCACGTCGACGTTCAGGGCGTTGTAGATCTCCGGCATCGCGTCGACGGGGAACTCCACGTCGACGACCGGGCCGATGACCCGGGCGACGCGGCCAGTGGCCACGGCGGTCGGCTCAACAGTGGTGGTCATTAGTAGTCACTCCCCGCGGTCGCGTCGGCCAGGGCGCTGGCGCCACCGACGATCTCGCTGATTTCCTGGGTGATGTCGGCCTGGCGGGCCGCATTGGCAAGTCGGGTGTACGTGTTGATCAGGTCACCGGCGTTGTCGGTGGCCGACTTCATCGCCTTGCGCCGGGACGCGTGCTCGGACGCGGCGGCCTGAAGCAGGGCGTTGTAGATACGGCTCTCGACGTAGCGCGGGAGAAGGGCGTCGAGGACGTCCTCCGCCGACGGCTCGAAGTCGAACAGCGGGAGGATCTCGCTCTTCGCGCCCTCCGCCTCGGCTTCGCCGCTCCCGTCGAGGCTGAGCGGCAGCAGCCGGTTGTCCACCGGGGTCTGCGTCAGCATCGAGACGAACTCGGTGAACACGATGTGGAGCTCGTCCACACCGCCCTCGGCCGTGTCCTTCTCGATCGCCTCGATCAGGGGTGCCGCGACCGCCTTGGCGTTCGCGTACGACGGGTTGTCGGTGAATCCGGTCCACGAGTCCGCGACCTTCAGCTCACGGAACCCGTAGTAGGCCACGCCCTTGCGGCCGACGATGAACGTGTCGACCTCCTTGCCCTCCGCGCGCAGCCGCTCGGTGAGCCGGGCAGCCGCCTTGATGGCGTTGGAGGAGTAGCCGCCGGCCAGACCGCGGTCGCTCGTGATGAGCAGGACCGCGGAACGAACCGGGGACTCGGCCTCCGTGGTGAGCGGGTGCCTGGTGTTCGACCCGGTCGCCACCGCCGTGACCGCGCGGGTCAGCTCGGTCGCGTACGGCGTGGAGGCCGCCACCTTGCGCTGCGCCTTGACGATGCGCGAGGCGGAGATCATCTCCATTGCCTTGGTGATCTTCTTCGTCGCGGTAACCGACTTGATGCGACGCTTGTAGACCCGGAGCTGGGCTCCCATGAGTCAGGTCCCTTCCGTCGTCACTTCGAGACGTTGACGGCGGCCGGGGCTTCCTCACCGAGCAGCTTGCCGTCCGACGTCTCGAACTGATTCTTGAAGGTGGCGATCTCTTCCGCGACCTTCCCGAGAGTGTCGTCGGACATCTTCCCGCCCTCACGGATGCTGGTCATCAGCGAACCGTGCTCGCGGTGCAGGTAGTCCAGCAGCTCGCGCTCGAAGCGGCGGATGTCCTCGACCGGAACATCGTCCATCTTGCCGGTGGTGCCGGCCCAGATCGAGACGACCTGGTCCTCGGTGGAGTACGGGGCGTACTGCGCCTGCTTCAGCAGCTCGACCATGCGCTTACCGCGCTCCAGGGCGGACTTGGACGCGGCGTCCAGGTCGGAACCGAAGGCGGCGAACGCCTCCAGCTCACGGTACTGGGCGAGGTCCACACGGAGCCGGCCGGAGACCTGCTTCATGGCCTTGTGCTGGGCGGAGCCACCGACGCGGGAAACCGAGATACCGACGTTCAGGGCCGGGCGCTGGCCGGCGTTGAACAGGTCGGACTCCAGGAAGCACTGGCCGTCGGTGATGGAGATGACGTTGGTCGGGATGAACGCCGAGACGTCGTTGGCCTTGGTCTCGACGATCGGCAGACCCGTCATCGAGCCGGCACCCATGTCGTCGGAGAGCTTGGCGCAGCGCTCCAGCAGACGGGAGTGCAGGTAGAAGACGTCACCCGGGTAGGCCTCACGGCCCGGCGGGCGGCGCAGCAGCAGCGAAACGGCGCGGTAGGCGTCGGCCTGCTTCGACAGGTCGTCGAAGATGATGAGGACGTGCTTGCCCTCGTACATCCAGTGCTGGCCGATGGCCGAACCGGTGTACGGCGCCAGGTACTTGAAGCCGGCCGGGTCGGACGCCGGGGCGGCGACGATGGTCGTGTACTCGAGGGCGCCGGCCTCCTCCAGGGCACCGCGCACGGACGCGATGGTGGAGCCCTTCTGGCCGATGGCGACGTAGATGCAGCGGACCTGCTTGTTCACGTCGCCGGAGCGCCAGTTGTCGCGCTGGTTGATGATCGTGTCGATGGCCAGAGCGGTCTTGCCGGTCTGACGGTCACCGATGATCAGCTGACGCTGACCACGGCCGACCGGGGTCATCGCGTCGACGGCCTTGTAGCCGGTCTCCATGGGCTCGTGCACCGACTTGCGCTGCATGACCGTGGGTGCCTGCAGTTCAAGGGCGCGGCGGCCCGAGGTCTCGATCTCGCCGAGGCCGTCGATCGGGTTGCCGAGCGGGTCGACCACACGGCCGAGGTAGCCCTCGCCGACGGCGACGGACAGCACCTCGCCGGTGCGCTGGACCGGCTGGCCCTCCTCGACACCGCTGAACTCGCCGAGAACGATGGCACCGATCTCGCGCTCCTCGAGGTTGAGGGCGAGACCGAGTGTGCCGTCCTCGAACCGCAGCAGTTCGTTGGCCATGGTCGAGGGAAGACCCTCGATCTTCGCGATGCCGTCGCCGGCAAGGCTGACCGAACCGACCTCCTCGCGCGAGGCCGCGTCCGGCTTGTACGCCTGGACAAAGTTCTCCAGCGCGTCCCGGATCTCCTCCGGCCGGATCGTGAGCTCCGCCATCTGGGTTCCCTGCTCTCCTTGTTGGGCCCGAAGTTTCTTTGGGGGTCTGGGGCTGTATCCCTCAGCGGCGTCGCCGCGGGACCCCCCAGGAATCCTCTGCGGCCCAACCGGGCCGCTGTGCCATGCGTGTTTCTGTTGTGGCCTGGTCGCCTGTGGTGACCGGTCAGCCGCTGATACGGCGCTGCGCCTCGGCGATCCGGTCAGAGATCGTGCCGTCGATGACCTCGTCGCCGACCTGCACCGAGATCCCGCCGAGGACCTCGGGGTCCACGTCCAGGTTCAGGTGCATCTCGCGGCCGTACAGCTTCGCCAGCACGGCTCCGAGGCGCTGCTTCTGCTGGTCGCTCAGCGGCACCGCGGAGGTGACGACGGCGACCACGCGGTTGCGGCGCGACGCGGCGAGCTTGGAGAGGGACTCGAGTCCCTGTTCCAGGCTACGTCCCCGGGGCGCGGTCACCAGACGGATGACCAGGCGCGCGGTGACCGGGTTGGCCTTGCCGCCCAGCAGCCTGCGCAGCAGGTCGCCCTTGGCGGCCGCCGTGGCGGACCGGTCGGTCAGCGCGGCCCGCAGCTCGGGGCTGGAGGCGACGATCCGGCCGAACCGGAACAGCTCGTCCTCGACGTCGTCCAGTGCCCCGGCCCGCTGGGCCGCGATGAGGTCGGCGGAGTTCGCCAGCTCCTCGATCGCGTCCACCAGGTCCCGGGACCGGGACCAGCGGGAGCGGACCATGCCGGAGACCAGGTCGACGGTCTCGCCGTCCACCTGACCGCTCAGCAGTCGCGCGGCCAGCTCGGCCTTGGCCTCGCCGGCCTGCGCCGGGTCGGTCAGGACCCGACGCAGCGACACCTCGCGGTCGAGCAGCGCGGTGACGGCGGCCAGCTCCTCGGCGAGCTTCGCAGCGTCGACCGACGTGTTGTCGGTCAGCGCGTCGAGACGCTCACGCGCAGCAGCCAGTGCCTCGCGGCTCGCTCCGTTCATCGGGCGGCCCCAGTCGACTCCGCCTTGTCCTCGAGCTCGTCGAGGAAGCGGTCGATGGTGCGGCTCTGGCGGGCGTGGTCCTCGAGGGACTCACCCACCAGCTTGCCGGCCAGGTTGGTGGCGAGCTTGCCGACGTCCTGGCGCAGCGCGGTGGCCGCGGCCTTGCGGTCGGCCTCGATCTGGGCGTGACCGGCGGCGACGATCTCCTCGCGCTGCCGCTGGCCTTCCGCGCGCATCTCGGTGATGATCGCGGCGCCCTGCTCTGTCGCCTCCTGGCGCAGACGAGCGGCCTCGTGACGCGCCTCAGCCAGCTGGGCCTTGTACTGCTCGAGGACACTCTGGGCCTCGATCTGGGCCGATTCGGCCTTCTCGATGCCGCCCTCAATGGCCTCGCGACGCTCGTCCAGAACCTTGTTGATGTTCGGGAGGAGCTTCTTGGCGAGGAAGCCGAAGACGATGGCGAAGGCGATCAGGCCGATGACGAGCTCGTCGAGATGCGGGAGCAGAGGATTCTGCGCTTCCTCAGCCTGCGCAAGAAGCAGAGCTTTCACATCAGTGCCTTCCGTGAAGGGGGTTGGGCTGTCGGTCCGGCTTACTGGTAGACGAAGCCCATGACGATGCCGATGAGGGCGAGCGCCTCACAGAAAGCGAAGCCCATGATCTGGTTGGTGCGGATCAGACCGGCGGCCTCGGGCTGACGCGCGAGGGCCTGGGTGCCGTTACCGAAGATGATGCCGACGCCGACGCCGGGGCCGATCGCGGCGAGGCCGTAACCGATGGAGGCGACGTTGCCGACGACGTTCTCCCTGGCACCGGCGGCGAGGTTGACCATCTCGAGAGCAGCGGACATGCCGTTACTTCCTTCTCTTTCACGAACCGGTGGGGGTTGGCCACCGATGATTGCTGGTATCGGGGGAGCGGGCTGGCTCAGTGGTGCTCGGCGAGCGCGCCCTGGACGTAGCTGGAGGCCAGGAGCACGAAGACGTACGCCTGGACGGCCTGGATGAAGAGCTCGAAGGCGGTCATCACGATGACCATGACGAACGAGGCGCCGGCGTAGACGAAGCCGAGGCCGTTCATCAGGTACCAGGTGGCCAGAGTGAACATCACGATCAGCAGGTGACCGGCGAACATGTTCGCGAACAGTCGGACCGCGTGCGTGAAGGGCCGGATGATCAGGTTCGAGAAGAACTCGAGGACCATGATCAGCGGGAGGATCGCGCCGAGCGACTTGTCGTAGCCCAGGATGTTCTTCCAGCCGCCCACGAAGCCGTGCTTCTTGAAGGTCAGGGAGACCCAGAGCACGTAGACCATCAGGGCCAGACCGGCCGGGAAGGCGATCAGCGAGGTCACGGGGAACTGGGCGAGCGGGATGATGGACCAGAGGTTCATGATCCATACGAAGAAGAACAGCGAGACCATGAAGGGGACGTACTTCTCGCCGTCCTTCTTGCCGATGATCTCGTAGACGATGCCCCGGCGCACGAAGTCGTATCCGGACTCGCCGACCATCTGGAGCTTGCCCGGGACGACCTTGGGCTTACCGAAGGCGGCCCAGAAGAACGCGACGACCACGATCGAGCTCAGCAGCGCGAGCAGCATTGGCTTGCTGAACTCGAAGCCGCCCACGGTGAAGATGGGCTCGTACAGGAAGGTGTGCAGGCCCGGAGCAGGGAATCCACATCCGGAGAAGATGTGGCAGCTCGCGTCAAAGGCAAGCGTCTGGTCAGCACTCACCGCGGGCTCCTTCAGCGTGGCGCATAGGTACGGCAACCTCGTTGTGTCGGCGCGGCACACAGCCGCGGGTCGGCACTGGACTGGTCTTGCAGGTAAGGGGGCGGCAGTTCGGCATCATGCCTCGCGCTGGGACAGGCGTCAGCTGTGATGCCCGCGCCCGCAGTGCCGCAGTTGGCACCGGACGATAGCAGGATCGTGAACGGGCATTTATCCCGCCCCTACCCCTCATGCCGTCGACCCAGTCTTCTCGGGCCTTTCGGCCGTCGAGGACTCGGGGTCGACGTAAAGGATCTTGGCCTTCATGTAGGCGCGGGCCTGCGCGGCGACCCAGACGATGGTCGTCGCGAGCAGGGTGAAGGCCATGGCCTTCGAGTGGAACAGGGTGGTGTTGCGGAAAGCCGCCATGAACACGAACAGCAGCAGCAGTTGGGCCGTGTAGAGCAGCAGCCCCATCGCCTGGAACAGGTGCGGGAACTGCTTGGCGGTGCGCTGGAGCACCACCATCCCGGCGCCCATGAAGGCGATGACCACCACGGTGCCGACAACCGCTCCGACGGCACCCTTCCCCCCGGCGACCACCCCGCTCACAACCGTCGCGATCACGCCGACGGCGGTGGTGGGTACGGCGGCCTGGAGGACTGTGCGGGCGTCGTTGGACAGCATGGCGGCAGCTCCGCTGAGTGGTGGGGGCAGTGGTGTCGTCATGGACGAGCGTAGAGCCGGTCCGAGGCGAGTCTCGGGGCCAAGGGGACCGTCGCACTACGGTCCTTCGGCTCTGTATCCGGTTCTCGTGAACCGTATCACAAACTATTTGAATAGGTCTTTACCCAGAGGTGTGCCAACTCTCACACATGAGAGTGACCGCGCGCGTGTGTGCACGACAGAAGGGCTGTTTGTCTGGTATTAGCCGCGAATGTGGCGTGCGGGTCCGCGCCGTCATGCTCTTGCGACCCACGCGCACCGCACGGCACCGCCCGTGCGGTGAACTTCCGTCAACCCGGCGTTCCAGCCTTACGCCGATCCGTGAACCGCGAACGGGCACCGATGGCCGTTGCCCCGTTGATCCCCGCGGGAACCGGAACCCGCTCCTCCGAGTCTTTCGCGCCCTCCGCGTCCAGCAGGGCCGCCGTGATCCCGTCCAGTTCCTCGTACGGCGACGCGGCCGCGGACCGCACCCCCCCGGGTCGGCGACGGCGGTAGCGCGGCGGCACGAAGGCCTCCGCCCATCGCGGCGCGCGCGGAGTGAAGCGCGGCAGCAGCAGCAGGACGAGCCCGAGTGCGCTCAGCACCACGATCGCGAACACGATCCACATCGAGGCGCTGTGCACCGAGTACAGCACCACGCCGAAGGCGATCAGCGCCGACCAGAAGTACATGATCAGCACGGCACGGCTGTGCGAGTGCCCGATCTCGAGCAGCCGGTGGTGCAGATGGCCGCGGTCGGCGGCGAACGGCGACTTCCCGTTCCAGGTGCGGCGGACGATCGCCAGCAGCAGGTCGGCGAGCGGGATCGCGATGATGGTCAGCGGCAGCAGCAGCGGGATGAAGACCGGCAGCGCCGCGTGGGTGGCCTCTCGCGTACCGCCCTCGAAGAGCTTCAGCGCGTCCGGGTCCACCTGGCCAGTCACCGAGATCGCGGACGCCGCCAGCACCAGTCCGATCAGCATGGATCCCGAGTCGCCCATGAAGATCCGGGCAGGATGCATGTTGTGCGGCAGGAAGCCCAGGCACATGCCCATCAGGATCGCGGCGAACAAGGTCGCGGGAGCGGCGGCCTCGATCGTGTAGCCGTACCAGATGCGGTACGCGTACAGGAAGAACGCGGCGGTGGCGATGCACACCATGCCCGCCGCGAGGCCGTCGAGACCGTCCACGAAGTTCACGGCGTTGATGGTGATGACCACCAGGGCGACCGTGAGCAGGGTGCCCTGCCACTGTGTGAGTGCGACCGTGCCGATGCCCGGGATGGGCAGCCACAGGATCGTCAGGCCCTGGACGACCATCACGCCGGCGGCGATCATCTGGGCACCCAGCTTGATCAGCGCGTCGATCTCGAACTTGTCGTCAAGCACACCGATCAGCCAGATCAGCGCGGCGCCCGAGAGCAGGGCGCGCGGCTCGTTGGAGAGCTCGAAGACGCTGTTCAGGTTGGACAGGTGGTCCGCGACCAGCAGCCCCGCGCACAGGCCGAAGAACATGGCGATGCCACCGAGCCGCGGAGTCGGTTCTCGGTGTACGTCGCGGGCGCGGATCTCCGGCATCGCTCCGGTCGCGATGGCGAACTTCCGCACCGGACCGGTGAGCAGATAGGTCACCGCGGCCGTGACACAGAGCGTCAGCAGGTAATCACGCACGGGCTGCCCCACAGGTATCGCTGGCCATCTAAGCCCCACACCCTAGCTTTGTTGGCCCTGTGAGTGAGGACTTCCGGATGGTGAGGTCGGTTGCACCAGGCTCGATCCTTGCTCGAACCGCTGCTCGGCCGGGGCTCGAACCAGGCTCGGCCCGGGCTCAGTAGGGCGGGAATCCTCCGGCCAGTTCCCGCACCTCTTCGCGTATGCGGCGTGCGTCGTCACCGTCCCCCGGCGCCCGAAGCGCCAGGCCGAAAAGCATCGCTATCCGGGCCATCTCCGCCTCGCCCATGCCCTGGGTGGTGACGGCCGCGGTGCCCAGCCGGATCCCGCGCCCGTCACCGTAAGGAAGCGCACACGTGTCCAGGACCATCCCGGCGGCGGCGAGTCGTCCGCGGACCACGCGCCCGTCCAGGTCCAGGGGGGCGGGATCCGCCGTGATCAGATGGGTGTCCGTGCCCCCCGTGGTGACGGCGAAGCCCTCCTCGGCCAGGGCCCCGGCGAGCACCTGTGCGTTGGCCACGACCTTGCGGGCGTACTCCGCGAAGGCCGGCGTGGCCGCCTCACCGAAGCCGACCGCCTTGGCGGCGATGGTGTGCATCTGGGCGCCGCCCTGGGTGAACGGGAAGACGGCCCGGTCGATGCGCTCGCCGAGATGGCTTCCGCACAGCACCATCCCGCCGCGCGGGCCGCGCAGCACCTTGTGGGTCGTGGCGCACACGACATCCGCGTACGGGACGGGGTTCGGTGCCACTCCCCCGGCAATCAGGCCCATCGGATGGGCCGAGTCCACGATGAGATACGCGCCCACCTCGTCGGCGATCTCGCGGAACGCGGCGTAGTCGGGGTGCCGGGGGTAGGAGATCGACCCGCAGACGACGGCCTTGGGCCGGTGCTCCCGGGCCAGCCCGCGGATCTGCTCGTAGTCGATCAGACCGGATTCGGCATCGACGCCGTACGGGACGAAGTCGAACCAGCGGCCGGAGAAGTTGGCCGGGGAGCCATGGGTCAGGTGTCCGCCGAAGGCCAGGCCCATAGCCAGCACCGTGTCCCCGGGGCGCAGCAGGGCGGCGTAGGCGGCGAGCACCGCGGACGAACCGGAGTGCGGCTGTACGTTCGCGTGCTCCGCGCCGAACAGCGCCTTCGCCCGGTCGACGGCGATGCGCTCGGCGGTGTCGACGAGCTCGCAGCCGCCGTGGTAGCGCGTGCCCGGGTAGCCCTCGGCGTACTTGTTGGCGAGCCGCGAGCCGAGTGCGGCGAGCACGGCGGGCGAGGCGAAGTTCTCGGCAGCGATGAGCTGCAGGCTGTCGGACTGTCTCACCGACTCGCCAAGGATGACCTCGGCGATCTCCGGATCCTGCCGGCGCAGTGCCTCGAGCTCGGGTGAGCGGACGGCGGCCGCGGCGGCCGGCCCGTGCGACGGGGCTGGCGCGTTCGTCACGGCTGAGGCGGGTGACGCGGCTGATGCTTCAGTGCTGCTGACCGGCATCGTGTGCTCCGGGCATCAGAAGGGCTCGTGCGATCCAATGTAGGCCGGTGCGAGCCCGGCTGCGCGCCCGTTCCACGGTTACGGTCCGGAATGAGGGCTGTCCGTCATCCCGAGTGGGCCGGCGTGCGGCGTCAGATGCACGGGTCTCCCCGGCCCTCCGGAGCCGGGGGGTGGGGGCCGAGGGGACACATCGCGGCGGCGGGGCCCATCGAAGGTTGGTGGAGGTCGCCCTTCTACGGGGCCGCCCAGGAGGAGTGCCGCAGCCGGCGTGTGCGCCGCTGGGGATGACGGGACGGCATCAAGGCCGGGTTCGGACGGGACAAGGCCGCTGGACGCCCCCAGGGCGCCGGGCTCCGCCCCTCAGCGGCTCCGCTGGGGCGTTCCCCGGTCGGCACCCGCGCGGCGCACCCGTCAGCGGCCTGCGGGCACGCCGGTGAGCGCCGTCACCACCGGGTCCAGCGCCAGGTTGATCTCTTCACCGATCGAGCGGAAGAACGTGATCGGCGCGCCGTACGGGTCGTACACCTCGTCCGCCTCCGCGCTCGGCGCGAGCAGCCACCCGCGCAGCGCGGCGGCGGCCCGCACCAGTGCCCTGGCCCGCTCCACAAAGCCGTCGCAGCGCGGATCCGGCAGCGTCGCCGGGTCTATGGCGCGGACCAGCCGGGTGAACTCCTTCAGCGTGAACGTGCGCAGTCCCGCGGAGTGGCCCATGGAGATCACCTGCGCTCGGTGGTCACGGGTCGCCGTCAGCACCAGATCGGCCCGGATGACGTGCTCGTCGAGCAGCTCCCGCCCGGTGAAGCCGCTCGGGTCCGCGCCGAGGTCCGTCAGGACCGTCTCCGCGTTGGGCTCCATCGGGGCGCCCTCGTGCCCCCACGTGCCCGCGCTCTCCACGATCAGCCCGCCCGCCAGCGGATCCCCGAGCCGGTGGCTGAGGGCATGCCGGGTCAGCCGCTCGGTGATCGGCGAGCGGCACACGTTGCCCGTGCTGACGTGAAGGATTCTGAAGGTGTCGACGCCGTTCGCCACACCTATGCCACGCCTCTCAGGGGCGATCACTGGGCCGGTCCTCGGCCGTGCGCCTCACTCATGGCGCCACCTCGAGGTCGGGTACCACCTTCCGCAGCTCGTCCGCGTCGAGCGCCCCGGCACGCAGCAGCACCGGGATCTTCCCGGAGACGTCGACGATCGAGGACGGCACGATGCCGGGGGTCGGTCCGCCGTCGAGGTACACGGAGACGGAATCGCCGAGCATGTCCTGCGCGGCGTCGCAGTCCTCGGGCGCCGGGTGCCCGGTCAGGTTCGCGGAGGACACCGCCATAGGACCGACCTCCGTGAGCAGCTCGATCGCGACCGGGTGCAGCGGCATCCGGATGGCGACCGTGCCCCGGGTGTCGCCCAGGTCCCACTGCAACGACGGCTGGTGCCGGGCGACCAGCGTCAGCGCGCCCGGCCAGAAGGCGTCGACGAGCTCCCAGGCCTTCTCGGAGAAGTCCGTGACCAGACCGTGCAGGGTGTTCGGCGAGCCGATGAGCACGGGCGTGGGCATATTGCGGCCACGGCCCTTCGCTGCCAGCAGATCGCTGACGGCCTCACTGCTGAACGCGTCCGCGCCGATGCCGTACACGGTGTCGGTGGGCAGCACCACGAGCTCGCCGCGGCGCACGGCCGATGCCGCTTCGCGCAGACCGGTGGTGCGATCCGTCGCGTCGTTGCAGTCGTATCGCCGAGCCATCAGCGGGCCTCCTCGTATGTGGTCACTCGTTCTCCCCGTGTTCGTCGGCCGGGGAGACCCCCACCGGGGCGCCGCACATCACCGGGTGCGGGCACGTCACGGCATCGCCTTGCGCGCGGTCGCGAACCGCGGGCGCTTGTTCAGGTCGGGGTGGTCGGCCGCGTCCGCCCAGCCGGCCTCCTCGTTGAAGATCCACGGCACCTGACCGCCCTGGGTGTCGGCGTGCTCCACGACGACGAGGCCGCCGGGGCGCAGCAGCCGGTGGGCGGTGCGCTCGATGCCGCGGATGGTGTCGAGGCCGTCCTCGCCGGAGAACAGCGCCATGTCCGGATCGTGGTCGCGTGCCTCGGGGGCGACGTACTCCCACTCCGTGAGGGGGATGTACGGCGGATTGGAGATCACCAGGTCGACCTGGCCGTCGAGCTCGGGCAGGGCGCGCAGCGCGTCCCCGTGGTGGACGCTGACCCTGGAGCCCTCGGCGTTCTTGCGGGTCCAGTGGATCGCGTCGTCCGACAGCTCCACGGCGTGCACGCGGGAACGCGGCACCTCCTGCGCGATGGCGAGGGCGATGGCCCCGGAGCCCGAGCACAGGTCCACGACCAGCGGCTCGACCACGTCCATCGCCCGCACGGCGTCTATGGCCCAGCCGACGACGGACTCGGTCTCGGGCCGCGGCACGAACACACCGGGGCCGACCTGGAGTTCCAGATAGCGGAAGAAGGCACGTCCGGTGATGTGCTGGAGCGGTTCGCGGGCCTCGCGGCGGGCGATCGCCTCCCAGTAGCGGGCGTCGAAGTCCGCGTCTTTGACCAGGTGCAGCTCACCGCGCTTGACGCTGTGCACGAACGACGCGAGCTCCTCCGCGTCGAAGCGGGGCGAGGGCACGCCGGCGTCGGCCAGCCGCTGGGTGGCCTGGGCCACCTCGGCAAGCAGCAGGGATCGGGGGTACGGGGGTCGTCCCCCCGGGAGCGACTGCACGCTGGTCCTCCGGGCCGGTCGGTTCTGTCTTGCTCGGCTAACTACTGGACGTTCTCGGCTCGCCCGCCCCGTAACGCTTACGCGGCGGCGAGCTTCGCTGCGGAGTCGGCGTCGACACAGGCCTGGATCACCGCGTCCAGTTCCCCGTCGAGCACCTGGTCCAAGTTGTACGCCTTGAATCCGACGCGGTGGTCCGAGATCCGGTTCTCCGGGAAGTTGTACGTACGGATCTTCTCGGAGCGGTCCACGGTGCGGACCTGGCTGCGGCGGGCGTCGGCGGCCTCCCGCTCGGCCGCCTCCTGCGCGGCGGCGAGCAGCCGGGAGCGCAGGATACGCAGGGCCTGCTCCTTGTTCTGGAGCTGGCTCTTCTCGTTCTGGCAGGACGCGACGACACCGGTCGGCAGGTGTGTGATGCGCACCGCGGAGTCGGTGGTGTTGACGGACTGCCCGCCGGGGCCGGAGGAGCGGTAGACGTCGATCCGCAGGTCGTTGGGGTTGATCTCGACATCGACCTCCTCGGCCTCAGGGGTGACGAGCACACCCGCGGCCGAGGTGTGGATACGGCCCTGGGACTCGGTGGCCGGCACCCGCTGCACGCGGTGCACCCCGCCCTCGTACTTCAGCCGCGCCCAGACACCCTGGCCGGGCTCGGGAGTGGCATTGCCCTTGAGCTTCACCGCGACCTGAACGTCCTTGTAGCCGCCGAGCTCGGACTCGGTGGCGTCGATGATCTCGGTCTTCCAGCCCACGCGCTCGGCGTAGCGCAGATACATGCGCAGCAGATCGCCGGCGAAGAGCGCCGACTCGTCGCCACCCGCACCCGCCTTGATCTCCAGGATGACGTCCTTGTCGTCGCTGGGGTCGCGCGGGACGAGCAGCAGCCGCAGCTTGTCGGTGAGCTCCTCGCGCTGCTTGTCCAGCTCCTTCACCTCGGCGGCGAAGTCGGGATCGTCGTTGGCGAGCTCACGGGCCGTCTCGATGTCGTCCCCGGTCTGCTTCCAGGAGCGGTACGTCGCGACGATCGGGGTCAGCTCGGCGTAGCGCTTGTTGAGCTTGCGCGCGTTGGCCTGGTCGGCGTGGACCGCGGGGTCGGCGAGCTTGCTCTCGAGATCGGCGTGCTCGCCGATCAGTTCCTCGACCGCCTCGAACATCGGGGGCTCCTGGTATGCGTACGAAAGTGCTGCGGGGACGACGCTGTCGCCGGTCCGGGGTGGTGTCCCGGGCCCTCGCGGAGAGCGGTGACGGCAAAGCGCCGGTCCCGGCCGCCCCGCGCGGGGGTGGCCGGGAACCGGCGCAGTGGCTCGCTACTTGTTGGCGGAGCCGGCAGCCTTGCCGAAGCGGGCCTCGAAGCGGGCCACACGGCCACCGGTGTCGAGGATCTTCTGCTTGCCCGTGTAGAACGGGTGGCACTCGGAGCAGACCTCGGCACGGATGGTGCCGCTGTCGATCGTGCTGCGAGTGGTGAACGACGCGCCACAGGTGCAGCTCACCTGGGTCTCGACGTACTCGGGGTGGATGTCGCGCTTCAAGGGTTTCTCCTAGATTCGGGAGGGCACCGGGTCGCACGCGCGGGGTGCACGTACGTGAACCGGGGCCGACGTACCAGTCTGCCAGGACCGGCCGTATCTCCCAAAACCGGGGTGAGGCAGCAGCTATTCCCGGCTTCCCCGAACGGGGCCTCCGTCTGCGCCGGGGCTTCGTCGCGGGCTACCGCACGACTACTGCACGATGCCCTTCGCCTCGCCCTCGATGGCGCCCTTGGTAGCGGAGGCGGGGATCGGCTTGTCCGCGGCGAGGGCCTTCCAGACCTGCTGGGACTGCTTCTCCAGCGGCTTCACGCGGTTGGGGTCGATCTTGTCGTACTCGACGGGCAGCGTGATCATGTTGACGTCGTCGGCGCCGAGGCCCTTGAGGCCGTTCGCGAAGCTGATGAGCTCCTTGACCGAGTCGAGCTCCGAGTCCGGGGTGATCGCCTTGGTGGCGCTGTCGGCGAGGCCGTACAGCTTGTCCGGGCTGCTGAACACTCCGACGCTCTTGACCTGCTGGATCAGTGCCTTGATGAACGCCTGCTGGAGCTGGATCCGCCCCAGGTCGCTGCCGTCGCCGACGCTCTTGCGGGTACGGACGAGGCCGAGGGCCTGCTCGCCGTCGAGGGTGTGGGTGCCCGGTTCGAGATCGAGATGGCTCTTGCCGTCCTTGATCGCCTTGCTGGTGGTGACCTTGACGCCGCCCAGCTCGTCGATGATCTTCTTGAAGCCGGTGAAGTCGACCTCTATGTAGTGGTCCATGCGGATGCCGGACATCTGCTCGACGGTCTTGACCGCGCAGGCGGGGCCGCCTGCCTGGTACGCCGTGTTGAACATGGCGCGGGACTGGCCGCTGGTCTCGTTGCCGTCGCCGTCGGTGCAGTCCGGGCGGTCTATGAGGGTGTCGCGGGGCACGGAGACGACCGCGGCCTTCTTGTGGCCCTCGTAGACGTGCACGATCATCGCGGTGTCGGAGCGCGCGCCGCCCTCGTCGGGGCCGTACTCGGAGTTGGCGCCCGCGCGGGAGTCGGAGCCGAGGACGAGGATGTCCATCGAGCCGTTGTCCACGTTGTCGGGACGGTCGGCGCCGAGCTGGGCGTTGATGTCGACGCCCTGGATGTTGCCGTTGAGCTTGAAGTAGAGGTAGCCGATGCCGGATCCGCCGACGAGCACCAGACCGCCGGCCACCCAGGCGGTGGCCGTCACGGCGCGGCGCCGCCCCGTGGGCGGCTTGCGGCGCTTGCCGGTCGCGCGTATTCGACTGCCCTTGGTCTGATCGGCCATATCCCCTCGAGTCCTTGTCGGTCCTCTGTCCCCGCCGTCGCGTTCCCGCATGGTTTGTCCACCATGTCAAATTTTGTTACGCCACTTGTATGACGGCAGGGCGATGAGAAGGGTTGCACAGGGACCTAAGAGGACCGTGAGAGTCACGTAGCGACCGCAGAAGGAGGAGCGGTGCGTTCCCTGTGAAATGGCGCACACAGACCTCGATTCACCTGCGGTTTCCGCGGCGATCTGCGAGACGCGGCTACGCGCCCGCCGCCGGGCTCCGGGGGCGGCGTGTGGCGAACGTCCCACCCTTGAGCACGGGGGGCGGCTCAAAAACGACGGTGCCCGCCGTGCGTGACGCACGGCGGGCACTCGCACCCGGACCGGCTGCCGGGTCTGGCTCAGTGGGACTCAGCCGAACAGGTTGTAGGCCTGCCAGCCGGTACCGAAGTCCTTGCGGGTGCCGAAGATCCCGCCGGAGGACTTGCCGTTGCCCGGGTAGAGCCACATCTTGCCGGTGGAGTCGCGGACCAGCAGGTCGGCGTGGCCGTCGCTGTTCACATCGCCCACGGTGATCAGGGCGTTGAAGCTGCTCGGGCTGAACTTGCCGACCAGGACGCGGGGCTCGAACGCCGTGGACTTGCCGTTGCCCTTGTAGAGGTAGGTGGACCCGTCAGCACCGCGGGCGATCAGGTCGGGCATTCCGTCAGCGGTGAAGTCACCGTGGCCGCGGACCATGCCGTACTGGCCCCAGCCGCCGCCGAGCTTGACGGGGGCGCCGAAGCCGCCGTTGCCCTTACCCGGGTAGAGGTAGATGTAGCCGGTGGAGTTCACGGTGAGGAGGTCGGGGAGCTCGTCGCCGGTGACATCGCCGGGCAGCACGAAGTGCTTGTTCTTGGCCCAGCCGGTGGACAGCAGCTTGCTCTCCCACTCCTGCGTCGCGGGCACGTAGTGGTCCCAGTAGACGGAGCCGTTGCTCGCGCGGACGACCATGTCCTGGTAGTCGTCGCGGTTCAGGTCGCCCTGAACGAGCATGTTGTAGCCGCCGAAGTAGCCGTCGTTGAGGGTGCGGCTGAACGAGGTGACCTTGGAGGTCCACCCGAACAGGGTGTTGTCCGAGGCCCTGCGGGCCTCCAGGTCGGCAGTGTGGTCGTTGCTGCGGTTCGCGTCGTCGACCCGGGACTGGACCGGAGCGGAGTACGTCGACATCTTCGCGTACACGCCGTACTTGCCCTCGGCCGAGCAGTCGATGTCACCCCAGGAGACGACACCGGCGAGCTTGCCGTTGACGACGAGCGGGCCGCCGGAGTCGCCGTTGCAGGTGGTCTCGGTGGTGGCGTCGTCCCCGGTCGGGGCGGCGCCGGCGCAGAGCATGTGGCCCTTGATGAACTTGGCGGCGGTCTCCGTCGCCTCCGGGTACGCGGCGGCGCAGGAGGTGTCCGAGACGATGTCGGCGTCGGCGACCTTCAGCACGTCCGAGCCGCTGTTCGGCTCGGTGGAACTGGTGCGGCCCCAGCCGTAGACCTTGCCGTCGTTGCCCGCCTTGTACAGGCCGCTGTCGGAGGGCTGCGCCAGCGGCAGCGGCTTGACGGAGACCGCCTCGTCCAGCGTGAGGACGGCCACGTCGTTGTCGATGGCGATGCCGTTGTACGACGGGTGGTTCCACTGACGGTAGGCGCCGCGGAGCTGGCCACCGTGCGCGTTCATGGTGCCGTCGTCGTTCAGGGTGGCCATCTGGTCGGCGCCGACGATGACCGCACCGTCCCGGTACCACTTGATGCCCTTGACGCAGTGCGCCGCGGTGGCGACCTTCGTCGGGGCGATGACCGCGCCACCGCAGAAGTAGCCGTTGCCCTCGGCATCCCAGAAGTGGAGCTGGGCCATCCACGGCGCCTGGGAGATCGTGGTCTCCGTGCCGCCGATGATGCGCGCGCTCGGCGCGCTGCGGGCGGCCGTACCGGACCCGGCGGACTCGGCGGTCTTACCGGATTCGGCGGGCGCGGCGGCCTCCGGCTCCGGCTGCTTGACGAGCGTGCGCTTGCTCCGCTGGTCGGCCTTGATCGCGGCCGCCACGCGCTTGCTCAGCTCGGCCTTCGACAGCGGGGCGGGCTTCAGCACCTGGCCAGCGATCGGTGTCACCGCCTCGCCGGCTTCCGCCGAGTCCGATCCGGTGAACGCGATGCCCGCTCCTGCGAGCGCGACTGCTGCGGCCACGGCCGGGAGCGCGAGCTTCAAACGGCGCTTGTGCCGACCACCACGGGTGCGTATCTGCACTCGTAACCCCTCGTGAGAACCGGCGGAGCGCAACCGCCCGCCGGAAGAAACTGTGCTCGTGGTGGGGCAACACACAGGTGTGGGCAGCACCGCCGTCAAGGCCCCCCGACCTCGGCGGTACTGCGTGGTGGAATCCCCCCACGTCGATCAGCAGATGATACGCACGTCAACTACAGGTTGACCAGTGCGGGATGGTACCCAGCAAAACAAGCCGCCCCATCACTCGAAAGTGATGGGGCGGCCTTGTAGAGCGCTCTTACGAGCCCGGCCTGTGATCCGACGTCAGTCGCCGTTGCCCGGCGCCGGAGTCGTCTTCTGGATCTGGAGCAGGAACTCGGCGTTCGACTTCGTCTGCTTCATCTTGTCGAGCAGCAGCTCGATGGCCTGCTGCGAGTCGAGCGCGTGCAGCACCCGGCGCAGCTTCCAGACGATCGCGAGCTCGTCGCTGCCGAGCAGGATCTCCTCCTTGCGGGTGCCGGACGCGTCGACGTCCACTGCGGGGAAGATGCGCTTGTCGGCGAGCTTCCGGTCGAGCTTGAGCTCCATGTTGCCGGTGCCCTTGAACTCCTCGAAGATCACCTCGTCCATGCGGGAGCCGGTGTCGACCAGCGCAGTGGCGAGGATGGTCAGCGAACCGCCGTCCTCGATGTTGCGCGCGGCACCGAAGAAGCGCTTCGGCGGGTAGAGCGCGGTGGAGTCGACACCACCGGACAGGATGCGTCCGGATGCCGGAGCCGCCAGGTTGTAGGCACGGCCCAGACGGGTGATCGAGTCCAGCAGGACGACCACGTCGTGCCCCAGCTCGACCAGGCGCTTGGCGCGCTCGATGGCCAGCTCGGCGACGGTGGTGTGGTCCTCGGCCGGGCGGTCGAAGGTCGAGGAGATGACCTCGCCCTTGACCGACCGCTGCATGTCGGTGACCTCTTCCGGACGCTCGTCGACAAGGACGACCATCAGGTGGCACTCGGGGTTGTTGTGGGTGATCGCGTTGGCGATCGCCTGCATGATCATGGTCTTGCCGGTCTTCGGCGGGGCCACGATCAGGCCTCGCTGGCCCTTACCGATCGGCGACACGAGGTCGATGATGCGGGTGGTCAGCACGCCCGGGTCGGTCTCCAGACGGAGCCGGTCCTGCGGGTAGAGCGGGGTCAGCTTGTTGAACTCCGGGCGGCCACGGCCGGATTCGGGCGCCATGCCGTTGACGGAGTCGAGGCGGACCAGCGCGTTGAACTTCTCGCGGCGCTCGCCTTCCTTGGGCTGGCGGACCGCACCGGTGACGTGGTCACCCTTGCGCAGACCGTTCTTGCGCACCTGCGCGAGGGACACGTACACGTCGTTCGGGCCGGGCAGGTAGCCGGAGGTCCGGATGAACGCGTAGTTGTCGAGGATGTCGAGGATGCCCGCGACCGGGATCAGGACGTCGTCCTCGGCGACCTGCGGCTCGCTGGCGAACTCCTCGCGGCCACGACGGCCACGGCGGTCGCGGTAACGGCCGCGGCGGCCGCGCCGGCCGCTCTCGTCGTCGAAGTCGTCCTGGGGGCCCTGCTGCTGACGCTGGCCGCCGCCCTGCTGCTGACGCTGGCCGCCGCCCTGCTGGTCGTCGCCCTTGCCACCCCGGCGGTCACCGCGGTCTCCGCGCTCACGCTGACGGTCGCGCTGGCGGTCGCCGCGCTCACCCCGGTCGCGCTGGCGGTCGCCGCGGCGGCCCTCGGCCGTGTCGGTGGCGGCTTCGGCCTGGGTGTCCGTCTTGGCCTCGGCGCGCACCTCGGTCTTGACGTCGCCCTTCGCCTCCGCGGCGGTCTCGCCCTCGGGGCTGCCCGCGGGTGACGTGGCACGGCGGCGACGGCGCTCACCGGCCGGGGCGTCGTCGCTGGCCGGCTGGCCGGGGATGTCGATCTGCTGCTGAGCCACGGCCTTCTTCTCGGCCTTCGGCTCGGCTGCCGCGGCGCTGTCGTCGCCTGTGCGGGCCTTGGAGGTGGCACGGCGCTTCGGCTTGGTCTCGGCCGCGGCGTCGGCGCCCTTGGCCGGGGAAGCGGCTTGTCCGCCGCCGGCCTGGGCCTCCTTGATGACCTCGATCAGCTGGCTCTTGCGCATCCGCGCGGTGCCCCTGATGCCGAGGCCGGACGCGACCTGCTGGAGCTCGGCCAGAACCATGCCATCGAGGCCAGTGCCGGAGCGGCGGCGCCGTGAGGTGGTGCCAGAGGCAGCACCTGCGGCGGGCGCGGTGGTGTCGACACTCTTGTCGGCAGTCACGCCCATCAGATCGGTGGTGTCGCTCACGAAGGGTCCTTCCCTGGAGCGGACGTCGGCCTTCTGGCTCGGCGACCGGTTGTGCTGTCCGGCGTTGGTCCGTGATCTTTCGGATCGTGGACCGAAGCCGGGGCGGTAGTCCCGCCGGGTAGGCGGAGGAAATGTACGTGCAAAGTCGGCCCGAGCCCCCTGCTCGGCCCTCTCCCGGTATGAGCGAGGGGTGTCGTGCCGTTTCCGGAGCGTGCTCGAAACTGCTCAGGCAGGCTGCTCAGGCAGTTGGGGAGGCTCCCGGAAGAATGGGTGGTCCCGGATCGGGACACAAAGCACCGCGCCACAAGAATGTGGGCTGCGTACTTGAGGTTAACACTACCGGCTCCAACAAACATTCCCCCTCTCCATCACCGGCAATCCCGTGTCGCTACGAGGCGAGCGGAAGCACGCTGGCCCCGCCCCCGTCGAGGTCCAGCCGGTTCGCCGCCCAGCCCTCACCCGCGAGCCGTGAGACCTTGTCGGCCGTGCTGTCGTCGACCAGCGCGAGCACCGTGGGGCCCGCACCGGAGATGACCGCGGGAACGCCGTCCGCGCGCAGCCGGTTGACGAGGTCGGTGCTCTGCGGCATCGCGGGAGCGCGGTACTCCTGGTGGAGGCGGTCCTCGGTGGCCGGCAGCAGCAGCTCGGGGCGGTTGGTCAGAGCCTCGACGAGCAGCGCGGCACGACCCGCGTTGGCCGCGGCGTCGACATGCGGGACCGTACGCGGAAGGAGCCCGCGGGCGGTCTCGGTGAGCACCGGATTCGACGGCACGAAAACCACCGGAACGATGGAATCCGATGGATCCATCCTGATGGCGCGGGCCGCACCGGCCTCCGTCCAGGCCAGGGTGAACCCGCCGAGCAGACAGGCCGCGACATTGTCGGGGTGCCCTTCGATGTCGGTGGCGAGCTCCAGCAGCGCGGCGTCGTCGAGCCGGGCGTCGCCGCCTATGGTCACCGCGCGGGCGGCGACGATACCGGCGCAGATGGCGGCGGAGGACGAACCGAGCCCGCGGCCGTGCGGGATGCGGTTGGCGCAGACCACCTCGAGGCCGCGCGGCTGCCCGCCGAGCAGCTCGAAGGCGGTGCGCAGCGAGCGCACGAGCAGATGGTTCTCGTCCCGGGGCAGGGTCTCGGCTCCCTCACCGGCGATGTCGATATGCAGACCGGAATCGGCCACCCGGACGACGACGTCGTCGTAGAGCCCCAGCGACAGGCCGAAGGCATCGAAGCCCGGCCCGAGGTTCGCGCTGGTGGCGGGGACGCGCACCCGGACGGCGGCAGCACGGAATGCGGGACCGGCCATCGCTCGACGACACTCCTTGGTTCTTGGATCGGATTCTGGTCGACGGAATTCTGATTCTGATCGACGTGAACATCGGGCCTGACGCGCACTGGCGGACGAGGACCCGTGGGCCGAAACGGCAGCAGCACCGCGGCATATGCGGCGGGCCGGCTGAGCACAGCCTAGCGAAGGAAGGTTCAGCGGCGACATAGGGCGCAGGGGAGGCACGCGATGCGTGTCGCACACCCGGCAGCCCCGGTCACTTCCCGCACGGGGCCCGTGCGCGCCCCCGCGATTCCCGTGCGCCCGTGTCCGGCGCCGGGAGCCTCGCGGCTGCGGTGTCCGGCCGCGGCGCATTTCCGCCTGGGCGGAAACACGCCGCGCCGGACGCGGCAGCACCCGAAGGAGCGCGAAGAAGGGCACGACAGGACCGCGGGGACGGCACCACCAGCCACGGCTGCGCCGCAGCCGGCCGACGGCACTTCGGCGCAGCGCCTACGCGAGGCCCAGGCGCTCAGCCGCCGCGTCCGCGTCCACCGGCACCGTGAGCGGCTGGGGGGCTCCGGCGACCGCCCAGTCGGGGTCCTTGAGGCCGTTGCCCGTGACCGTACAGACGATCTTCTGGCCGGGGTCGACCTTCCCCTCCTCGGCCGCCTTGAGCAGGCCCGCCACGGACGCCGCCGACGCGGGCTCCACGAAGACGCCCTCGCGGGAGGCCAGCAGCCGGTAGGCGCGCAGGATCTGACGATCGGTCACCTCGTCGATGAAGCCGCCCGACTCCTCCCGGGCGGCCAGGGCGTACTCCCAGGAGGCCGGGTTCCCGATCCGGATCGCGGTGGCGATGGTCGACGGGTCCTTGACCACCTCGCCGCGCACGATGGGCGCGGAGCCGGACGCCTGGAAGCCCCACATCCGCGGGGTGCGGGTGGACACCGCGTCCGCGGCGTACTCCTTGTAGCCCTTCCAGTAGGCCGTGATGTTTCCGGCGTTGCCGACAGGGAGCACATGGATGTCGGGGGCGTCGCCGAGCGCGTCCACGATCTCGAACGCGGCGGTCTTCTGACCCTCGATACGGACCGGGTTGACCGAATTGACCAGCGCCACCGGGTAGTTCTCGGAGAGCCCGCGGGCAAGCACCAGGCAGTCGTCGAAGTTGCCGTCGACCTGGAGGATCTTCGCCCCGTGGACCAGGGCCTGCCCGAGCTTGCCCATGGCGATCTTGCCCTGGGGGATCAGCACGGCGCTGACCATCCCGGCGCGCCCGCCGTACGCGGCGGCGGAGGCCGAGGTGTTTCCGGTGGAGGCGCAGATGACGGCCTGCGCGCCCTCCTCCTTGGCCTTGCTGATCGCCATCGTCATCCCGCGGTCCTTGAAGGACCCGGTCGGGTTCGCACCCTCGACCTTGAGATATACCTCACAGCCGGTGACCTCGGAGAGGGTACCCGCGGCGACGAGCGGCGTACCGCCCTCGCCGAGCGTGACGACCGGCGTGGTCTCCGTGACCGGGAGCCGGTCCCGGTACTCCTCGATGATGCCGCGCCACTGGTGCGTGCGAGTACTCATTGGGTGCCTACTCTCCTTCAACCCGCATGATGCTGGCGACACCACGCACGGTGTCGAGTTCGCGCAGCGCCTCGACCGTCCCGGAAAGGGCGGCGTCGGGCGCGCGGTGGGTGACGACGACCAGTGAGGCCTCGCCGTCCTTGCCCTTCTGGCGCACCGTGTCGATGGATACGCCGTGCTCGGCGAAGACCGTCGCGACCTGGGCGAGCACACCAGGTTTGTCGGCCACGTCGAGGCTGATGTGGTACCGCGTCACGACCTCGCCCATGGGGCTCACGGGCAGCTGGGTGTACACGGACTCACCGGGTCCGGTGGCCTCGGCGAGCTTGTTGCGGCAGACCGCGACCAGGTCGCCGAGCACCGCGGACGCGGTCGGGGAGCCGCCGGCGCCGGGACCGTAGAACATCAGCCGCCCGGCGGCCTCGGCCTCCACGAACACGGCGTTGTACGCCTCGCGGACGGAGGCCAGCGGGTGGCTGAGCGGGATCATCGCGGGATGGACCCTGGCGGTGACCGACTTCCCGTCGGCCGCCCGCTCGCAGATCGCCAGCAGCTTGATGGTGCAGCCCATCTTCCTGGCGGAGGCGAAGTCGGCGGCGGTGACCTCGGTCATGCCCTCGCGGTAGACGTCGTCGAGGCGTACCCGGGTGTGGAAGGAGATACCTGCGAGGATCGCGGCCTTGGCCGCGGCGTCGAAGCCCTCGACATCGGCGGTCGGGTCGGCTTCGGCGTATCCGAGTGCCGTGGCCTCGTCGAGGGCCTCGGAGTATCCCGCGCCCGAGGTGTCCATCTTGTCGAGGATGAAGTTCGTGGTGCCGTTGACGATGCCGAGCACACGGTTGACCTTGTCACCGGCGAGCGACTCGCGCAGCGGCCTGATCAGCGGGATCGCCCCGGCGACCGCGGCCTCGAAGTAGAGGTCGCGGCCGTGCTTCTCGGCGGCGGCGTACAGCGTGGCGCCGTCCTCGGCGAGCAGCGCCTTGTTGGCGGAGACCACGGAGGCGCCGTGCTCGAAGGCCGCGGTGATCAGCGCCCGGGCGGGCTCGATCCCGCCGATCACCTCGACGACCACGTCGATGTCGTCGCGGGAGACGAGCGCCATGGCGTCCGTGGTGATGAGCTCCCGCGGGATCCCCTCGCGGACCTTGGAGGGGCGGCGGACGGCGACCCCGGCGAGCTCCACCGGGGCCCCGATCCGTGCGGCGAGGTCATCGGCGTGCGTCGTCATGAGGCGGGCCACCTCTGAGCCGACCACACCACAGCCCAGGAGCGCCACCTTCAGTGGACGCGTACGCATCATCCGACCTTCGCCTTTCATCGAGCACAGCCGTTTCTTCATTCAGGGTGCGAACCAGTCTCACTCACCTGTTGGCGGATTCCGGCGCACCGTCCATATCCCGAGACAGATATTCCATCACCCGACATCACCCGACATCGAGGCGCAGTAGATCCTCCTCCGTCTCACGCCGGACGATCACTCGCGCCTCCCCACCCCCGACCGCGACGACGGGCGGGCGCAGGGCGTGGTTGTAGTTGCTGGCCATCGAGCGGCAGTAGGCGCCGGTGGCCGGCACGGCGATCAGGTCGCCCGGTGCGAGATCGGCAGGCAGGAAGGCGTCCCGCACGACGATGTCACCGCTCTCACAGTGCTTGCCGACGACCCGTACGAGCATCGGCGCGGCGCTGGACGTACGCGAGACGAGCGCGACGCTGTACTCGGCGTCGTAGAGGGCCGTACGGATGTTGTCGGACATTCCGCCGTCGACGCTGACGTAGGTCCGCAGCCCGGCGAGCGGCTTGATGGTGCCCACCTCGTACAGCGTGAAGGCGGTGGGTCCGACGATCGCCCGTCCGGGCTCGACGGAGATCCGGGGCGTACGCAGCCCGGCCGCTTCACACTCACGGGTGACGATCTCGCTGAGGGCCTTGGCGATCTCGTGGGGCTCGCGCGGGTCGTCGTCCGGGGTGTACGCGATACCGAGACCGCCACCGAGGTCGATCTCGGGCAGCTCGACCCCGTGCTCGTCCCTGACCTCGGCCAGCAGCCGCACCACGCGCCTGGCCGAGACCTCGAACCCGGCCATGTCGAAGATCTGCGAGCCGATGTGCGAGTGGATGCCGATGAGCTCGATGCCGTCGAGCTTCAGCGCCCTGCGGACCGCTTCGGCCGCCTGTCCGTCGGCGAGCGCGATACCGAACTTCTGGTCCTCGTGCGCGGTCGCGATGAACTCGTGGGTGTGGGCCTCGACGCCGACGGTGACCCGGATCTGCACCCGCTGGCGCTTGCCGAGCGACTGGGCGATGTGCGCGACCCGGACGATCTCCTGGAAGGAGTCGAGCACGATGCGCCCGACCCCGGCGCGTACGGCCTTCTCGATCTCGTCGGCGGACTTGTTGTTGCCGTGGAAGGCGATCCGCTCAGCGGGCATCCCGGCGTCGAGGGCCGTGGCGAGCTCCCCGCCCGAACACACATCCAGATTGAGGCCCTCCTCCGTCAGCCAGCGCACGACCGCGCGGCTCAGGAAGGCCTTGCCGGCGTAGAACACGTCCGCGTCGTTGCCGAAGGCGTCGGCCCAGGCGCGGCAGCGGGCGCGGAAGTCCTCCTCGTCCAGGAAGTAGGCAGGGGTGCCGAACTCCTCGGCCAGCCGGGTGACTTCCACCCCGCCGACACTGACGACCCCGTCCCCGTTCCTGGTGACCGTACGGGCCCACACCTTCTCGTCGAGTGCGTTGAGGTCGGCGGGCGGGGCGGAGTAGTGCCCCTCGGGCAGTACGTCTCCGTGGCGAGGTCCTGCGGGGTGGGCGGAACGGCTCATACTGTCTTTCTCACATTCCCTACACGTATTCGGGCGCGCTGATGCCGAGCAGGGACAGGCCGCCTGCCAGCACCGTCCCGGCGGCTTCGGCGAGGGCGAGCCGGGACCGGTGGGCGGCCGAGGGTTTCTCGTCGCCGCGGGGCAGCACGGTGTGCTGGAAGCCGAGGAAGGCGTCGGCGGTGGTCTCCAGATGCCGCGCGAGACGGTCGGGGGCGCGGTGGCCGGCGGCGGAGACGAGCACACGCGGGTAGTCGCCGATGGCACCCAGCAGCGCCGGCGCGTCGACGGTCTCCTCGTGGGAGACGGGAACGGCGAGCCGCTCGGCGGCCCGCAGCAGGGCGCGGGCGCGGGAGTGCGCGTACCGCACGCGGAAGAACGGACTGGCCTCGCCCTGCACGAGCAGCCCGTCGTCCAGCTTCGGCCGGTCGTGCGCGGCGGCCCGCAGCAGGGCCCAGCGGGTGGCATCGGCCCCGAAGCGCCGCAGCAGCTCTTCCGCACCGGCCCCGGCGGGCACGGGGCGTACCTCGATGGCCGCCTCGGCCCCGTCCTGTACGACGGCACCCTGCGCGAACGCCAGCCTCCGCAGGGCATCGGCCATCACGGTGGCCCTGACCTCGGCGCAGTGGCGGTACGCACACCGCTCACCGGCCATGCTCTTGCCGTACCCGTACCGGCCGCCCTGCTCGAGCACCGTACGCACCAGGGAGCCCTCGGCCCCGCTGACCAGCGTGATGTTGAGAAACCCGGGCCCGGTGACCTCGACCCCGGAGATCATGGGATGACGGACAAGCTGCTCACCGAGCACTTCGGCGACCCGCAGCGCGGGCATCCCGGCGTCACGGGCGAGCCGCAGTGCGGCGTTGGTCGTGTAGTCCCCCCGGCCCCCGGGCCGCGGTCGCTCCACCGTGACCCTCTCGGGCACCGCCACCGGCCCCACGAGGGCACCCTCCTCAACCGCACGGCGCACGGCGCCCAGCACGGTACGGGAGAGATCTGCGGGGGTCACGGGTCCAGCGTATGGGAGGAGGGGGGTGTGATCGCGAACCGGTTTCGCCATGCGGGCAGCTCAGCCCCGCGCAGTCCCCGCCCACCCGGCCCCGCGCCTGCCGTCAACCGACGGCGGCCCCTCCCCGCGCAGCCGGCGCACCAACCGCACCAACTCGCCCGGCTCGAAAGGCTTCGCGAGAAACGCGTCGACCTCGGCGGTGACACCATCCTGCGCCTCGTACTGCGTGCAGGCACTGATGATGGCCACGGGCACCTGCCGCGTCCGCGGATCGGCCCGCAGCCGCGCGGCGGTCCGCAGCCCGTCGAGCCGCGGCATCACCACATCAAGCGTGATCACATCCGGCCGCACCCGGTGCACGACCTCCAGGCACTCGGCACCATCAGCGGCGGTCACGACCTCGAAGCCCTCCAGCTCGAGATTGACCCTGATCAGCTGCCGAATGACCCTGTTGTCATCCACAACAAGCACCCGGCCGGACGCGCCTGACACAACTCGAGAGTAGGTCGCACACCCCTCCGGCGTCCGGCTTTTCCCCACTTCCACCCCCACCAGGGGTACCTGCCGCCACCCCGGATTCCCCCCGGCCACCCCCACGCACCGCCCACCGGATCCACCCCGGTCACTGCCTGGAAATACCTGTTCACGGGCACCCCTCCCAAGCTGGTAGGGTTCTACCCGTCGCCGCCGAGAGCGGCGAACGCCCCCGTAGCTCAGGGGATAGAGCAACGGCCTCCGGAGCCGTGTGCGCAGGTTCGAATCCTGCCGGGGGCACCCTGTACGAGGTGCCCAAAGACCCCGCCATCAGCGCTTTCGCTGAGAACGGGGTCTTCGCGTATGTGCAGCCAACTGCCATGCTGTGCAGCCGTATGACAGCCTCTGCGGCCTATTCGCGGCCTGGTTCCTGCCAGAACCTCGCAGGTCAAGCCCGGAAATGCGAAGGCCCCCGGGATTCACCCAGGGGCCTCGGACCGCAGCGGCTCCGCTCTCACTCATACTCGCGCAGCAGCTCCTCGATGCGGCGGTTGCCGACCTCCTGCCGACCGTCCAAGCACTTCGCGTACCGGCCCAGGAGGACCTCCACGCTGTTGCCGGCCCGTGCGGCGACCTCAGTCGGATCCACACCGGCGTTGAGCCACGTCGAGAGGGCCGAATGCCTCAGGTCGTACGGACGCTGGGCCAGCGGCGAAGCGACCGCGGCCGGTGGCAGGGCGAGAAGCCGCGCCTCCCGCCAGGCCCTGTAGTAGGTGGACGACGACACCACTCCCCCACCCTCGCTGAAGAAGAGCCGCCCGTCCTCGGCGGTCCCGAAGGTGTCCACGTGGTCCCGCAGCACGGCAACCAGCTGCGGCGGAATCGGCACCCGGCGAACCTCCTCGGCAGGCCGATTCTTCAGCCCGCGGTCGTCGTGGCTCTCACCAGAATCGGTCCACTGCTTGCCGACGCTGGGCCGGGACCGGTGCAGCACAGCCTCACCCCAGCCAGCGGAAGGGAGCGTGAGGTCTGGCAGCGCCAGGCCCACGGCTTCGGCCGGGCGGAAGCCTCCGAAGTACATACATGCGAAAAGCCCGACCAGGCGTCTGCCGCGTGCCCTTCGGTAGCCGCCGACGTAGGAAACCGCGCAAAGCAGCGAACGCGCCTGATCCGGATTTGCCACCACCCGCGGATCCACGTCATTGGCAACCTTCGGCTTCTGCCACCGCACGGCCGACAGCGGATTCTCCTGAAACTCACCAAGGTCGACGGCGTAGAGGATGGCATTGACCAGCGTCCGCCTCTTCCGACGAACCGTCTCCGCCGCTGCGGCAGCACCATCCAATTTGATCTTCAGAGAATCAAGCACGGCCCTTCCCGCGACAGGGTCGGCTAGATCCGCAAGCGGGCGGGAAGCCTTGCCGACCCAATGCAACGCGTTGGCGACCTCATCCGGCAGGTCACGGTCATCCGGTCCTGGCAGGACAAAGGCCCAGTTACGCAGGGCTTTCCTCAGGAGGGCATCCGCAGGTCGGCCAGGACGCTCATCCAGGAGTGCGAGTGTCACGGAGGTCAACGACTCGTTGATCCCGTCGCGGGTGTTCGGAGCGGCGTGAGGCCACTTCATGGCGAGGTACTTCAGAGCGAAGGCGTACCAGCTCAGGCTCGCCTTTCTCTCCACCATGGAATCCGGTAGACCGGATGTCGTGTCGAATTCCTCACCATCACGCGCTGCCCTGAGCAACTTGGACCGAAAGCTGTCAGCGAGCGCCTTCGTCTTTCGAGTCTCGGAAAAAGGCTGTCCCGCAACCTTCCAGCGCACTTCGTAAGAGGGACGTTTCCCAGGCTTCACGCGGATGGACCACACCCTCACATCCGTTGACTTCACGCGACCGCCCCTTCCCGCGATCGCAGCCAAGCCTGAAAGTCGGACCG
This sequence comes from Streptomyces sp. NPDC019396, assembly GCF_040632375.1. NCBI lineage: Bacteria > Bacillati > Actinomycetota > Actinomycetes > Kitasatosporales > Streptomycetaceae > Streptomyces > Streptomyces sp. NPDC019396. The sequence continues at coordinate 328,031 of NZ_JBEYBS010000002.1, read as the reverse complement.
CCACACCCTCAGCTCACCGTTTGGAAGCGTAAATGCCTTTGGAGCCTTGCCGAGTTCACGCCACCGGTAGAAGGTGCGCCGTGAGATTCCCTTCAGCTCGGCAAGGACCTCGGCCGTGGTCATCAGCTCATCCTTCACGTCACAGCCCCTTCCAGAGCGAGTCGTTCGTGCAGTGCTTCGCGGGCGGTTTCACGGTTGAGTTGGATGCCTCGGGCAATGGTGGCGGCGAGTGCGGATTCGCCGGGGGTGTGGCCGTGTCCGGCGTACTGCCAGGAGGCGAGGACGAGGACGGTGTCCGGGTCGCCGAGGGCGTCGTGTTCTTGGGCGGCGCGGTAGTCGGCGCGGATCTGGCGCAGCGCGCCGAGGGTGGTGGAGTAGCGGCGGGATTTGGTGGAGAAGTGGCCGCGGAAGCCGAGCATGTGGGCCCAGGCGCCCAGTTTCCGGTCCGGGTAGAGGGGGGCGAGGTCGAGGCATGCCTCGATGAGGCGGCGGGGGTGGTAGGGCACGTCCAGGAGGTGGAGGACTTCCCGGTTCCCGATGCGGCGGTCGAGGCTGCCGGTGGATTCGGCTGCTTTGGTGGCGTACTTGGCGACGTAGGAGGCGACTGCCTGTTCGGTGATGTCGGAGCCGGCGCCGAAGGCTTTGACCGGTCGGATGTCGAGCTGGGTGCCCCAGCGGAAGGGCCGGTGGGGTTGGTCTCCGGCGGCTGGGACGGTGATCGAGGTGTAGGAGTGGGCGACGGCGGCGCGGATGGAGTCGGTGAGCAGCTGCACGGTGGCCCACGAGGGTGGGGCGGTGTCGGGGCCGTCGGGTCCATCGAGGCGGATCACGGCGTGGAAGTGGATCGCTCCGCGTTTCTGGAACTCGGCGACCTTGCCGTAGGAGAGGCGCAGCATGTCTTTGAGTTCGCGCTGGGTGAGTCCGGCTCGGGCGGCGATCTCGCGGCGGAGCCGGGTGGTGAAGCGCTGCCAGAGCTGTCCGGCGTGGTTGTTGAACAGCACCGTTCCGGCGTAGTCGTAGGTGGCTGGGTCGAGGGCGGTGCCCAGGGCGGGGTCGGTCTCGGCGTGCCGGGTGCCGCAGCGGCAGAGGCCACGGTCGGGGCGGTTGTGGACCGGGCCGAACGAGGGTGCGGTGAGGGTGGCGAAGACGCGGGGGTGGTCGCGGACGGTGGCGGGGATGTCCTTGGACTCGTCGCCTGCGAGTCCGGCGCGGATGAGGTGGTAGGTGTCTCCGGCGTAGGTGTAGGCGCAGGTGGGGCAGCGGGAGGCGCGGCGGTTGCCGCAGGCGACTCGTAAGCGTCCGCCGGGTTCGGTGTCGGTGGAGTACCGGCGGAGGGTCTCGCCGGTGGTGCGGTCTTTGGCGAGGGTCCAGCCGGTGAGGTGGATCGGGTCGGAGCAGCCGCCCGTGCGGTGCACTTGGTCTTTCCAGCGGTCGAAGCCGGGGGACCCGGCCACCCGCAGCACGTCGCTGAGGATGACCGGGTCCAGGCCCGCCGCGGTGGCGGTGTCGGTCACGCGGCCACCTCGATGCGGGACGTGGCAGGGCGGCGGACCGGGCGGGTGCCGGTGCCGTGGCAGGCCGGGCAGCAGACAGTGATGGTGCGCAGGTTTCCGTGTCGGTCGCGTCCGCCGAGGGTGACCCTCACGGTGGGGAAGCCGTCGCAGTTCGAGCAGACCCGCACGGCGGGACTGGTGGGCTGGGCCATGATGGGTGTTCCTCCGGATCGGTTGGTTCGGGCAGGGGAACGGCTTCCGGGGCGGCGGATACTTGGCGGTTGAGACCGCCCCGGGGGCCGGTCAGCGGCGCTTGGTCTCGGAGGCGAGCAGCGAGCGGAGCACGACCGCGCACACGGCGACCGCGGTGGCGGTGAGGGCGACCGCGAGGAGCATCGAGACCAGGACCGCGCCGACGACCAGGACGACGGCGGTGCCTCCGCCGACGAGGGCGACCAGGGCACCGGGGGTGAGCTGGACCGTGGGCCGGGCCGGGGCCGCCGGGGCGACGGGCGCTGGGGCGGGGGTGTGCTGGACGATCGCGGTCGGCTCGACGGCGGGCGGGGTGGCGATGCCGGTGGGTGTCGGCATGGTGGGGATCTTCGGGCGGAGCATGGTTGTTCTCCTTTCTGCGGTGGGCTACTTGTCGATGGCGGTGTCGATGACGGGGGCCAGGAGGCTGTCGGCGAGGAGGAAGCCGCCGAGGAGGAGCACGGCGATGAGCCACCAGGGCGGGCGGATGAGCTTGATGCCGAGGGCGCCGACGACGATCAGGGCGAGCCAGAGCGGAACGTCCATGGCGGTGTTCTCCCGTTCAGTCGGTGATGCGGCAGCGGTGAGTGCGGGCGGCGAGCTGGGCGGCGGTCTGGCTGGCGTAGTCGGCGGACCAGCCGCAGCGGTCGGCGGTGCAGACGGCGGCGTGCTTGGTGCGGCCGTGCCGGTCGCGGTGGGTGCCGATCTGCACCGGGCCGATCCGCATCACGGAGTGGAAGTGGTCACGAGCGGGCATGATGGCCGTCCTTTCTGGTCAGGCGAGTTGGGCGGCGATGGCATCGGCCATAAGTGCGGGGACTCCGAGACGGGCGCGCAGGGTGTCGGTGTCGATCGGTGTGCCGGTGCGGGCGTGGTGGTCGTCGGCGACCTTGCGGGCGTGGTCGACTAGCGCGGCCGGGACGGCGGGAGCCGGTTCGGGTGCGGGCAGAGCCGGGGCAGGCTCCGATGGCTCGATGGGCGCAGGCTCAGCAGCGGGGACGGGTTCGGCCGGCAGACCGGTCGTTTCGGGGCCGGGTTCGGGGTCGACCGCGGCGGGTGAGTGGGCGAGGAGTGTGCCGCCGAGGAAGGCGAGTGCGGGCCATCCTGCGATGCCGAAGCGCAGCCAGGCGGGTGGGTGGGCGAGGTCGAGGAATCCGGCGGTGGCGACGTTCGCGCCGAGCGAGGCGACCAGTGCGATCAGGAACCAGCACCAGGCGAGCCGGGAGGGTCCGTCGTTGCGGAGCCGACGCCAGGCTGCGACCAGGAGCAGGTCGACACTGACCGGGTAGGCCCATGCCTTCCATCCGGTCTGCCCGGCAGCGGCGGCGAGGTCGTGCAGGTGGGCGAAGGACAGGGCCCCAGCGATCACGGCTTGCACCAGGACGGCGTCGACGCGGAGTGAGCGGGTCATGTCTCCACCTCCTCTTGGGGTGTCAGGCGGTCGGAGCGGTACCGGAGCCGAAGCAGGTCAGGCAGAGTGCGGCCTGCCGGTCGGCGGTCTCGCGGAGCTTGCGGACGGAGCCGACACGGACGGTTTCGGCGATCTCGCCGACGCCCTTGCAGTCCGGGCACTTCTTCGGCCGGGGCTTGCGAGTGGGCATGAGCGTTCCTTCCGGTTTCAGGCATGACGGGGGTAGGGACTTGGCGCGGGGCGGTCGCGCCGACCGGGGTACGGGTGGATCAGACGGAGGCGGGTGCCTCGGTCGGGGCCGGGATCTTGACGAGCGAGACCGTGGGCGGCAGTTCGGGCCGGAAGGCGGCGAGGCCGGGCAGCTCGGGGGTGCGGTGGGCGTGCCGGTTGCAGGCGTTCACGGCCTGGCGCATCGAGGTGTGCGGGGTGCGGATGCGGGCCCAGCCGCCGGTCGAGTCGCCGGTGACGGCGAGGCCGGGGGTCTCGGTCGGGATGGAGATGGCGGCCAGGACGGCGTCGGGTGCGATGTCGCCGAAGGCCATGTTGGCGGAGGTTTCGTCGTTGACGCGGTGCGCGGTGCGGCCGGTGAGCTGGGCGCGGAGCATGGTGATGCCCTTGCCGAGTTCGGAGCCGAAGCGCTGTCCGCAGATCTCCAGGTAGATGCCGGAAGCGCGGCCGAGCTGGGCGAGCCGGGCGAGAGCGGTGATGATCCGGTCGCGGCGCTTCTCCTCGTCCTTGGTGGCGAACAGGGCGAGTTCGGCGACTTCGTCGATGAGCAGGACGATCGGGGTCGGACGCAGGCGGGCCGGGAGGTCCCAGATGTCGGCGGCGATCTCAGCATCAGGCACGTCGGCGGTGATGCGCTGTTCGACCCGGATCAGCTGGTAGACGCCCTCCATGTGTGTGACGAGTGCGTCGAGGAGTTCGGCGGCGGTGTCGGGGTTGTCGGCCAGCGCGGAGAAGCGGCGGGCCAGCGGGAACAGCTCCACACCCTGTTTGCAGTCGATACCGACCAAGGCCACGTCCTGTGCGGCGAGTTCGGTGACCAGGTTGCGCTGGTAGACGGACTTGCCGGACTTCGTGGCGCCCAGGGTCAGGGCGTGCGGGGTGCTGCGGTAGTCGCGGTAGTGGACGGAGCCGTCCTCGCGCAGGGCGACGGGGACGCGCATCGGGGCGGTGTCGACCTTGGCAGGCATCTGCACCCGGGCGAGTACGTCGTAGCCAGTCATCCGCAACTCGACGACACCCGAGCGCAGTTCCCGGGAGGTAACGCCGTACATCGCGAACGAATGCCGCAGCCGGTCACACGCGGCCGCCACGTCGAAGGCGTCCTGACCGGGCCGGAGCCCCAGCCGTAAGACGAGACCGGTCCGGGTCGGACGCAGCCGCAGGATCTTCGGGGCCCGCGAGGCAGGGGCAGGCCGGTTGGCCATCCGGGCGATGGCCAGCCGCCAGCGCGGCGGAGGGACGGTCAGCCCGCACGCCTCCATGACCGAGCTGTAGTGGACCACGACCCGCAGCGTGGCCAAGGTGATCCCGAAGGTCAGCCAGTACCAGGCGGGGCGCCGCCACCGCAGAAGACCCGCGGTGACGACGACCAGCACCAGGAGGGCGATCAGCCACGACATGATCAGGCCGCCTTCGGCTTCGCGGCACCGGCTGCGAGCGACGTGACGGCGACCGCGCGGAACGCGATGCCGTGACGACGCTGTCCGTTGAACTCGTTCTCCCACGGCCGAGCGATCAGCCCCGTGAGAGCGACCGGGGTGCCCATGGCCAGATCACCGGAGATACCGGTCTCAGGCACGGTCACCGAAAGAATCTCCACCTCACCGTTCGCCGCGAACATCACGTCCACGGTCGACAGCGCGGCACCGGTCTCAGCATCCATCGCCCGCTCACCGGTACGGCGATCCTTCACCTTCGGCTGCGGGGGCTGAGCCACCATCACCGTGGCGGCGGAGGTGTCGACAGGAATCTGACGCATAGGGTGCGCTCCTTCGATCAACTTGACGCACTTAGTACGTCGACTGACATTGAGACTGCACCTAACGCACTTAGTATGTCAAGTGATTCTCGACTCTTGTCTGTTCTGTGTGCTCCACTTAGTGCGACAACCACTGAGAGGGGCTATGGCCGACTTCACCGGGCGTGCGAGGTACTTGGAGATCGCCGACGACTTCAAGCGGCGGATCCGAGACGGGGAGCTATCCCCGGACGACAAGCTGCCGTCCGAGACAGAGCTGATGGCTGAGCACGGCGTATCCCGAACTGTCGCCAGGCAGGCGATCTCTCGCCTCCGGGAGGATGGCTACGCGTACTCCCACCAGGGCAAGGGCAGCTTTGCAACCCTCCCCAGCGAGGACCGCCCGCCCAAGCACAGCTCGGAGTTCGAGCAGATCACCGCGTACCTGGCGGAGGTCCGCCAGGACGTGCGCCGCCTCGCGGATCGGATGGACCAGCTTGAGCAGTTGGTTCGGAAGCATCCGCAAGACGGTTGACCATTGCGTCAGCGCGCCTCGCAAGATCGGCCACCTCCTCTCCAAGTGCCCTGACATCACGGATCAGTCCCACCACTTCGGCCGGGGTCAGCGCCATCGTGGCCCCTTCGTTGTAGTTCGATCTGACAGCCCTTCGGGTTGTCAGCAACGCTAGGACCAGACCGGCGCAGCACCCCGGAAAATCTCTCCGGGGTCGCATAGAGAGACGGGTGGACGCTCTCCCCATGCGAGGAATGACGACGAACCTGACGATCGGCGAACGAGTCGCGTGGTACCGCCGGAGGCGCGGGATGTCCCAGGAAGTGCTGGCCGGACTCGTCGGCCGCACCGTCGACTGGCTGAGCAAGGCCGAGAACAACCGGTTGGAGCTGGACAGGCTCTCAGTCATCAAGTCGCTCGCCGACGCCCTGGACGTCACCCTTGGCGACCTGCTCGCCGAGCCGACGCTCATGGACTGGAGTGCCGACAGCGGTACTCAAACCGTGCCAGCACTTCGTACAGCCCTGATGAACTACCGCCAGCTCACTCCCCTGTTACAAGTCACTACCGAAGGCGAACCGACGTCTCTCAACGAGCTGCGCAGTAACGTCGCCGAAGTCTGGGACGCCTACCAAGACTCCCGGTACGGGTTCGCCACCAGGCGTCTGCCCCTCCTGCTCGCGGACGTCTTCATCTCGACCCAGGCCTACGCTGGCCTCGAGCGCGAGCAGGCACACGGACTGATGGCGATGACCTACCAAGGTGCCGCCATGGTGCTGACCAAGCTGGGCGAAACTGACCTTGCGTGGATCGCGGCCGACCGAGGCCTGACGGCAGCTCAGCAGTCCGATGACAACGTCGTAACCGGCTCTCTGTTCCGGTCCGTGGCGCACTGTCTCCTGTCGAACGGAAGGTTCGACGCTGCCGTGCAGCTTGTAGGCGACGCTGGGGAGTACCTCCGACCGGGACTCGCCGAGCCCACCCCCGAGTTCCTGTCGATCTACGGGACCCTGTTCCTGGCAGGATCCATGGCGGCGGCCCGCGCGGAGGACCGTGCCACAACTCGGATGTTTCTCGGAGAAGCCGATCAGGCGGCGCGACGGCTCGGGCACGATGCCAACCACGTCTGGACCGCCTTCGGACCGACGAACGTCGCGATTCACCGCGTCGCCACTGCGGCCGAGCTGGGCGACATGCAGGTAGCCGCAGACCTCGGCCCGCAGATCGACACGGCTGCGTTGCCGACAGAACGGCGCACACGCCACAACCTCGAAGTTGCTCGGGCGCTCAGCGCGCACAACCGGATCGACGATGCCCTAGCCAAGATCCTTGAAGCGGAGAGCTGGGCGCCCGAGCAGGTACGGAGCCACTACCTCGCGCGCGAGCTCGTGCTTACCTGGGTCCGGAACCAGCGCGGACGACCGAGTCCCACTCTGACAGGCCTAGCCGACCGGCTGCATGTGGTCTGAGCTGGGTACCCTCGGCTGCATGGCAGCGAATGCACATGAAGCAAAGATGGCGCATCCGCGCATGGCCGCGGGTGCGCTCTTTTTCGATGACACTGGACGGATCCTCATGGTGGAGCCGACCTACAAGGACTACTGGGAGATCCCCGGCGGGTACGTCGAAACCGGCGAGTCGCCACTGCGCGCTGCCATCCGCGAGGTTCAGGAAGAGCTAGGGATCACCCCGCCACTCGGGCGCCTGCTGGCCGTCGACTGGGCGCCGAGCGAGGCGGAGGGCGACAAGGTCCTGTACCTCTTCGACGGCGGCCGGCTCACCTCAGAGCAGCTGGCTGGCGTCACTCTCCAGCCCGATGAGCTTCGAAGCTACGCGTTTCTTGCTCCGGACGAGATCCCAGATCGCACCATTCCCCGACTGGCCCGCCGCATCTTGGCCGCGGCAGAAGCCCGCGACGAGGCCGTGCCCGTCTACCTCGAACACGGGCAGAAGCCAGGCAACGAAGCCGCGTGACTGGGATAGAGACGGCTCTTTCCGCTGCACGCTTGTGTGGCGGTCGCCGTTCAGGCCGCCACCCAGGCTTGCCGGTGACGGGCAATCCTGTAGATCTCCTCCACCTGATCAGCAGTGAACACCCCGGAGAGCGGTGCCAAGGCGGATACCTCGCGCTCACGGTAGACGCGTACCTTGAGTTGGGTGGCCACGACCTTCAGATCGGTTACACCAACGAAGACGAGCACCGGCTCTACTGGCACGGGAAAGTCGCAGCACCGCTCGAGCACACGCTGCACACGTGCGGCCTCTGACCGGCTCTTGCGTACGTGAGGGACAGGTCGGCCACGGTTCACCTTGACCACATCGTCCCCGACCCACACCGACTTCTCGGGGTAGTGCTTGGTGTTGATGCTGAACACCCCACCAGTCCCGATCAGCAGGTGATCAACATCGACATCATGCGGCAACGGTATGGAGTGCAGAACGCGCCAACCCTGCCGCTCGAGTCGGCTGAGCTCGGAGCCCACGCGCCGCTCACCCGCGATGCCCTTGCGCCACGAGTCGCCGTCCACCGGTCGCCGTAGCAGCCAAGCGAGCGTCCGCTTCAGCAAGCCGGGGTCTGACTCAGCAAGCCGGGGTTGCAGGTTCGCCCCAGGCGAGGTCGCAGCGAGATCATCTGCCGGAGTCAACGGGGGGAGACGCACCGGTTCAGGACTCTGCACCGGCTCGGGTGACCGGGCATGGTCAACGTCCGGTAAGCGCCCCTTCAACATTGCTAAGACTTCCGCACGATAGCCAACGACCAAGATCGTGATGGCACCTGTCTTGCAGTCAGCCCAGCCAACGGCAGTGCCATCGGGCAAGTTCACGTATAAGCGATCATGCCCGAATCGCTTCCAACGAACGACTTTCAGCTCAGCCACGAGCCCCCCTCGAAGCTTAGAACACAGTTCCGCCATAGCAGCAGGAGCTAGACAGAGCCACAAGACCGCACCCGCGGTAAGAGTTTCTCTACTTCATCAAGGCGGCTCGCTCCGCTCGCCGCGCGCGCTCCCCGGCGTCACCGCCGGGGACGACGCTCCTGTCTCCGCCCCGCTCCGTCCCCGGCTACGCCGGTCGCGCGGCTAGAGCGAGCACCATGACGAGGTACAGGAAGGCCCGCGGGGGGCCGGTCGGCTCCACGGCTTTAGCCACCTCCCCGATTCGGGTCCCGCGTCGAGCAAGACCAGGGGGCCACTCGGACACATTGCGGGCAGGGGACAAGCCTGCCCGAGTTGCTGGCAAGCGTACGGCCCCCTGATCATGCTCGCCCCAACTCGGGCAGGACACCGGCCAAACCCGCTCCGCCGACCTTGGAGGCAACCCGATGGAAGACCGCGGACCTCTCTGAAATGATGGCGGCATGGCACTGCCCCTCAAATTTTCGGATGACCGGAGATCGATCACGGTCGACGGAATGGACATTGACCCGATGACCGTCCGGGCGGATAGCGAAGTGGAGGCTGAGGCAGGGAATGTCGCTGAGTTAAAAGTTGGGGACTTTCTTGGTGCTGTCTATGAATCATGTTCACCCAATAATGGGCATCCGGCCTACGTTATCCTGTTCGGTGAGCGAGAATATCGTTGGGCCGCACTCATCTTCGATGCCCTCGGCCCCAATCTGATTGACCTAAAAGTGGAAGTCAGATGCTTCCATGGAGAGCCGTCGCCGGTTGCCGTTTCAATGGCCAAGTCGATTGCTTCAAGGCTTTGCATAGGCGAGGCAAGCTTCACCTACTCTACCTCCTATTCGGACGGGGATTTTTGGGTCGGCAGGATGCGGATAGTGGATGCCGAATTCACCTTCCAAGATGCTTTCGAATGTTTCGACGGATTGGCCCGATTGGCCGACCTGGAGGACCCTCGGCGAGTCATCGACCTCAGCACGGCCTTGCGCGCTCTTAAGGGTGCGGTTCCCGAGCTTCTGGTTGGCTTGTACGAGAACCAGTGGCTTGAAGTGAAATCGCAGCCTTACGATCTAAACAAACATGCGGACCGTATTGAGTTGGCGAAGGACGTTGCGCAATTTGCCAACAGCCCTGAAGGTGGGCTTCTGGTTATGGGTGCACGCACAAAAGACAAGGGCTTCGGCGATCGAGTGGAAAGGCTGACCCCCCTATCCGTGCTGCCGAAAATTGAAGAGCGGTATCGCAAAGCTATTGATCAGCGTGTCTTTCCGCCGATTACGGGCCTCGATATCGTCCGGGTGGCCATGGCGAAGGGGGAGATTATTTACGTCCACGTGCCGCCACAGGCGGCCGCATATAGACCGTTCATCGTGGAGGGTGCTGTGGCGGACGGCAGTGCCTTTGAGAACTTCTTCATGATTCCGCAACGTCGCGGATCAAGCGTTCACGCAATCTCTGGCAGATCGCTGCACTCGTTGATTTCCGGGAAGCTCTTCCTTGACATCGACAATCTCCCAGGGGAATGATGCTCCGGGCCACCGGTGAACTGGGACTCAGGCCTTGCCTTTCCTCCACCAAAGAGCCGGGGGAGTCCCAGGGCACACAGGAAACCCATAAATGGGCCCGTTCCGCGCTGAAGAACCTGGAGTGGGGGGGCCTGGTCTTCGTCGGTGTAAGCGCCGTCAAGGCGATGCAGGGCGTCTTTGAAGACGCGAATCGGGAGTCGGTCTGACATCCGCAGGTGACATCAACGACCGCGGACAGCAGCGGCACCGAACGACCCTCAGCAGCGCTGTCACCAATGGTGTGAGCGAGTGAGGCGGCCGTGGGGTGGAACTCCCAAAGCGGTGCTCAGCATCGTGCCCGATCCGTGCCCGACAGGTCGGTAAGCCACGGACAACAGCGGGTGCCAGGACGAACCCCAGGATTCCCCCTGGCACCCGTTGCTGCTGGTCAGGGCACCAACTAAGCCCAGAAGCACGGTGATTCCCAAGCTCAGGGCTTTGAGGTTGCTACGGACTCAGCAGCGGTTCGTGATGGTGCCAAACCAGGTAGCGGTCCTCGTGACGGAGTTCGGCAGATCCCCACTCGACTCTCATGACACCGCGGTCCATGGAGCAGGCGTACGCGACGATCACGAGGTTGGCATCCGGCGGCAGCTGGGCGAGCGCCCGGTGAGGCTCCGGTTCGTCAAGTTCGAGCCCAAGGTCTAGCTCTTGCTGACGCGGCTCGGGGCCGTGACGCCTGATGAGCTCAGCTCGGAGGCCGACGTTCTTTTTGAGACGCGCTGAGGCGACCGGCGCATCTTGCTTCGCATAGCAAATGGGGTAGATCACTTGGCCGGACACGATCATCACGGTTCGCGCTTGCAGCCGTACTCCGGTTGCCCCAGGCAGGGACGCCAGGCCGGCCGCTAGCTCCTCGTACTGCACTGCGTGAAGCCCGTGCCCGTAGGCCTCAAGTGTCTGCGTGTGGACACCCTGGTGGCCGTTGCGTGCTCGATCATGAGCCCGCACTAAACAGGCGGGAATGATCTCAGACAACGGTCCAGCCAAGTCACCGAACGTCTTGAATGCCCATGGTGTCAACGGACCCACGCTTTAACACCCTTCCCCCAGGTAGCGCCGGCGCGCCGAGCAGCGACTTCCCAAACCGTGAGGCGAGCAACGGCGTTGCGCAAGGGCGCACAGGGGGCGCGACGTGCGCATGCCTCCCGCGGGAGGCTCTCTGCATGACCCGACAAACCGTCAATGTCCGATTTGGATAAAGGATTTCGGCATCTGATTTTGATGTGACATTCTCTTCACCACCCCCACCCGGGGTGCTTCAACGTGCCGAAGGAGGGCTCGTGATCGAGATGGCTACGCCTGCCGCAGAGTGGACGCTCCAGCCCGGCGACACGATCGAGCGCAAGCAACTGCACAGCGTCTTCGGGGGCCGGACTCAGGGCGGCATCGGGCCTTCGGCGAAGACCCCCAACGTGTTCGTCTTCACCGACCCCGTGGCCGGAGAGAAGCACGGCTACTACGACGACTGGATGCCCGACGGCCGCTTCCACTACAGCGGTGAAGGCCAGTACGGAGACCAGCGGATGGTCTCCGGCAACGCCAGCATCCTCAACCACCAGGCCGAAGGGCGCGCCCTGCGCGTATTCCAGGGAGCCCGCGGCACCATCACCTACCGCGGCGAGTTCGTCGTCGACCAGGAGAACCCCTGGTACGAGGCGGATGCGCCCGAGACCAACGATGGCCCGCTCCGCAAGGTCATCGTCTTCCGACTCCAACCAGTCGACACCGCACCGAGGAACCCCGCCACCAAGCTCGGCCGGCTCCTCGAAAGCCATCCCAACCCCATTGATGAGCTGCCCATCGAGCGGAACGAGACCGAGAAGACGTTCGTCAACCCGAACCGCGAAGCCTACGAGGCCGAGCGTAGGGAAGGCCGGCTCGTCACCGCGTTCGCCGGTTACCTCACCGGAACGGGCCACGAGACCTGCCGGCACCGCTTGCTCCCTCCCGGCGAGACCCGCCCTCTGTTCACCGACGTCTACTGCAAGCAGCTCGGCCTGCTCGTGGAGGCCAAGGGGAGCGTGACCCGCGAAAACATCCGAATGGCCATCGGCCAGCTCGCGGACTACAGCAGGTTCGTGAACCACACGACCCGTGCCATCCTGCTGCCCTCCAAGCCGCGCCAGGACCTCCTGGACCTCGCCGAAAGCCAGGGATGCATCGTGATCTGGCCGGAGGGAAAGGGCTACAGCGCCACGGACGCCACCGTCCTCCCGTAGTGCTACAGCCCCACCTCACACGCCGCGGCCTATGCGTGGACGGGTGAGGCAGTACAGGCTGCCCCTGGGTTCCTGACCTGCTGAAACGCGTGAGACACACGGGGCCTCCGGAGCCGTGTGCGCAGGTTCGAATCCTGCCGGGGGCACCCTGTACGAGGTGCCCAAAGACCCCGCCATCAGCGCTATCGCTGAGGACGGGGTCTTCGCGTTTGTGCATGCGGGTGCAGCCCGGAGCGGCCGTACGTCGGGGTCCGTGGACTATTCGTGGAAGGATCTTGCGGCATCGGCGCAGGTCAGTGCCGGGAACGACGAAGACCCTCGGACGGGTTCAGGCGGTAGGGTGCCGCCTCTCAATGGATGGTTGGGGGCTTCGTGTCACTGTTCTACGAGGATCTGCTTCATGAGGACCTCGTCGACTGGGCCGGTGAGAGGAACGTCGAGCGGGCAGAAGTCAGGACCGTCTCACGCTGGCACCTACCGGAGCAGGACAAGACCGTCCTCGTCAGCGTCGGCGTGCCGATCGTCGACCACGGTTTGATCTCTCACGTCTGCTTCCAGCCCGAAGCGGAGCCGACTCTACGAACCGGCGACGGCAAGCTGCTCTATTTGCTGGCCGAGAAGCGGAGCCCCTTCCCCTCAGGGACCATGACGTGGTCCTTCGGTGCAGAGCCGGGTACCGGCGTCGTCTATTACGTCATGCCTGACGGCGATGTCTGGTTCGCCAACTCCTCGATCACCTTGTGGGTGCAATGCCTGCACCACTACGGCCTGCGCGTCGACACCTGTGATCTCCTCCTTAATCCGGATTGCCACGAGGAGGAAGCCGTCCTGGCTGAACTCAACAAGCTAGCTGCCGAACTGGAGGAATTCGACTCAGCCGCCTTCGAGGGCTACCGCGGCTTCATCTGGGCGGAGTTCCTCAGCCGCTGGCTCTGGTAGACCCCGCTGCGCAACACGGATCACTCGTACTCTCGCAGTAGTTCGTCGATCCTCCGATCTGCAACTTCCTGCCTGCCGTCGCGGCACTTCGCGTGCCGGCTGAGCAGGACCTCAACACTGTTGCCCCGCACGCTCGGCCACCTCGGTCGCGTCCACCCGGCGTTGAGCCACGTGGAGTGCGCAGAGTGCCGTAGGACGTACGGGCGCCGGGCGAGCGGCGAGGCGACCGCGGCCGGTGGCAGGGCGAGAAGCTGCGCCTCCAGCCAGGCCCTGTAGTAGGTGGCCGACGACACCACTCCCCCGCCCTCGTGAAGGAGAGCCGCCTGTCCTCGGCAGCCTCGAAGGTGCCGACGTGGTTCCGCAGCACGGCAACCAGCTGCGGCAGAATCTGCACCCGGCGGACCTCCTCGACGGACCGGTTCTTCAGCCTGCGGTCGCCGTGCTCTCGATCGATCCGTTCCGGTTTGACGTCGAAGTCGGGTTCGGGGACTCCTTCCAGGTCTTCGAGCACTGAAGGAGATCCCGCGGCGGGCCAGTAAGCACCGCACGGCCTCGCGGCCGATCCGAACGGGCCTGACGATGTTCCGGCTCAGGCGATCGGCGAGTTTGCGGATCAACCAGCGGGTGAAGAGCTTGCCCAGCTTGGTCGGGCGGGTGGTGGCCGCCTCGATGACGAAGCCTCGTCGTCGCGACTCAGCATGCGGGGACGGCCTCCCGCCCACCGAGGTTGAGGCATGCAAGCCCGATCTCGTTGAAGCGGTGGATGACGTCGCGGACGGTGTCTTCGTCCGCCTGGACCAGGCGCGCGGTGACCGGAACCGGGTTGCCGCCGACCGAGGCCTGCAGGATCACCGCCCGCCTGAACCACACCAAGCTGGTACTGCCCGACCGCACGATGTGCTGGAGCTCTGTCCCTCATGTTCGGTCAGCCTGCGAACTCTGAGCGGTAGTGCTATCCCGCCTCCCCTGCTGGTTGGAAGCGTCATCGCTTCCAACCAGCGGGCAACCCGGCAAACCTTCTCGGTCACGGCACTAGGCAGTGATCTGGCGGGCATCGTGATCGCGCTGAGATGCGTACAGCTCGGACCGAGATCATCGCAACCACTGCCAGTCCCCAGCCGTAGCCTTCAACCATGCGCGGAGGAGCGATCACAGCGAGAGTTCGCGCTCAAGGGCGCTGCCGAGCAAGATGAGTTGGGGCGCGAGGCGTTCGGATTCGCGGCCAGCGTACGGGCGTCGACCTCTCGCCTCATGGCAGCTCCCGCCAAAACCGCTTCACCGACCTCTACTTGTGCCCACGGCCACACGGCGGACGGTAGCGTGATCTATGCCGAGCGCTACACCTAGCGAGTGCCTCGCGCAAACCGCACACTGGGAGGGGTCATGGAGGCGAGAAATCGCAGCCTTAGCGAGTGGCTTGCGGCTGTACGGGCGGGACACGTGCAACTCCCGCGGTTCCAGCGCTTCGAAGCGTGGAGCTACTCTCAGGTTCAGAGCCTTCTTGAGAGCGTCCTCAACGATCTGCCGATTGGGGCAATGTTCGTCCTGGAGGTGGAGGGAAATCCCCCCTTTCACCCTCGCCCGATCAACAGCGCTCCGGCTGGTGGGCGAGTGAGCGAGCTACTCCTTGACGGTCAGCAGCGCGTGACAGCTCTCTGGAAAAGCCTTCAGGGAGGGTACCCCGAACGGGAGTTCTTCGTAAGCTTTAATGAAAAGACCGACTACGAAGGAATAGCAGTTCATTCCGTCAAGGTCAGCGCCAAAGGCACCAAGAGATACCCCCTATGGCTGGACGAACCGGCGAGGCTACTCGCCCGCGGGTACATTCCAGTCAGACTGCTCCTGCCCGGCGAAGAGGCGAACAATGCGGCGCTGCAATGGATCAAGGAGGCGTGCGAGGGCGACCAAGAGAGTGTTTTCACTCACCTTATGCAAGTGAACGAATGGAGAGCGAGATTCTCTTCGTTCAATATCCCGTTCTTGTCGCTCCCCAAGAGCACTAGCCCAGCGCAGGTCCTCGAAGTCTTCACGAGGATCAACACGGGATCCACCCCGCTCTCGATCTTCGATATCATCACAGCAGATATCGAGCAGGCTGTTGGTGAATCTCTACATGACCTCCTAGAAAACTTGAATGGGCGAGTGCCAGGTCTCGCTCGCTACGGAGACGTCCAGGATATCGTCCTGCGGACTGCAGCGCTGATGCAGGATAAAACTCCTGACCGGCCGAGCATTCTGAATCTGGATTGGGAGCAGGTGGTACGAACGTGGCCACAACTGGTCGCAGGCGCAGAAAAGGCTGTCGAATTCCTCGAAGCTGAGAAGGTGGTGGACGGCTCCAGGCTACCGATCTTCACAGCCCTTCCAGCACTCATCGCACTGTGGTCGTACGGGGCAACTCTGAGCCCTGATCGCCTAGGAGCAACCCGTACCCTGCTGCGAAAGTTTATGTGGCGCGCGTTCTTCACCGAACGATACGAAAGCAGCGCACATACGGCGGTAATTCAAGATGTCCGTGAGCTGACTAAAGCGATCCGAGACAGCGCCACCGAAACTAAGCCTCCGATCTTCAGCTACGCGTTGCCATCCGAGGACGATCTACGCGAAGCCGGATGGCCGAAGAAGAAGGATCGCCTTGCGAGAGCGATCCTTCTAGTCAGCCTACAAGGTGGCGCCACCGACCTCGCTGACGGTGGCCCCATAACGGTTCTCAATGCGAACCAGAGAGAATACCACCACATCTTCCCCGATGGATACCTTAGAAACATTCAGTCGCAAATGCCAGCAAATCTCGCACTGAATTGCGCCTTGATTACCTGGAAAACGAACAGGACGATCCAGAATAAAGAGCCTCTCGTCTACATGCGGGACCGCGCCGAGGCCAACAGTCTCGGAGACGATGAGACTGTCTTCAGGTTGAAGTCACACGCCATCCCGGAAGAGCCGCTAAGGCAGAACGACTATCCTGAATTCATCCGCGCACGAGCGGTAGAGGTGGCCATAGCCATCAATGCACTCAGTGACGGTCGCCCCTGGAGTCCATAACACCAAAAGGTTTCCACCGCAGGTACTGCATCATCGAGAAGGTCGGTAGAGCCATGCCTGCGCCGGCCGAGCAACACCAGTGCGCCCGTCGATCGCTCACGGCCCATTAGTGGACCAATCGCGGTGGATAGGCCATCTATAACACGTTGACCTGCTAAGGCGCGCTGGACGCACGGAGCCGTATGCAGCGCTGGGCAGCCCTGGACAGGGTCTGTGGAGTATTCGTGGACCGGGTCTTGGAGCGTCTACCCAGGTCAAAGCAACTGCCGTCGGCGCGGGCACAGCCCGGCGTGCCAGTCCGCTCCGGGTCAGCTGTGTCGAATACTCTGCGAAGAAGTCCAACCTGACTCCGTGATAGTGCCCGCACATGACGGACTGCGTACGACGTCGGCTCTTCACCTCGGCCCGGATGGCGCAGCCGCCGGATACAGGAAGGGGTGTGGCATGAGGTCCTCAGGCGTGCACCTGCGGGAGATCACCGACGAGAACCGGGATGCCGTACGCGCCCTCCGCGTGCGACGGAACCAGAAGCAGTTCGTCGCATCCGTCTCCAAGTCGCTCAAGGAGGCGAGAAGGAAACCAGAGGCCAATCCCTGGTACCGCGCCGTGTACGTCGACGACGAGCCCGTCGGCTTCGTGATGCTGTCGTGGAAACCGCCCGGTGGTCCCTACAAAGGGCGACACTTCATCTGGCGCCTCCTCGTCGACAAGCGGCACCAAAGGCGAGGGATCGGCCGGGAGACGCTCAACCAGATCGTCGCCCTGGTTCGCGTGGACGGCGCCACCGAGCTGTTGACCAGCTACGACCCCGGCGAGGGCGAACCGTGGCCCTTCTACCAGAAGTTCGGGTTCGAGCCGACCGGGGAGGTCGACGACGGCGAGATCGTTCTACGGCTCGTCATTCCCGATCAGTGAGCTCAGCTCAGGTCGGCCGGTCTGTCTCCGCTTTGAGGTGCCGCAGCAGTGTCTCGAAGTCCTGCCACGTGCTTGGGTCGGTTCCGTCACCCAGTGGGTAGTGCACGGCTGGCCGTGCGTGGGGGCCGAGTCGGATGGGTGTGGTGGTCAGTGGCGGTCGGGTGGCGTACTCGAGGCCGATGCCGTGGATGTCGTCGGCGCCGACGCTGAAGGACACGGGGACGGGCGGAGCTTCCAGGTGGGGCGGCGTGGTGAGGTCGCGGCGGCCGGGGCGGAGGCTGGTCATCAGGCTGACCAGGCCGTGTTCGGCGGCGAGAGCGGCGGTGAGGGGCTCGATGGCCTCCAGGGGCGCGGTTTCGTCGGGGCCGTAGCCGAAGGCGAGGGTGGCTTCCTCCTCGATGCCGGCCGTGGTGCTGCGGACGGTGAGGGTGGCGAGGGCGGGGCGGTCCGCGTGGCCGACCGTGGTGAGCCAGGTGCGCTTGGGGGCGCGATCGCGTGCGAGTTCCGTCAGCCGGCGTGGTGACCAGGGGAGGTTGACGGGTTCGGCGGTGCCCCAGCCGGCCGGGGGACGTCCGGTGAGGGTCTGCCAGCAGGTCTCGATCGCGCCGCCGAGGGTGAGGTCGGCGTCGGCCGGGTGTCGGGTGCGCAGGGAGAGCAGGAGCTGGCGCTCGCCGACGGCTGCGGCGCCGGTCTTGAAGGCGTCGGCGAGTCGAGCCTCGCCGTCGGGTGTGCGCAGGGGGGTGAAGGCACCGTTCTGCCAGCGCAGGATGGCGCCGGAGAGGCCGTCGTAGTAGCCGCACCGCTCGTCACGGATGATCCAGCGGTTGGGGTGGCCGCCGAGCGCGGTGCGGGTGGGCAGGGTGAGGCGGGTGCCGGGTTGGGTGACGATCTGCAGGGCGAGTTCGGCGTCGGCTGATCGGCGCAGTACGTCGGTCAGGTGGGTGGTCATGGCGACGACCGGGCGGTCGTCGATGAGGACGGCTGCCTGCTGGGTGAGGACGTCGACGGACAGCTGCGCTTCGTCGGAGGCCGCGACGGTGGCGGTGGCGGTTTCCTCGGTGAGCTCGACGGCGTCCACGGTGGACGTGCCGGGCGGCCAGGTGGTGCCGCCGCGCAGGGCGTTGAGGCGCCCGGCGAAGGAGGCGGCCAGGCGCGCCGCCTCGGGCACGGCGGTGGAGGCGCGGACTTCGGTCCACCACACCGGCGCGTCCGGCGGCGCGGTGTCGCCGCCCAGCAGGCGGGCCGTTTCGCCGGGCACGTGGACCAGTATGGGCGCGTCCACCGAGAGCAGGGGACGTCCGGCGGGGGTGCTCAGTTGGATGACCGCACCGTCGTGGAGGGCCTCGGCGTCGAGGTCGGGGCCGCCCGCGTACAGGCCCATGAGGATGGTCATGGGGTCGGGCATCTTCTCGGTGAGGACGACGATGTCCTTGGTCACGAGCCTGCTGCTTCCTGCGTCTGTGGGGCGAGGGCGGTCTGGACGAGCTGGTGGCGCCGGCCCCGCCGGACCAGGGTGCCGCGGCCGGGCGGCTGCTGGGAGGCGTACAGGCCGGGGAAGAGCTGGCCCTCGGTACGCTCGCCGGTCATCAGCAGGGCGGTGGTGCCGGATTCGCGCAGGGTCGTCAGGAACGGCTCGTACAGGGCGCGGGACAGACCGGCGACGCGGCGGGCGATGACGAAGTGGAGGCCGATGTCCTGGGCGGAGGAGATGTAGGGCAGGAAGGGCTGCAGGGGCTGCTGGCCGGCGGTGGTGAGGATGTCGTAGTCGTCGATGAGGATGACGATGCGCGGCCCGGTGACGGCGATCGAGAGGTCGGTGAGGGTGTCGTGGTTGACGCTCTCGTCGGGCATGCGTTTGCCCAGTTCGGTGGCGATGCCGGTGGCCAGGGCGTTTGCGAGGTTGGTGTTGTAGGCGTAGCCGCCGCGGTAGGGCTCGGGGACCAGGCCGCGCAGGCCCCGGCGTGGGTCGAAGACGCCGAATACCAGTTCCTCGTCGGTGTAGCGGGCGGTCAGCTGGCCGACGATCAGCTTGAGCAGGTTGGTCTTGCCGCACTCGCTGTCGCCGAGGATCAGCAGGTGCCGGTCGCCACCGGCCAGGTCCAGGGTGACCGGCGCGAGGACGTCCTGGTCGAGGCCTATGGGGATGCGCCTGGGTTCGGCGTTCGGGCCGGGCAGCTTGTCCGCTGCCAGCTGGGTGGGCAGGACCCGCACGGGGGCGGCGAGGTCGCCGTGCCAGGCGGCGCGCACGGAGGCCGTCGCCTCCTCCACGGCCGCGGCCAGGTCGCCGGTGCTTTTTCGGCCGTCTATGCGGGGCAGGGCGACGTGGGCGAAGAGCTTCTGGTCGGTCAGGATGCGGCCCGGCTCGTCGGGGCTGAGGGTCTCGGAGAGCTTGCGGTCGATGGAGGAGTCGCCGGAGTCGTTGAGGCGTAGTTCGATGCGGGTGCCGAACAGGGCCTGGGTGGCGATTCGGACGTCGTTCCAGCGGAGCATGCCGGCCACCACGTGGATGCCGTAGCCGCCGCCGCGCTTGAGGAGGTCGTTGACGTCATCCTCGAGATCGGCGAATTCGTCGCGCAGGGCGCCGAAGCCGTCGATGAGCAGCACGACGTCCGTGGCGGTCAGGTCCGCGAGCTTGCCCTGTGAGCGCAGGTGCCGCAGTTGCTCGGGTGAGTCGATGCCGTGGGTGCGGAAGAGCTCTTCGCGTTCGTTGAGCATGGCGCGGACTTCGGCGACGGTGCGGGCGGCGCGCTCGAAGTTGGCGCGGCCGGCGATGCCGCCCACGTGCGGCAGCTTGGCGAGCGCGGCGAGTCCGCCGCCGGCCAGGTCGAGCCCGTAAAGGGCGATTTCGCGCGGCGTGTGGGTCAGGGCCAGCGAGATGGCCAGTGTGCGCAGGGCAGTGGTCTTACCGGCCTGCGGGCCGCCGATGAGGGCCACGTGGCCGCCGGAGACGGTGAGGTCCAGGCTCCATTGGCCCTGCCACTGCTTGGCCGGATCGTCCAGGATTCCCCACGGGACCCGCAGCCGCCCAGGCCGGCGGGTGAGGTGGAGTCCGCGCGGGGACACGTCCAGCGGCCCCGCGGCCTGGTCGAGGCTGATCACCGTCGGGAGCGGCGGCAGCCAGATGCGGCGCACCGGCTCAGCCGCGCGGGCAAGCTGGTCGACCATGACCGACATGACACTCGGGCCGGTCTCCCGCTCCCGCATCGCCGGCTCGCAGACCCCCGCCGCGACCTCGCTGCCAAGGGTGTTGAAGGTGGGATACGGCCAGGCCATCGGCTCGTCCTTGGGCTTCTCGCGCAGGGCGGGGCCACGGTAGGCGCCGGAGACGTAGCCGGCCTTGAACCGCTCGTACGTCGACGTGTCGACCTTCAGATAGCCGAAGCCGGGCAGCGGCGGCAGATTGAACGCGTCGGTGGTGTCCAGGACGGTCCGTGACTCGTCCGCGGAGAACGTCCGCAGCCCGAGACGATAGGACAGGTAGGTCTCCAGGCCCTTGAGCTTGCCCGCCTCGATGCGCTGGCTGGACAGCAGCAGATGCACGCCGATCGACCGTCCGATACGGCCGATGGACAGGAACAGGTCGATGAAGTCCGGCCTGGCGGTGAGCAGTTCACCGAACTCGTCGATCACCACGAACAGGTGCGGCAATGGCTCCAGGCCCAGCTCTGGGCGCTGGGCGTGCAGGGCGGCGTAGTGGCCGATGTCGGCGACGTTGCCCGCGTCCTTGAGGACCTGCTGACGCCGCTTGACCTCCCCGGCGAGGCTGGTGTGCACCCGCTCGACCAGGCCCGCCTGGTTCTCCAAGTTGGTGATCACTCCGGCAACGTGCGGAAGACGGGTGAACGGCGCGAAGGTGGCACCGCCCTTGTAGTCGACCAGTACCAGCGCCAGGTCGTCGGGCGCGTGGGTGGCGGTCAGGGCCAGGATCAGGGTGCGCAGCAGCTCGCTCTTGCCGGATCCGGTCGCCCCTACGCACAGGCCGTGCGGGCCCATGCCCAGCTCGGAGGACTCCTTCAAGTCCAGCAGCACGGGCTTGTGATGGTCGTCGACGCCGATCGGGACGCGCAGGAAGTCCCGCTCGGCGCGCTGCGCCCACAGCGTTGCCAGGTCCAGGGCGGCCGGATCGTCGACGTCGAGCAGGGCGGGGAAGTCGACCGGCCCGGAGACGGGGGTGCCGTCCTCGACCGACTCGGCCGACAGCCGCAGCGGCGCGAGCATCCGCGCCAGTCCCTCGGCGCCCGGGACACCCACATCGTCCGCGATGCCGTACGCCGCCGCCGCAACCGGCGCCCGCAGGTCCTCCACCTGTACCCGGTCGCCGTCGACGGTGATGCGCACCGAGACCTCATCCGGCTCGTGCACCTGCTGCTGAAGCAGGTGCAGCACGGTGACGCCCATGTCGACGAGCCCCACGGCCGCATCCGGCCTGGGGAGTTCGGCCGCCGTGCGGCCGTGCTCGTCGCTGATCACGAGCAGCCGGTCCGCGAGCTTCAGGGCACGCTGGTCGGACAGCCCTCGGCGTACTTCAGCGGCGTAGGAGGCACGGCGGCGCAGGTCCGTGCGGAGCAGGTCGGCCAGCTGGTCCATGCTCGGTGCGATCCGCCGTGCCGGGGCGGGCCCGTCCAACCGGTCCGGATCCAGCACGTGGGGGAGCCACTTGGCCCACTGCCAGTCCTGGATCCTGTCACCCGCGACGCCGAGGGCCAGGGCGACATCGCCGGGCGCGTGCAGCGCCGTGCTCTGCACGACCAGGGCCCGCGTCACACGCAGCACGGCCTCGCGGTCGGCGCCGACGATGGTGACGTTCCCCGCCCGGTCCAGCGGCACGGTCAGTGGGAAGTCGCTGGTGGAGACGTAACGGGCGAGCAGCGCCCGGGCCTCGTTGAGCATGAACGGATCCGGCGGCGTCATCACGCTGCCGCCGCTCTCTCCGATTGCCAGCTCCTGCACCGGCACCTGCCCGGTGCCCAGGCGGACGGTGAGGAAGTCCGCGTCGAGGCGGCGCCGCTCCCACACCCGCGCCGGATCGCGGACGACGTCGTACAACGCCGCCGGGTCAGGATTGAGCAACCTGGCCTGCTCGCGCCGGACGCCCTCGGCCGTGCTCAACTCCTCACGCGTCTCCTCGAGATACTCCAGATACCGTTCCCGCTGAGCACGCCGGGTCCGCTGCGCCTTGCCGCGCTGCGAGACGAACAGCGCCGCCGCTCCCAGCAGCGCGAAGACCAGCACGATGGCGCCGATCGCCGCGAACTGACTGTTACGGATCACGGTCATCATCACGACCGAACCCATCACGCCTGCCATCGGCAGCAACGCGGTCGCCGCATTACCGATCTTCCCCTCAGGGAGGTTCGGCGGTGCCTCGATGGTGCGCGCCCGCGCCGGGGCGGGCGGCCGCGTGGAGCGGGCCGGACGGTGGATGATCTGCTGGGTCATGGCGTCCTCACCGCGAACTGCAAGGCCTTGGCCGCGAGTTGCACGGCGGCCTGCTGACTGTCCTGGGAGAGCATCGAGTTGATGACCGGGCCTCCCGCGCCCAGGTGCCTGTCGTAGGGCACGTGGACCACGGACACCCCGGTCTCGCGCAGATGCCCCATGGCGGCCTTCACATCGAGACGGACGTGCGGGGAGCTCTCACACAGGGCGACCACCGTGTGGGCGAGCGCCGGCGCGGGCAGGCGGGCCAGCCAGTCAAGGACCTGCCAGGTGCCGCTGACACCCTCCGCGGTCACCGGCGCCACGATCACCCGGGCGTGCGCGGTGCCCATCGCGGTGCGCGCCACCTCCCCGGGCAGCGACTCGCAGTCCACCACCGTCACCCCGAAGTAGCGGCGCAGGGCGAGGCTCACACTGAGATACGTCGCCACATCCAGCGGCGGCCCGATCCGCCCCTGCCCGGCCGGCAACAGCCAGCCGCCATCCGTGACCGGCACCAGATAGCCGGTCACGTCCGTGAGCAGCATCGACGGCTCGAGGATCCCGGCCAGATCGGTGCACGACCAACGCACCGTATCCGCGCCGAGGCGCACCGGCAGGGTTCCGAGCGCAGCGTCCGCCTCCAGGGCGAGAACCGGGTCGTGACGGTAGTGGTTGTACGTGCGGGCCAGCAGCGCCGAGATGGTCGTCTTGCCCACACCACCGCGGATCGACGTCACCGCGATGACCCGGCCGGTGGTGACGGGCTGCTGCAATTCGCGGGCCAACTGTGTCTGCTCGGCCACATCCTGGGACGCGGAGGAGGTCAGCTTTCGCAGGGAGCGGCCCGTACGGCGTGCGGCTGAGTCACCGCGCACGGGGCGCGACAGAGCGCCGGCCAGGCGGGGATCGACCGTGGGCACCGACTCCGGGGTGGGCATGGGCACGCGGGGATCGCGCGGTGTGCGCTGGCTGGCCTGTCGTGCGGCCGGCCGCGGCTGAGTGTGCGCAGGCGACGGCGCGGTGCGCGGGTCGACCTGCGCCGGAGATGGCGGCGCGGGAACCTGCGCGCCAGGGGAAACCGCCGGTCCGGCGGCCCGCGGATCGGGCCCAGGCGCCGGTGCGGGGGCGGCAGGCCGCGGTGCGACGGGCGCCACGGCAGGAGCACCGGACGGCTTCCGTACGAGCTTCACGGTCCTGGTCGGCTCGATCGGCTGCTCAGTGCCCGCCTGCTTCAACTCACGCAGCACGTCCTGCTGCCAGTCGCCTCCGGCCATCGCCGCATTCCCCTCCAAGCCCGACAGGGCTGCACGCTCACCCGATCAGAAACTGTCGAGCAAACGCCCGTACACACCAAACACCCCGATGACCAGCGGGAACAGAGCAATCACACCCACCGTCTCGAGCAGATCGCCAAACCGGCGCAACCGCACCCGGACATGTTCGGCAGGCTGCACCGCCAGCACACCGAACGGGACCAGGGCGAGGGCAACCAGCACCGCCAGCGGCCCGAACGCGGTGCCCGCACGCTCCAGCCACACCATGACGAGTTCGAGCCCGACGACGCTTCCCGCGCCGAGCAGCACCACGACCTCGGCGATCAGGGGAAAGGCCCGCGCCCGCAGCCACAGCACCAACGCGACGATCACGGCCAGCGGCACGGTCCACGCGGTCGGCGTGCGCAGGAGGAAGACCCCGGCGGCGGCCGCGGACCCTGCGGTGACGATCGTGGCGAGTGCCAGGCCTCGATGGGTGGCTGTCAGGGCGCTTCCCACCTCATGCCGGCTCACTGAAGTCCCGCCCAGGCGGCGGTCGTCGAGCCCGGACAGCCCCGAGGCCATCAGGGCCAATCGCGGCAGCAAACCCAGCGCGACCAGCGACACCACAGCGAGCACCGCACCCACACGTGCCTGCTCACCCGCCACAGAGGCCCCGGCCTGAAGCGCCGCGACACCACCCCAGCACAGGCCCGCCGCGGCAACCGCCCCGGCACCGATGAGCCCGCCCCGCCCGAGCGGCGAAAACCAGCCCAGCAGCAGCAACGCCGCCGTCACCGCCAGCGCGACCACGCCGAGCCGCCCCGTTCCGGACCACAGGTGTGCGTCGGCCAGCGTCCACGACCCCAGCACGGCCAGGGCCCCGCCGGTCACGATCAAAGTGGTGGCCAGCCCGCGCTGCCCGGCCCGCCCGCACAGGGCGCCGCCGACCGCGGCCGCCGCACCGACCACCAGCAGCACCGTCGCGACGGTCGACAACGCGAACTCACCGCGCGCCAGCACCCCGGCAGCCAGGGCCCACACGAGAGCAGCGGCCCCCGCGGTCACCCGACGCGCCCGCGGCCGCCATCGCCAGCCGCGCAGCCCCAGATCCTCCGCCACCTCGTCGGTGACGTCATGCACCACAGGAGCAGACGGCGCATCCTCGACCCGCACCAGCCGCAGCACCGCGCCGTCGGCCACCTCGGCCGAAGCGAGCGTGCTGGCGTAGGGCAGCGCGGAGCCATCCGCGGTCACCAGATGACGGCTCGCCGGCCGCGCCGCGACCTCGTCGTCCAGGAGTCGCAGCACTTCCGGCAACAACCGGCCGATCGGCTCGTCCGACGGCAGCACCAGATCAATACGCCGACGCTCACCGACAAGCGTGACCCGGCTCAAACCCAACCGGCCCGCCGGACTCACTACCCCCATGCTCACCACGCGTTCGAACCTATCACCGGGTCGAAGGGGAAACAGAGGGCGAAGTGGTGGGCTGCTGCACGGACGGCCCGTACGGCGACTTCCCGATCAGCCGCTCAGAAATGAACGACCACCCCACACACCCCGCGCACAAAACGGCCGCAATCACAATCCCGGCAAACACCTTGCCCATGCGCTCGTCAAGAGACCGCCGCGCCCGCTCACTCCCGAACAGGAACGCGTCGCGTATCCGCCGACGCCGAACCGACACCGACTCGAGCAACTGGCTGTCGTACTCCTGCGCACCCATCGCTAAGCCTTGCGCCGTACAGGAATCACGGCGATCCAGGAAAACTCATGCACCACCGCACGCCAAGAACCCACACGCTGGCCAGCCTCGGGACGCACAATCCTCACGCTGCAGATCAGTTTACCGAATATACACCCGAACACGAATATGCAGACCGGGAAATACAGGACCAAGGAGCTGAGCAACCAAATGCCAACAGTGACTTCCGACAGCACCGCCGTAGTCCGATCGATCCACAGAGCGACAGGGAAGGCCACCACCCAATAGCACGCGATCCAGAAGCGCACATCCAGCACCCGGGCCCCGAGACGAGCCCTGAGCCCGGCCAAGGGCCGCACCTCACCAGCACCCACAGGAACGCCGTACCGCGGAACCGGGTAGTGATGCCAAGCAACCGGAGGCTCCGGGTGGGTCGGGTAGGGCCCCGTACGCGGCACACCCTGCGGGGCGACAGGAGGCAGATAAGACATATCATCCCTCAACGATGATCGACACGGCTGACCGCCGCGCATCGGGCGACGCACGCCGTCGCCACGGCATCAGGTATCGATTTCACCCACCCAGGCGAAGTTCAGCAGCGCCTTGGGCAGATAGTCGGACTCGACCTCGATGGGGAAACCCCGGTCTCGGGCCAGGCAGGCGATGGCCAGCGGGCCGAGGGCCACATAGCCTTCGCTACTGATGGCGCGATCATCATCCCCGCTCCAATACGACTTGTGCCACTTGATCGCGTCGACAAGGGCCTCATTGAACTCGGCGTGGTCCCCGCGCAGGTAGCGGTAGAACAGGATGATCGGCGGATACAGGACCATCGACATCAGCTCCTGGTCAGCGTGGCGCGCCGAATGAGGGCCGGTGCCGTCCACAGCGGCCACCAAATGGTTGCTCACACCCTCCAGCCCCAGCCAGAACCGCTGGAGGGTCTCCACCCACGAGTAGATGTACTCATCGAACGTCGCACCCGACGCGCGCAGCAATGAGACGGGTACCTGGGCCAGCTGACCCAGCCGCTCGTTCTCCCGGCAGATCAGCGCAAGATAGAAGGCCTTGATCCAGGAGCCGGCGTTCACATTCGGCTGCGCCCCGGTGCCGGGAAGATTCCACTCCTTCTCCTTGATCCGGCACATCACAGTGCTGCCCTCGGGCGCGGTGGCCATGGCGAACCGAGCGGATCCCAACTGCATCGCAGTGACCCAGGCTTCCCAGGTCTCGAACTCGTCGGCATCCGGGTCCACCTCGCATCGCGCTTGGGCCAGGGTCAACGTCGTGTCCAGCGCCCGACGTCGGGCCATGTCCGACCGCTCAAGGCGCTCCAGCAGTCCATTGGCGGTCGCCGTGAGCGCTTCCAAGCCTGCTGCCGTGTCAATGTCGGTCTCGACGTTGATGCTCGCTGGGTAGCCATGGCGGGGAATGCTCGTGACCACTGGTTCTCTCCTTTTAGCCAATGTCGAAATGTTCCAGCTTCGCACCAGCATAGGTGCCCGGATTCTCCGCGGCCTTCACCATGACGTATTTCAGCTTGCCAGCGTCCAGGGCGTCAGAGATCTGGCGCGCGATGTCGCTGTTTGTCACGGGTTTTCCTGTGGCGTCCAGAACTGGGTTACCAGCGCTGTCTTTCGCTACGAGTGACCCGCTCCTCTCCATCTGGGAGAGGATCGTCTCGATGTATGGCCGCGTGCCCTGCTGGACCATCCAGCCTTCCGCATCGCCAGCGCCCTTACGCCAGATAGGATTTGCCTTCGGCGCCTTGGCCTCAGCGATGACGAGAGTGCCGTCATCGAGCCGGTACAGCTGGTCGAACATGTTCGCGCCGTTGGCCGTCTTCGGCAAATCGATCCACTGGGCGCCCTTGAACGCCTGCGGAATGACGTGCCGCATGGCGGCCTGCTCGCCAAGTGCTTCGGCTATCGAGCTGTTGTTGGGTCGACCCGGCATCTGAGCGTCGAACGCGTCCTGCGCCTTGTTGAGCTCCACCAGGTTCTCAGCGGAGGGATCCTTCTTGTACGCCTGCTCAGCCTGAGTGAGGGCGTTCGAGACCTTGCGGTTCGACGCCGCCTCGTCGAGATGGCCCATCTGGCCATCCGGAACCGAATCGCGAGTGAACGGGCTCCTGGGATCGAGTGTGCCCTTCGCGCCCGGCTTCGGGGGCAGCGAGTCCTTTGCTATCCAGCCTCCGTCCGAGTCCTTGGCCAGAATGGGCAGCTCATCCCCGTTCTCGTCGAGCGTCTTGATACTTCTGCGGTGGCCGTCGGAACGGTAGTTTCTTTCGAACCAGGTCTGATCCGGATCGTTGGCCTTCTTGATCTGCTCCTCGATGATCTTCTTCTGCTCTTCAGCGGTTCGCTCACGCGGGGGTTGTTGCCCGTTGTCGACCGCCCCCGCATCGGTGTCCGCCTGCCCCCCGGGCAAGTCGCTCTCGTCACCAGCGCGCCCAGCATCGCCGAGGGCATCGTTGCCGCCGTGTCCCGGACCGTCGAGAGCGCCGCCTGTCCCACCCGAGCGGGCCGGAATGCCATTGTTGCCGTTGTCCGGCCCACGCCCCGCACGTTGTCCGGAACCGGAATCTACATTGCGCCCCGAGGCCAGGTCGCGGGCCGAGCCCGCGTCGTCGCCAGGTCCTCGGGCAGCACCCGGCTCGAGGCCGTCGCGGGCGTGAGCGGTGACCTCTCCTGTTCGTGCGCCCGCGCCTACCAGAGCTGGCTCTCGCGGAGGCACGGCTTCCTGCCCGGTCGCGGCCCGTTGAGTGTGCGCGGCCTCTGCTATCGCGGGTTTGCCCTTGTAGAGGGTGCCGTCCGGGTTGAGCCACTCCCCGCCGGCCTTGGGGGCGTAGATGGTGTTGCCCTCGAAGTCCACGAGCTTCTCGAACTTCTCGGGTGGGAAGGCAGCGGCCTCTGCCCGGGCACCGGGGGTGTTGTCGAGACGGTATGCGCCTTCGCCGATCCTCAGGTACTCGCCGTTGCTCAGCATCCGCAGGTTCGCCAGCGCGTCGCCCAGCTTGACCGCACCGAACCGGACACCGACTCCGGCGGCATGGACGACGTGGGTCATCGGGTCAATGAAGCGCGCCGTCTTGCCCGCCAGCGAGATCCCACGGGCGATCGCACCGCCCTTGACCGCGGCGCCTGCTCCGCCGGTGAAGATCGTGGTGATGACATTGCCGAAGGTGGCGCCTGCGGCGCGGGCGTTGTCTTTGCCCCACTGGTCCCAGGAGACCATCGCCTTCCCCGCCTCTTTCAGGGCGGTGCGGCTCTCCCGCAGGTGCTCCGGCATGTACTTGTCCGGCGTAGCGAGATACGGAAGGGCCATCGGGGAGACGAGGAGGCTGACGCCGGCGATGACCTTCCCCAGGTTTTCCCAGGCGCCTAGGGCAGCGTCGAAGCCGTCGGCGCCGAAAAGGGTGCCGATTCCGCGGATGGTGCCCCACCCGAAGTCGACGATGAGGCCGTCCCAGACGAAATGCTTGACCTGACGGTGGAGCTCGTACCAGTGGATGGACTCGTCCAGCCTGTCGCCCCAGGGCAGGCCTTCGGCGTCGTCGAGCATGTCGGCGCTGTAGCCGTACTCGTTGTCAGCACGCTTGTCGTCGCCGTTGTCGGGAACGAAACGGAAGTCGCTGAACAGCGCGTAGATCTTGTTGGCACAGGCAAGTTCCGCCGCCTGGAAGGCCACATAGGCCGCGTTGATCTCGCTGCGGCGCGCGTTGTTCTCATCGATCAGCGCGTCGTCGTAGGCCCATTCGCCGTCCCCGGCGATGCGGCTCTCGAAATCCGCCGCCTCACCCTTGAGACGTTCCAGCTTCTGCACGAGGGGGCGTACTTCACCGGCGTACGCGCCCAGAGCCTGGGCCACCGACTCCAACTCGTCGCAGAACTCGTTGGCCCCGGTGGCCACGGGCGCGGTGACCGCGAACAACTGCTCCGCTTCCGGGGCCTGGTAGTAGGAGGACAGCCCCCGAAAGGCGGCGTCGACCTTGGTGCCGGCCGACCAGATGGACGACCCGTCAGCGCTGATCGCCGAGACGTCCCTTTCCAACTGCTCCAGGCTGCCGGTGAACTCAGGGACCTCCGCCGCGGGGACGGCCTGCTCGCTCACTTCGCCCCCTGCCCCGCACCCGGCATATCAAGCTTGTCGGGTGCCCGCACGACCTCTTCCTGGGCGTTGTTCGCCATCGCGAGGTTGCCGTGCTGGTACCAGTTGGTGGCCTCGGAGGCTCCCTTGATGGCATTGCCGGTGCGTGCGGCCATCGACGACATCTTCGCGATCCGGTTTTCGAGGTAGGCGTTCAACGCCGCACCGACCGGGCCGATGGCCGGTGCGGACACCGCCACCTCGGGCCGGGCGGCACCCGGTGCCACGGGGCCGATCATGGGCTGCTTCGTGACATTCGGCCGCACCGCTCCCGGCGCGACCGGGCCCGCCGCCGGGTTGTAGTCGGCCCCCCTGAGCACGGTGCCCGCCGAAGCCGCGGCGCTCGCCAGGTCCTTCATCATCGATGTGAATGCGCTCTCCAGGTGGCCGGCCGCCTCTCCCGTCGTCGACAGGGTGGCCAGCACACCGACCGGTTCAATGTCCCACTTCGTCACGAACGCCCCCAGCACCCACGGCGGCCCCGGTCAAGCCCGACCGGCGCCGCCTGCTTCCCCGTTGCCTTTTCGATTGCCCGCCGTATCGGCCCTGCCAGCTCTGTCAGCCGATGTTGTCGACCGCGGCCTTCGCCCTCGCCAGCGTCGAACGGGCGGTCTCGTCGTTCTTCTCCAGCGTGGAGCGCACCAGCTTGATGATCTCGCGTACCTCGTTGGCCGCCTTGTTCCAGCGGACTTCCTTGCCGTGGTACTCCTCGGAGACCCCGTCGGCCTGGAACTCGGCCATCGCGGCCTTCACCGCCGCATCGCGGTCGCCGAGCACCAGCTCAAGGCGGCCCACGATCGCCAGCAGGCTGCCCTGCACCTCGGTCGAGGCAGCGATGTCATACGAGTTGCGGTCCTGGTTAGCCATGTCTGTGGTCCCCCCGGGCCTAGCGCGCGCCGAACCGGGCGGCGTCGAAGTTGGCAGCGCTCATGTGCTGGTTGACGTTGTCGGACTGCTCCTGCATACCGGTGGTGAAGGACTCGTCCATGCCTGCCTGACCACCAAGGATCGCGTGCAGCGACCCGTTCAGCGCGGCCGTGATCTCATCCGAGCGGTCCTTGAACGAGTCGAACGCGGCCCGGCCGGTCCCGTTGAACTTCCCCTCCAGCGGCTGCGCCGCCGCCACCAACTGCTGGATCAGGGCGCCCAGGTCGTCACTTGACCCGGCCGTGCTCTTGCCGAGCTGGGACAGGGTCGTCGACCCCATGTCGAACTTCATTCACACACCCCCGTGCGTCAGTTGTGAACCAGACCTGCTCCCCCGCACCGGCACGCACACACGTCAAATGCGACACGGGTTCGATCTTTTGTATCAACCAGGCGTTGCAGCCGCAACGCGTTTCGAGCCAGATCGGGCTTCTCAGCGTCACAACTTCGTCACCACGCGCCGAGACAGACCGCGAAGCAACGCCACGCCTCAGCAACGAGCAACCCTGAGGCTCCGATCCGGGAAGGCCTGGGTCAAACGATGCGGGCATGTGTGAGTTGAGCCAGCTAATCGACGCCGAGGAGCCCGTCTGGTCGGAGCTCAGAGAAACTCTCGACAGCGGGCCGGTGTCTGTCGAAGTGCTGCCACCCGACAGCGCACTGGCCAGGTCATCGCGGAACTGGCTGCTGGCCGCCCGACGCGCTATCGAAACCGCACATCACCGGTCCAGGGCAATGCCGCGGATTCCGTCTCGGAGCTGCGCCTCAGCAGCTCCTCCCAGCTCCATTGGACCGGACTGCCCATCAGCGGTGTCGTCACTCCCTCCGCTACGTCCGGTTCCACCTGGTTCTTGGCTGGGACCCGAATCTGCGACGTCATCCGTGGGCTCCTGCGTCATCGAGTGAGTCGTCGCCAGTGAGCTCTTTCCAACCTCATTTCGAGCAGGTCAGGTGCAGGGTGAGGACGGCTTGGACGAGGCTGGTGATGCGGGTTGTGGAGCATCGCAGCTTGCGCAGGAGCCGCCAGGTTTTGAGTGTGGCCATGGCCCGCTCGACGAGCGCGCGGATCTTCGCGTGCGAGCGGTAGACGGCCTGCTGCCCTGCGGGGGCGTCTCCCAGCGGCCCCAGTACGCACTCGTATGGTGCCGCCGGTGCCTCGGTAGCCCTTGTCGGCCAGCACTCCACGGCGGCTTCCTCCAGGGCATCGAAGATGCCGTGGGTTCGCGCGGCCGTGATGTCGTGGACCGCTCCAGGCAGCGGGCGATGCCCAGAGCATCCGCCCCGCCGGATGGGTGATCACTTGCACGTTCATGCCGTGTTTCTTGTGCTTCCCGGAGTAGAAGGGTCGGTCGGCGGCGATCCTGTCGATGGGCAGCAGCGCGCCGTCCAGGATCACGAATGCCTTGGTGGAGGCGGTCTCATCACTTCGGCGAGGGTCGGTGCAAGGGCGGCCAGGACATCAATGGCCTCGGCGATGTACCGGTAGGCGGTCGTGGTGCCGACACGGAATCCGGCTGCGAGCTGGGCGTAGGTGTGGCCAAAGCGCAGGTGCGCGAGGACGAGCAGGGCCTGGCGGCCCACGCTCACGCGGCGCCAACGCGTTCCGCGTTCCTGACAGCGGGCCCGCAGCCGAGCGGACAGGAAGCGCAAGGTCGAGGTGGACACATCGATGCCGGACGGGTAGACAAGCACGCGGAAGCTCCTGACAGACAGGCGATCTTGGTCGTGAACCCGTCTACCAGGAGCTTCTTCACGTCCGGACACCGCCCTTCAGCCCAACAACCCGCCCATCCAGCCAGTTGGAAAGGGCTCAGTGCGTCCCAGATCGTCCCAGCCGCCTCCGCCGGACCCACCCGTGCGGGGCGGTGTTCCGTTCAAGAAACCGTTCCGCCCTACCGTCAATCCCTGGTCACGCGATCGCTCCGGCCCAATGCCGGTCCGACAGCATCGCCAGCACCCGCCCTCCGCAAACACGCCTGGCGGCGCGATCCTGCCGTCCGGAGAAGCTCATGGTGTGACTCAAGAGGATCCAAGAATTTTCGTCGTCACCGACTCGATGAACGCGGCAGCCTCGATCTCTGTGATCTTGACATGGTCGACTTCATTGTGACCTAGGTCATACAGCTTGAGGTACTCAGTCGGCTCCCAGCGGAGACGCCGGGTAAAGGCTTCGCCATACGTCCGACTCTCGTCGACGCGACGACGGACGATTCCGCGCGGGTTGTGCCGAGGGTAGCCCTCGCTGACCTTCGCGTAGTAGGTGATCTGACCTTCGGCATCGAGTGCGTCGAGCGTGGTCGGGGCGAGCGTGAGGAAGGGCGCCGCGGAAGCATTGCTCTCCACGTTGCCGAGCATGATCATCACGCCGTTGAGGTCGAGATACTCCTCCAGGAAGTACCCGCCACCCCGTTCATACATAAGGAGAAGCGGTTCATAAGGGTCCGGCAGACCGGCAGGCAGGTCGTCACGGAGCACCGCCCACCGGAGAGCGGCCCGACAGGTCCGCTTCAACGAAGCCGGGGCGAGCCCCGCCAGGACTTCTTCCCCTTCGGTGGCAGCATCGGGGGGCACCTGGAGCTTCGCATCGACGTGTTCCGCGATGTCGAAGAAGGGCCAAGACTGCTCCGCGCCATAAGCACGCGCCCAAAGGGCCGCTCGTCGCAGGTACTCGCGCATGAGCAGAGCGCGCGAATTGGCGTGATCGGATGCCGCGGAATCGTCGGACCAGTCAATGGCTCGAAGTCGCTCCAACACGCTGCGTGAAGAATTCTCCACCACTTCAGCTCCACGCCCTTGGCTCGCAGTTCTTGCACAATATCCTTCACGAAGTCATCGATGTTGCATTCGCCTCCCGGTCCAGATACAGGCCATTCTCGCCTACCCAGGAACCATCGGACAGATTGCCTCGCGAGCCGTCTGGCAGGGACCCGCCGGGAATACCAAGCCCGCTCTCGTGGGGTGGGGGTGGCACGTCGGTTCTGGAATCGCCTGGGGCCACCGACATCCATCACCCGACAAGATTGATGTGCCGCACATTGAAGACTGTAGTACTCGCAGGGGAAAAGCTCCGGCGATCTCGCGGAATCCACCCGCCGGTCAGGATCCGGAGGGCCTCGCGCCGCACGCCGCTCGGACGAGCCGCTCACCGCAGATGGCGATGACGGCGGTGGTAGGAGTAGGCGACGGCGCCCAGCAGTGGGCCCCAGAGGAACGCAGGCAGGTAGCAGAGGACCATCACGGTGTTGGCAGTGCCGGTGAGGTGTCCGTCGGTACGGACTCCGGCGAGGACCTGGGCGATCACCACCGCGGTGATGGCGGTGAGCACCAGCGCCCCGAGCGCCGCGGGTATCAGTGCCGCCCTGGGGCGGACGTCACGGCCGCCGATGAAGGGGAGCCACCGCGGCAGCCGTTCGCCCCACGGCCGGACCAGGCCTAGCGTGAGCAGGGCCGCGAGCTCGATGAGCGCCGCGAGGCCGATCACGTACATCACCCCCCAGCCAGGGATGCCGTACTCCTCGCGCAGGACTTCTTCCGAGTAGCCCACCGGGATGCCGAGGGCCATGGCGATCCTCCACAAGCCGGACGGCAGGGTCGCCAGCGGTGCCGCATGGGCGGCCCACACCGCCCACCGAGGTGGGAGCGTGGCTGAACCGGGCGCGACTTCAAGGGAGTTCATGGTGGTCATCACGTCGCCATGCTCCCGATCGGTCACCGCTTCCACATCGACCCGTGGGATCAGCGGCGTCATCCGGCAGGAGGAGTTGCCTGGTGCCATGACAACTGGCCGCACATGACGGGAAGCACCTCCCCTGGCGGCCACCTCTTCCTCGCGACCCAGTCCCGCCCGGCGTTAAAGAGGATCTCCGCGACCCAGGCAGAGGCCACGGCATGCCACAGGCGTTTTCACCCGTCACCCGCTTCGAGCAGGTCCTGCCCTCGGGGTGACATGACGGAACGACGGTGGCCCGTCAGCCTCCTGGGCTGACGGGCCACCGTGGCACCGTGGCACCGTGAGAGGGCGTACCTCAGACGGTCGCGAGCTTCGGGTTCGAACCGTACTGGTTGTCCTCCGCCTTGCCCTCGCCGGCCAGGAAGACCAGCAGGATGATCGGGCCGACCAGCGGGATCAGGCCGAGCAGGACGAACCAGCCGGAGCGACCGGTGTCGTGCAGACGGCGGATGGTGACACCCAGGGCGGGGAGGAGGACGAGCAGCGAGTACAGCGGGGCGATGAAGCCCAGGTTGAGGACGCCGAGGTCGATGCCCATGAGCACGGCGTAGACGATCACGTTGATGAGCGTGAACATCCAGTACTCCTGGCGGCGCGCACGGCCGCTGAACACGGCGTACTTCTTGAGAACGTCGAGGTACCAGTGCATGGGTCTTCCCGGGGATCGAGCGGCAGGGCCGGTATGAAAAAACGAGCCAGCGCGGAATGTAGATGGCCTGATGTGCACTGGTCAATAAGTTATCTGGCAGCCACTGATCGGTGACCTGAGCGGTGCGTTCCACCCCGGTTTGCCCGGTTGTTGACGCTGAATCGGCGATTCCGGTTCACGGGCCAGATGGCGCGTAAGACGCTGGGCGCGCCGGCGACTGCCGCGGGTCGCGGAGACCGGGGGGCGAGCCCACCGCCGCAACGGCCCCGTCCGGAGTGCGACGCACCGACTCGGTCATGCGTGCCGCCAAGGCCTGGGTGGCGCCACCTCCGCTGCTCGTTTTCACCTCGTCTATTTCGTGCGCCTTTTTACCGGCAACATTATGAGCATTCGAGCCGGCATGTGTCTTTAATGGCAACTCTCCTGAATTCCCGTTCCACATTTCGACCGCGAGAGCAACGGCCGAATCGGCGTTCAGCGCATCACCTCATCATCACCCCACCCGTGTTAACCCGTTCGGCGCATTCCCGTCACACCCGGGCGCCGACCTTCAAACCCGCCGCACCCGCCGCCCCCGGGCCGTTCAAGGCCACCGACGGGCCGACACGAGCGAGTTCGAGTGGCAATGAGTCCGGAGACGACGGAGACTGGTAGCAGGGTTTTGTGATGAGAAAAGAGACTCGCATGGAGGAAAAATCTGTCGAGGTCTTGACGCCCGGGTCGGGCCAATCGAAAGACGCCAAAAACGGCGGCGTGGATCCGGCCAATGAAACCGAGAGAAGTTTCGCCGAGGTGCTTGCTGATGTCGTGAGCACCGAGCGGGTGTCGGTCGACAGTCACTTCTTCGATGACCTGGGGGCCAATTCTCTGGTGATGGCGCAATTCTGTGCCCGGGTCCGCAAGAGGGACGATCTGCCCTCGGTGTCGATGAAGGACATCTACAAGAACCCGACGATCCGCAGCCTGGCGAGCGCGCTTGCGGACGCGACTCCCCCTCCTGCCCCTGCCGGGTCCCCCGTGGCCACGTCCACCGGCACGGCCCCGGACGTCTTCGCGCTGGTGGCCACGACCGATGAGACGGTCGACGCCACCGGGGCAGCCGGGGTCGGCGAAGGCGCCGGAGCCGGAGCCGGAGCCGTGGAGCCTGCGGGCACGCTGCGGTACGTGCTCTGCGGAACGGCGCAGTTCCTGATCTTCTTCGGTTACTGCTTCGTCGCCGGTCTGATCACCGCCACCGGCTTCGAGTGGGTGTCCAACGCTTCCGGCGCGCTGGACATCTACCTGCGCTCCCTGGCATTCGGCGGTGCCGGACTCGTCGGCATGTGCACCTTCCCGATCGTGGCGAAGTGGCTGCTCGTCGGCCGCTGGAAGCCGCGCGAGTTCCCGGTCTGGGGCCTGACGTATCTGCGCTTCTGGACCATCAAGGCGCTGATCCATGCCAGTCCGATGATCCTCCTCGTCGGTAATCCGCTCTATGTGCTGTATCTGCGGGCCCTGGGCGCGAAGATCGGGAAGAACGTCACACTCCTGTCCCGCACCATCCCGGTCTGTACGGACCTGCTGACCATCGGCGACGGGACAGTGGTCCGCAAGGACTCGTACCTCCTCTGCTACCGGGCACACGCCGGGCGCATCCAGACCGGTCCGATCACGCTCGGTCGCGATGTCTTCATCGGTGAGAAGACCGTGCTCGACATCGACACGTCGATGGGCGACGGGACCCAGCTCGGCCACACGTCCGCACTCCAACGAGGCCAGACGGTTCCGGAAGGCGAACACTGGCACGGCTCCCCCGCCGAACGTACGGAGATCGACTACGTGCGGGTCGCTCCGGCGAAGTGCGGGGTGCTGCGACGGGCGAGCTACGGCTTCGTCACGCTGCTCCAGCTGTTCCTCGTGTACGTGCCGCTGGGCATCGGAGGGGCGTACATCCTGCTCACGGAGATTCCCTCCCTGGGCAGGCTGCTGGAGCCGGGTGCCGCGGCGGTCATGTCGCCGGTGATATACGTCGACGCCCTCATCGTTTCCCTCGTGCTGTTCTTCGGATTCGTCATCCTCGGCCTGATCGGGATGTTCACCGTGCCCCGGCTGATGAATCTGTTCATCAAGCCCGACAAGACGTATCCGCTCTACGGATTCCACTACTCGGTGCACCGGGCAATCGCACGGGTGACCAACATCAAGTTCTTCAAATGGCTGTTCGGTGACAGCTCATACATCGTCTATTACCTCAAGGGGCTGGGATACGACCTCTCACGGGTCGAGCAGACCGGTTCGAACTTCGGTACCGAAGTCCAGCACGAAACCCCCTATTTGAGCACCGTCGGCAGCGGCACCATGATCGCGGACGGTCTTTCCATCGTGAACGCGGACTTCTCCAGCACGTCCTTCCGCGTTTCCCCGGCGTCCATCGGTGCTCACAATTTCCTCGGCAACAACATCGCCTATCCCTCGGGGGCCAGGACCGGCGAGAACTGTCTGCTGGCCACGAAGGTGATGGTGCCGCTGGACGGTGAGATCCGCGAGGGTGTGGGGTTGCTGGGGTCACCGTGCTTCGAGATTCCCCGGTCGGTGGAGCGCGACATGCGGTTCGACCACCTCAGGGCCGGGGACGAGCTGCGCCGGCGCCTGCGGGCGAAGAACAGCTACAACCTGCGCTCGATGGCCCTGATGCTGCTCATGCGCTGGCTGCTCTTCTTCGTCATCACACTGATCGGTCTCACCACGGTCGACCGCTACGGCGCACTCGGGCAAGGGCTGATCGCCGTGTCCCTGGCGCTCGTGCTGGCGCTCACCATGCTCTATTTCGTCCTCGTGGAGCGCTTCATCGCGAGGTTCCGGCCACTCAAGCCGCAGCTGCGCTCCATCTACGACCCGTACTTCTGGTGGCACGAACGCCTGTGGAAGGTGCCGAGCGAATACTTCAACGTCCTCAACGGCACCCCGTTCAAGGCCGCGGTCTGGCGGCTGCTCGGGGTACGGATCGGCAAGCGCGTCTTCGACGACGGCTGTGTGATGACGGAGCGGACCCTCACCACCATCGGTGACGACTGCACGCTGAACGCGGGCAGCAAGGTCCAGTGCCACTCCCAGGAGGACGGCACCTTCAAGTCCGACCACAGCGTCCTCGGTGCCGGTTGCACGCTCGGTGTCGGCGCCCATGTCCACTACGGCGTGACGATGGGCGACGGTGCGGTGCTTGCCGCCGACTCCTTCCTCATGAAGGGCGAGGAAGTACCCGCGTACGACCAGTGGGGCGGGAACCCGGCGGCCCAGTTGCGGACCGCCGCGGTGCGGAACGCCCAGAGCCACCAGTCCTGAGGAAAGGTCCAATGGGAATGCGCATGGAGACCGCCATCGAAGCCCGTGACGGCTCCCGTGAC
The DNA here is from genome assembly GCF_040632375.1 of Streptomyces sp. NPDC019396. NCBI lineage: Bacteria > Bacillati > Actinomycetota > Actinomycetes > Kitasatosporales > Streptomycetaceae > Streptomyces > Streptomyces sp. NPDC019396. Next base: position 289,586 of record NZ_JBEYBS010000002.1, on the reverse strand, counting down.
TTCTGGCGCGGTGTGCTGGCGGACGGCGGACTCGCCGCCGTGCCCCGCTGGACATCTGCGCCCGTGCCGGGCGTGGGTGAGCAGGAGTCCGCGGTCCCCGACGAGGTCGCGTCGGCGTTGCCCCGGTTGGCGGGCGAGCTGGGGGTGCCGGTGGAGTCGGTGCTGCTGGCGGCGCACGCGAAGGTGTTGTCGGCCCTGTGCGGTGAGGACGAGGTGCTCGCCGGATACGTGGCGGTGGAGGGCGGGCCCGCTGTTCCGTGCCGGCTGGATCTGACGGTGTCGTCGTGGCGCGGGCTGACGCTGGGGGCCGCCCGGGCCGCACGTGACGTGCGGACGCATCTGGACTTCCCGTGGCGGGAGCTCGTGGGTGAGCTGGGGCTCTCGGTGGCGCCTTTCGAGGTGGTGCTGGACCCGTACGGCGCGGACGGCACGCCCGAGGGCGACACGGTGCTGCGGGTGGGGTTCACGCGCCGGGACGGGCAGTGGGCGGTGCGGGTGCGCTACCGCACCGACGTGCTGGACGCTGACGCGGGCGAGCGGATCGCCGGGTACCACGTCACCGCGCTGGGACTGCTGTGCGCGGACGTCGACGCCGGGCACACCGGCCAGGGCCTGGTGGGGGCGCGGGAGCTGCGTCACCAGCTCGAGGACCTGGCCGGGCCTGAGCGGGAGCTGCCGCAGGCACGGGCGCACGAGTTGTTCGAGCAGCGGGTACGCGAGCACCCGGAGTCGGTGGCGGCCGTACGCGGCACCGACACCTGGACCTATGGCGAGTTGAACGCGCGGGCGAACCGGCTGGCGCGGGCCCTGCTGGGTGCGGGGTTGCGGCCGGAGCAGCCGGTGGGGGTGGTCACCGAGCGCGACCTCGACTGGCTCGCGGCGGTGTGGGCGGTGTTCAAGGCCGGCGGGGTCTACCTGCCGGTCGAGCCGCACTTCCCGCCCGAGCGGATCCGCAGCGTCCTGACGCGCGCCAACTGCCCGCTGGTGCTCACCGAAGCGGGCAGCACCGACCATCTCGACCAGGCCCTCGCCCATCTGCCCGCCGTGCGGCGGCTGCTGATCGACGAGGCCGTGTCCGGGCAGACCGACGCGAGTGACCCGGATGTGGCGGTGGGCCCGAACCAGCTCGCGTACATCTACTTCACCTCCGGCTCCACCGGCGAGCCCAAGGGCGCGATGTGCGAGCACACCGGCATGCTCAACCACCTCCACGCCAAGATCGACGATCTGCGCATCGGTGAGGGCACCGCGGTCGCGCAGACCGCACCCCAGTGCTTCGACATCTCCTTGTGGCAGCTGATCGCCGCCCATCTGGTCGGCGGACGCACCGTCCTGGTCGCCCAGGAGACGATCCTCGACGTCCCGCGCTTCCTCGACACGATCGACCAGCAGCGGGTGAACGTCGCCCAGCTCGTGCCGTCGTACCTGGAAGCGGTCCTCACCCACCTCGAACGCCACCCACGCCCCCTGACCCACCTGCGGTACGTGTCAGTGACCGGCGAAGCGCTCAAGCGCGAGCTGACCGGCCGCTGGTTCGCCAACCAGCCGGCGATCGCCCTGCTCAACGCCTACGGACTCACCGAGACCAGCGACGACACCAACCACGAACTCATGCGCGCCGCCCCCGAGCGGGTGCTGCTGGGGCCCCCGGTCCCGAACGTGCGGATCTACGTCGCCGACGAACACCTCCATCCCGTCCCCCTCGGTGCCCCCGGCGAGATCGTGTTCTCCGGCGTCTGCGTGGGCCGTGGCTACATCAACGACCCCGAACGCACCCGCGCCGCCTTCGGCACGGATCCCTACCGCCCCGGCGCCCGCCTCTACCGCAGTGGCGACCGCGGACGCTGGCACCCGAACGGCAAGCTCGAATTCCTCGGCCGCCGCGACACCCAGGTCAAGATCCGCGGCTTCCGCATCGAGATCGGCGAGATCGAGAACACCCTCCTCACCCTCCCCGGCATCCGCGACGCCGCCGTCACCGTCGTCGACCACCCCGCCACGGGTCCCCACCTGACGGCCTACTACACCCGGCACACCCCCATGGACCAGGCCGAACTCAGCAGCGCGCTGGGGGCTCACCTACCTGCCTACATGGTCCCCACCACCTACCACCACCGCGCCGAGCTCCCCCTCACGCCCAACGGCAAGGTCGACAAGAAGGCACTTGTCCGCGAGACCGCCGAAGACGCCTCACCCGCTCCCACCCCCGTCACCAGCGCCCCCACCACCCCCACCGAACAACGCCTCGCCGCCGCGTACGCCGGCATCCTCGGCCTGCCCGCCGACCGGATCGGCCGGGACGACCACTTCTTCGACCGCGGCGGCACCTCACTGTCGGCCGTCAAACTCGCGATCGCCCTCGACCGCGCCATCACTCTCAAGGACATCACCGCCCACCCCGTGCTCGCCGAGCTCGCCGTCCTCATGGACACGAAGTCCGGCACGGCCGCAGGCACGGGACCGTCGTCCGAGCTGCTTCAGGCGCTCTCCCGCCCGCGGAGCGGACGGCCCGCCACGGCCCTGGTGTGCTTCCCGTACGCCGGGGGCAACGCGGTGAACTTCCAGGCGATGGCCAGGGCGCTCCAGGACAGCGGGCCCGTGGTGTACGGGGTCGAGCTGCCCGGTCATGACCCCGCCACCGCCGACAGCGCGTCGTTCGCCCCGCTGGACCGGCTGGTCGGGCAGGTGGTGGACGAGATCGAGGCACGCGGACTCGGCAGGATCATGCTGTGGGGCCACTCGTCGGGCACGGCGCCCGCGCTGGAGACGGCCAGGCGGCTCGAGGAGCGCGGGGTGGAGGTCCAAAGGGTGTTCCTCGGCGCGCAGTTGCTCGGCGACGCCGCCGCACGCCGCGCCGCGATCGACGAACTGGCCGCGCGCGACAATGCCGGGATCGCCGCCGAACTCGGCGGGGACAGCGGCTACTCCGAGCTCGGCGAGCAGCTCGATCCCCGGCATGCCGAGCAGGTCGGCGCCGCATACCGGCACGACTGCGTGTCCGCGCACCGCTATTTCGCCGACGCCATGGACGCACCGCCGGGCGTGAAACTGTCCGCGCCCGTCACGGTGATCGTCGCCGCCGACGACCCCCATACGGCCACGGCGGAGCCCGGCGAGGCGCATCTCGGCTGGCGGCTGCTGGCCGAGCGCGTAGAGCTGTTCGAACTTCCCGACGGCGGCCACTACTTCCTGCGCACCCGTCCCACCGAGGCGGCGAAAGCCGTGCTGCACGCCGCCGACTGGTCACCCACCCCGTGACAAGGCAACCAGACAGAAGGGAACGCGAGATGTCGTCCTCACCCCCCGCACCGCTGCTAGAGGTCGAGGTGCCCGCGGGCAAGCCCCCGATGCTGCGTGTCGACAACCCCGGCGGGGATGCCGCCGCGTGGGCGGCCGGGCACCGTGACGCGCTGCGGGCGGCCGTCGCCGAGCACGGGGCGCTGCTCGTCCGTGGCCTGGGCATCGGCGACGCCACGCAGGCGGCCGGGGTGTTCCGCGCTCTCGCCCCGGAGCTCATGGACCACAAGGAGGGTTTCGCCGCACGCGAGGAGTACGGCCAGGGGATCTACTCCTCCGCGACGTGGCCGACGAACCAGCCGATGTGCATGCACCACGAGCTCAGCTACACCCAGACCGTCCCTTCGCTGCTGATGTTCGCCTGTCTCAAGGCCCCCGCCGAGGGCGGGGTGACCGGTATCGCCGATGCCGCCGAGGTCTGCCAGGCACTGCCCGCCGAGCTGGTCGACCGGTTCGCGCAGCAGGGCTGGCTGCTGGAACGTTGCTACAACGACGAGATCGGCGCCTCGGTGGCCGAGGCGTTCGGCACCGATGACCGCGCCGCCGTCGAGGACTACTGCCGGGCCCACGCAATCGAGTACGCCTGGCACGACGACGGCAGCCTGCGCACCCGCCAGCACCGCCAGGCCGTCATCAGCCATCCCGTCACCGGCGCGCGCTGCTGGTTCAACCAGATCGCGTTCCTCAGCGAATTCACCCTGGCCCCCGAGGTCCGCGAGTACCTGATCGACGTCTACGGCGCCGACGCCCTGCCCTTCACCACCCGCTACGGCAACGGCGACCCCCTCGACCAGGACACCGTCGCCCTGATCAACAGCGTCTACGACGCCCACACCCGCCGCGAGCCCTGGCAGGACGGCGACCTCATGCTGGTGGACAACCTGCGCACCGCCCACAGCCGGGAACCCTACGAAGGCGACCGCACCGTCCTGGTCGCCATGGCCCACCCCCAGCCCACCACCAGCCCCCAGGGAACTCCTCGATGACCACGGACACGAATCCGGAAACGAACACGGACACGGACACGGACACGGTCGTGCCGCCGTTCTCCGTGATCTCCGGCGCACAGGTCCAGCGGGTCCTGCGAGGCCACGAGAAGCAGATCGTCGAGCTGGTCGAGGCCACCTACCTGCTCCACGGTGCGGGGCGGACCGTCAACCCGCCCTCGTACTTCCTCCGCTTCCCCGACCGCCCCGGCTCCCGCATCATCGCCCTGCCCGCCTCCCTCGGCGGGCCGGACGGCGTCGACGGTCTGAAGTGGATCTCCAGCTTCCCGCACAACGTCGAGGCCGGGATCCCCCGTGCCTCGGCCGTGCTGATCCTCAACGACCACGAGACCGGCTATCCCTTCGCCTGTCTGGAAAGTTCCATCATCAGCGCCAGCCGCACCGCCGCGTCGGCCGCGCTCGCGGCCGACCACCTCACCCGCCACACCACCAGGCCCACCCGGATCGGCTTCTTCGGCACCGGCCTGATCGCGCGCTACATCCACACCTATCTCAGCGCCACCGGCTGGACCTTCGACGAGATCGGCATCCACGACCTGTCCCCCGACAGCTCCGCCGGGTTCCGCCACTATCTCGAGGAGCACAACACCCCGGGCCGTGTCACCGTCCACGACAGTGCCGAGGAGCTGATCCGGGGCAGCGATCTCGTGGTCTTCGCCACGATCGCGGGCCAGCCCCATGTCACCGAGCCAGGCTGGTTCAGCCACCACCCGCTGGTGCTGCACGTCTCGTTGCGTGACCTCGCCCCCGAGATCCTGCTCCACTCCACCAACATCGTCGACGACATCGAACACTGCCTCAAGGCCGACACCTCACCGCACCTGGTCGAACAGCTCACCGGCAACCGTGACTTCCTCAGCGGCACCCTGGAGGACGTCATCAGCCGGCGCGTCGCGATCCCCGGCGACCGGACCGTGGTGTTCTCCCCCTTCGGGCTCGGTGTGCTCGACCTCGCCGTCGGAAAGTACGTCTACGACGAAACCGCCCGCGCCGGGGACCTCCACACCGTGGAGGACTTCTTCCACGAACGGCGCAGACACGGATGAGGGAGATGAGGACGATCGCGATCCGCCCACGGCCGGATGGACATCCGCACGGCCCTGCTTCATGAGGAGGCCATCGTGCCAGTCATATCCGATCCCTACGCCTTCAATGAGGACGATCTCTACGTCGACCTCAAGTCGGTCTTCGGTCACGGGCATGAGCTTTTCCTGAAGTGCGAGGGTTTCAACTTCGCAGGCTCGATCAAGCTGAAGGCCGCCGTCGAAATGGTGGAGGCCGCGGAGCGGGACGGCACACTCGGCCCGGATTCCATCCTTGTCGAGTCGTCGTCAGGCAACCTGGGTGTCGCGCTGAGCATGATCGCGGCGAGCAAGGGCTACCAGTTCCTGTGTGTCACCGACTCCCGCTGCAACCTGTCCACCAGGCTGATGATGGAAGCGCTGGGCAGCCAGGTGCACGTCATCGCGGGCCAGGAGGCGAACGGCGGCTTCCTCGGGGCACGGCTCGACTACGTACGTGCGCTGTGCGCGTCCGACGCCCGGTACGTATGGCTCAGCCAGTACACCAATCCGAGCAACTGGAAGGCCCACTACCGGACGACCGCCCCCGAGATCGCCAAGAGCTTCCCGCAGCTCGACGTGCTGTTCATCGGGGCCGGCACCACCGGGACCCTGATGGGCTGCGCGCGCTTCTTCCGGGAGTGGCACCGTCCGGTAAGGATCATCGCGCTGGACAGCGTGGGCTCGGTGGCCTTCGGCGGCCCGCCCGGCCGGCGGATGATCCCCGGCCTGGGCATGAGCATGCGCCCGCCGCTGCTCGACGAGGCGTACGTCGACGAGGTGATCCGCGTCGAGGAGGTGGACACCATCCGGGCCTGCCACCGACTGGCGCGCCACGGCTTCCTGTTCGGCGGCTCCACCGGCACCGTGGTGAGCGGGGCGATGAACTGGCTCGAGCAGCACCAGACGCCCGGGCTCACCGCGGTGGCGATCGCCCCGGACCTCGGCGAGCGCTATCTCGACACCGTCTACCAGGCCAACTGGCTGGAGGACCTGTACGGCGACGAGCTGTTCAGCGCGCCCGCCGAGCCCGCCGAGGACTCGTCCGGTGGGGTATGAGCCCTTACGCGGCCGGGTCGCCGTGCAGGTGGACGGGCAGCGCCACCAGGCGGTGGTTCACATCGCCCTGCTGCCAGGCGAGTTCCCCCTCCGGCACCGCCAGCCGCGCGTCGGGGTAGCGCCGGGTCAGCTCCTCGATGGCCACGGCGAGCTCGATCCGGGCCAGCGGTCCGCCCAGACAGCGGTGCGCGCCATGGCCGAACGAGAGGTGCGGGTTGTGGGTGCGGGTGAAGTCCAGCCGGTCCGGGTCGGTGAAGACGGCCCCGTCCCGGTTGGCCGACGCGAAGGCCAGGAAGACGGCGTCCCCGGCCGGGATGGTGACCCCGGCGATGGCGATGTCCTCGGTGGCGATACGGGGCAGGCCCGAGGTGTCGTCGCCGAGCAGGTTGACTCCGCGCAGCAGCTCCTCGACGGCCGCGGGTATCTCCTCGGGATGCCCGCCCAGCCGGTGCCAGACGTCCCGGTGGCTGGCGAGCAGGGTGAGCACCGAGTTGGCGAGCTGGCTGGCGGATGAGTCACCGCCCGCGCCGAGCAGGGTGTAGCCGAGCCCGATCAGCTCCTCGGTGCTGAGCCGGTCGTCGCCCAGCCGGGCCGCGATCAGGGCGGAGAGCACATCGTCTCCGGGGGTCTGTGTCTTGGCCATCACCAGGCCGGCCATGTAGGCACCGAGCTGCTCACGGGCCGCGACCGCCTCGTCCTGCGGGCCGCCCACGTCGGCGAACTGCCGTATCCAGCCGTGGAACGACGTCCTGTCCTGTCCGGGGACGCCCAGCAGTTCACAGATCACGGACAGTGCCAGGGGCCCGGTGAGGGCTCCGAGCAGATCCACCGGCCCTTCGGCCGCGTCCTTCTCGGCCTGGCCGAGCAGCTCGTCCACGAGCCGGCGCACCCTCGGCCGCATGCCCTCGATCCGTTCGGGCGAGAACGCCTGGACGGCCAGCGCCCGCAGCCGGGTGTGGTCGGGCGGGTCCAGCGAGATGATCATCCCGGGAGGTGCCTGGAAGAGCCCTTCGAACTGCGGCGCGGCCGGCTCGTACGACGCGGCGCGGCTCAGACGCGGGTCCTCCAGGGCGGTACGGATGTCCTCATGGCGGGTGATCAGCCAGGCGGGCGTGCCATTGGCGGTGGTCACCCGGACGACGGGCTGTTCGGCGCGCAGCCGGCTGAAGACCGGATCCGGGCCGCGATGGCTCGAGCCGGAGAACGGGAACAGCGGCAGTTCTGCCATGACGGAGTCTCCTCGGGCGGCGCCTGCGCGGCGGATGTCGCCAGCGAGCCTAGGGAGGAGGGCTGGAGCGGCGATGGGGGTGATGGTGGAGGCGGCGCCGCATGGCTGGAAGCGCACCACTGACGTACGGCTCGACGATGGCCGGAAAGGACCGGTAGCGGAATGGCCAAGGATGGCCGGAAACCGGCTCCGATCATCCACCCATACCACCAAAGACGCAGGCAGGCGCGGGACTCGAGCAACACCCGAGTGTCATTCGACCGAATTCCAGGGGCTAACCGGAACGGTGATTCAAGTGGTCTAGGCCGTCACCGGGCCCACGACCGCCCGCCCCTGTCCGGGGCCGTTGAAAGCACGTCGTCGAACACGGGAGTTTCTCGTGACCATTCTTGTCACAGGAGCGCGCGGCAACATCGGCAGCCAGGTCGTCGCGCGGTTGCATTCCATCGGACGTCCCCTGCGCGCCTCCAGCCGCAGAGCCAGCGGTCTCGCCGTCCCCCGTGGCGTGCAGACCGTCGCGCTCGACCTCCGGGAACCCGGCACCTTCCGGGCCGCGCTGCACGGTGTCACCCAGGTGTTCCTGTACGCGGAGCCGGACGGCGTCGCGGACTTCCTGAAAGCCGCGGACGAGGCGGGAGTACGCAATGTCGTGGTGCTCTCGTCCAACACCGTGATGCTGCCCGGCGCGGACAAGGATCCGCTGGCACAGCACCATCGTGTGGTCGAGGACGCCGTCTTCGCCTCGGGGCTGCCCCATGTGCTCCTGCGCCCTGGCGCGTTCGCGAGCAACGCGCTGGGCTGGAGCGCCGACATCCGGGAGGGCCGCGCGGTCCAGCAGCCGTTCGCGGACGCCCAGGTGTCCCCGGTGCACGACGCCGATGTGGCGGACGTGGCCGTGGCGGCGCTGGCCGAGGGGTCCCGGATGAGCGGGGTGGTCCCGCTCTCAGGGCCGCAGTCGCTGAGCTTCCGTACCGAGGTCGGCATCATCGCGGAGCTGCTGGGGCGGGAGATCCAGGTACGCGACCTGGACCGTGACGAGGCGAGGGAGACGATGGGCCGGTTCGTACCCCCGCCGGTGCTCGCCTCACTGCTCGACCAGTGGGAGGCGGGGCTTTCCCGGCCCGCGGACACCAACGCCACCTGCGGGCCCTGGACGGGCGCGCCCGCGCGCACCTTCAGGCAGTGGGTCGGGGAACACCTGGGCGCCTTCGGGGACATGCCCGCCCGGTAGGCCCGGGCCCGTCCCGCCGTGCGGCCGGCCAGGGTGATCGCGAACCCTGGCCGGCCGTCCGGCATGCCCGGGTCGTTCCGGTACGTCTCCACCCGCCCTGGACGTGATGTCGAGCAGCTGCCGCGACCCTACGCCCACCCAACCAACCCAACTGCCCACATCACGGGCGGAAACCAGGAGACGCACCGATGAGCGCTACCACCTCGACACGTGTCAGCCGCCGCACCGCAGGGGCCGTCGCGGCCGTGCTGCTCGCCATGATCGTGCCGGCCGCGGCTCCCGCTACCGCCGCCGCCACCGGCGCCGGGCACTCCGCGCCCGGTGCCGTGTCCCACAAGGCGGCGAGCCCGGTGGGCAAGTGGGACGTGTTGATCACCATCCACGCCCAGGACCCCCCGCTGTACTCGTGGATCATCTGCGATCTGACCGCGGACCAGAAGGTGCACTGCGTCAACAAGCCCGGTTCGGCCACGCCCCCGCTGGAGGGTACGGGCATCTGGAAGCCGGGCGCCGGGAAGGCGTTCAGCTTCTGGATCACCCACCACGCCCACCGCGACGAGAACGGCAACGAGCACGGCTCGATCAACGCCGTCCACGTCGGCAACTACAACCGGAAGAGCTTCGCCACCAGCGGGACCGCCTTCATCGACCTGGAGGACGGCACCCCCTGGACCGGCCCTATAGCCGTCGAGTCGAAGGCGACCCGCATCGGCTGACGTTGCCGCGGCCGACCGCACCGCCCCTGAGAACTGACGAGGAGGCCTCCGGACCGAATGGTTCGGAGGCCTCCTCGTCGGTGGTGCACGCGCAAGGAGATCTGGCTGGTCAGCCCTGTCCCGGTGCGCTCACCCGGCGGGGCAGCGCGCCTGCCGCCAGGAAGGCCACGACGATGAAGCCGAGACCTGTGTACAGCGTGATCTGGAAGGCGTCGGAGAAGGTCTGCGCACCCGCCCGCTGTACGTACGACTCCAGCACCGAGACGGCCTTCTCGTTGTCACGGACCGCCGGTGCCACACAGTCGGCGGGCTCGTCCGAGGCGTTCTCGCCGCCGTAGCGCTCGTTGACGCAGTGCTGGTAGGCCGAGGTCGCACCGCCGAGCTGGTCGGCCGGGACGCCGACCGCGGCCAGTTCCTGGCGCAGCTTGGGTGCCAGCTCGTCCCCGCTGGTCGTCGCGGAGGAGCCCAGCGGTGTGAAGAAGGACAGCGAGACAACGGCGATACCGATGGTGAAGCCGAGCTGCTGCATGGTGTTGATGAGTCCGGAAGCCGAACCCGCGTCCTCGTGCGGCACGTCCTTGAGGCCGAACAGGGAGATCGGGGTGGCCGCGGCACCGAAGCCCAGACCGATGACGAACAGGGCGGGGGCGATGCTCCAGCTGGTGATGTCCCCGTCGCTGCTGCCGTTGATCCACAGGAACAGCCCGAGACCGGCGGCGATACCCAGCGCACCCATCTGCACCACGGTGCGGCCGAACTTGGGAACCAACGCGATCACCGAAGCCGAGGCCGTGATGAACGCACCGAACGCGAACGCCAGCAGGGTCACACCGGCACGCAGCGGGGTCCAGCCCAGACCGAGCTGCATGTACATGTACAGGGCCAGCATGAACATACCGGTGAAGGTGAAGCAGGCCAGCATCAGTCCGAGGGCCGAGCTGAAGCTGCGCGCCTTGAACAGGTTGAGCGCCACCAGCGGCGAGCCGTTGGTCAGGCTCCTGCGGCGCTCGTACGCCACGAACGCGGCGAGCACCACGACCGCGGCGACCATGGAGACGAACGTCCACGCCGGCCAGCCGAGTTCACGGCCGAAGGTCAGCGGAGCAAGCACCAGCAGCAGACCGACGGTGGCCAGGAAGACACCGGGGAGGTCGATCCGGAGCGCGTGCGGCGCCTTGGACTCGGGGATGTACTTGAGCCCGAGGAAGAAGCCGACCACGCCCAGCGGCACGTTCACAAGGAAGATCGGACGCCAGTCCCAGCCGAAGATGTTGGCCGCGACGATCACACCGCCGATGAGCGGGGCGACGGTGGCGGCGATCCCGCCGACGGTGCCGTGGACGGCGAAGACGGTGCCCTTCTCGTTGTCCGGGAAGGTCACATGGATGATGGAGAGCACCTGCGGCACCATGATGCCCGCCGCGGCGCCTTGCAGCAGCCGGGACGCGATGAGCATCTCGGGGTTCATGGCGATACCGCAGAGCAGGGAGGCGATGGTGAAGCCCGCGACACCGAGCAGGAACATCTTCCTGCGGCCGTAGATGTCACCGAGCCGGCCGCCCGTGATCAGCATCAGGGCGAACGCCATGACGTAGCCGGCGGTGATCCACTGGACGGCGCCGTAGCTGGCGCCGAGGTCGTGCTGGATGGTGGGGATGGCCACGTTGACGATGCTGCCGTCGAGCATGTCGAGGAACGTGGCGACGGTCATGATGACGAACGCCGCCCAGCGGCGCCGGTCCGGGGCGGGCGAAACCCCCGCCCCGGAAGGCTGCACCGCGACGGCTTCGGCCGGGGGCGGAGCCTCGCTGTCGGTGTCCGTCGGCCGGAAGTTGGTGGAGGTCACGTCTCACTCCTCGTGATGACAGATGGTCACCATCCGGTATAGCCAGCGTGATTGGAGCGCTGCTAGAGCATGCCTGGAGTACTTAAAGGAAGGCGGCGGCCCCACGGGCCCTGTTCAGCGGCCGTTTCGAGGAGTCCTCAAGGTGTGTACGAGCGGGACAGGGCAGAGTGGGGGTGCACCGCATGTCGTCCGCCGCGTCTCACGGCACTCTCACAGGGGGCGTTCCATGACCACGCTCGGCCCGCGCGCCCTGAACCGCGCCCTGCTGGAGCGCCAGCTCCTGCTGCACCGGCACCAGCTCACGGCAGCCGAGGCGATCACCCGTCTGGTCGGCATGCAGGCCCAGGCTCCCGCGCCGCCCTACGTGGGCTTGTGGACCCGGCTGACCGGCTTCCGCCACGAGGAACTCGCCGGGCTGCTCACCGGGCGCGAAGCGGTACGCGTCGCGCTGCTGCGGGCCACCGTCCACCTGGTCACCGCCGAGGACTGCCTTGACTTGCGCCCGCTGGTGCAGCCCGTGCTGGACCGGCAGGTACGCGGGGTGGCGAGGTTCGCCAAGGCGATCGCGGGTCTGGCGCCCGATGAGCTGGCCGCCGCCGGCCGTGAGGCGCTGGGCGGTGAGCCGCTGACCACCAAGGAGCTCGGTGCGGCCCTGGCCGCACGGTGGCCGGAGCGCGACCCGGACGGGCTGGCGAACGCGGCGCGCGGACAGCTCCCGCTCGTGCAGGTGCCCCCGCGCGGCATCTGGGGTGTCGGCGGCCTGACCCGGTACGCGACGGCGGAGTCCTGGCTCGGCCGCCCCCTGGGCACCGGGGCGACCGTGGACGACCTGGTGCTGCGCTATCTGCGCGGGTACGGCCCGGCGTCGGTCAAGGACGTCCAGATGTGGTCCGGGCTGACCCGGCTGCGGGAGGTGGTCGACCGGCTCCGCCCAGGGCTGCGGGTGCTCCGAGGCGAGGACGGGCGAGAGCTGTTCGATCTGCCGGACGCACCGCTGCCCGATCCCGACTGCGAGGCGCCGGTTCGGTTTCTGCCGGAGTTCGACAACATCCTGCTGGCGCACGACGACCGCTCCCGCATGCTCGACGAGCGGCGGCGGTCGGCGATCTTCACCCGCAACGGCATCATCCGGGCCACCTTCCTGGTCGACGGGTTCGTCGCGGGCACATGGCGGGTCGACGGCAAGCGCGACACGGCGACGCTCGTGCTCGAGCCGTTCGGGCGGCTGTCACGGGCGTCCCGGAAGGCGCTGGAGCAGGAGGGCGCCGGTCTGCTCGAATTCATGACGCCCGAGGCGTCCGACCGTACGGTGCGCGTCGAACCACTCGGGTCCTGAGGGTGTGGGGGACGTCCGCCGCTCCCCCGCCCGACGGGCTGGGCCGGCCTCGTCAGGAGGCCTTCTTGCGGGGGGTGGCCTTCTTGGCCGTGGTCTTCTTCGCCGTGGACTTGGCGGTGGCGGACTTGGCGGTGGCGGACTTCGTCCCCGACGCCTTCTTGGCCGTGGACTTCGACGACCGGGACGCGGCCGTCTTCTTCGCCGTCGACGTGGACTTCTTGCCGCCTGTCTCCTTGGGCGCGGCCTTGGCCGACTTGGGCGCCGGCTTCGCGGCCTGTTCACGGGGCCGCAGCTCGGTAACCTCCCCACCGGCCTCCGCCTCGCCACCGCGCGCCTCCTGCGCCGCCCGGACACTGCTCTCCAGCGCGGCCATCAGGTCGATGACCTTGCCTCCGTCGGCGGCCGGGGCGCGCTCCGGCTCCAGCTCGACGCCCTCCGCCTTGGCGGCGATCAGCTCCTCGACCGCCGTCCGGTAGTCGTCGTGCAGCGAGCCGAGGTCGACGTCGCCGAGGGTGTCCATGAGGGCGTCGGCAAGGTCGAGTTCGGCCTCGCGGATCGTGACCTCGGTCTCCGGGGCCACACCTTCGGGCTGCCGGATCTCGTCCGGCCAGAGCAGACCGTGCATGGCGATCACATCGCCGACCACCCGCAGCATCCCCAGCCGCTCCCGCCCCCTCAGCGCGAACTTCGCGACCGCCACCTTCTTGCTCCGTTTGAGCGCCTCCCGCAGCAGTGTGTAGGGCTTGGCGGCCGGGACTCCGTTCGCCGAGAGGTAGTACGCGGCGTCCATCTGGAGCGGGTCGATCTGGTCCCCGGGCACGAACGCGACGATGTCGATCGTCTTGGCGGTGGGCAGCGGCAGTGCGGCGAGGTCCTCGTCCGTGATCGGGATCATCGTCCCGTCCGCGTCCTCGTACGCCTTGCCGATCTCCGCCGTGGGGACCTCCTCGTCCTCCAGCTCGCAGACCTTGCGGTAGCGGATCCGCCCTCCGTCGCTCGTGTGGATCTGGCGGAAGGAGATCGAGCGGTTCTCGGTGGCGTTCACCAGCTTGATCGGGATGCTGACCAGCCCGAAGGAGATCGCGCCGTTCCAGATGGATCGCACGTGCCATCCCTTTCATGCGGTATCGAGAGCTATTGAGAGGCAATAGGAGGTATCAGGGATTACGTATGGGATTCTCATCGTATGACGCCCATCACAGAGGTGGAGGGGCGGCGCCTGGCGCTCAGCAATCTGGAGAAGGTCATCTATCCGGCGACCGGAACCACCAAGGGTGAGGTGCTGCACTACTACGCGCTCACGGCCGACCCGCTCCTCGCGCACCTGAAGGACCGCCCGCTCTCGTTCCTGCGGTACCCCGACGGCCCGGACGGCCAGCGGTTCTTCACCAAGAACCCACCACCGGGCACCCCGTCCTGGGTGCGTGTCGCCGAGGTACCGCGCTCCTCGCGCGAGAAGGGCGAGCAGGTGGTCCTGGCGGATCTGCCCGGGCTCGTCTGGGCAGCGAATCTGGTGGTGGAATTTCACACTCCGCAGTGGCGGGTGGAGGAACCCGGCAGGGCCGACCGGATGGTCCTCGACCTCGACCCCGGCGATCCGGCGACCGTGGTCGAGTGCTGCGAGGTGGCTCTGTGGCTGCGCGAGCGGCTCGCCACGGACGGCCTGGAGGCCTATGCGAAGACCTCGGGCGCCAAGGGCCTGCACCTGCTGGTGCCGCTGGAGCCGACCCCGTCCGATGAGGTGTCGGCGTACGCGAAGTCCCTGGCCGTCGAGGCGGAGGCGGAACTCGGCGGCCTGGTGGTGCACCGGATGGCACGAGCGCTGCGCCCCGGAAAGGTGTTCGTGGACCACAGTCAGAACGCCGCCGCGAAGACCACCGCGACCCCCTACACCCTGCGCGCCCGGCCCGAACCCACCGTTTCCACGCCTGTGACCTGGCAGGAGATCGAGGCCTGTGGCTCCCCGGCCGAGCTGGTGTTCCGGCTGGGCGATATCGCGGGGCGACTCGAACGGCACGGGGACATGCTGGCGCCGCTGTTCGACCCGGGGCACGCGGGCAGTCTGCCGTGAGGTGATCGTCCGTTGGGGTGACCGTCGGTCCCGCACCGCGACCCAGGCGCACGACCTTCCTCCGCGCAAGGCGCTGAGCGGCGCCCAGGACCGGGATCCGCGCCCCCGCAGCGCATCTGCGGCTGACCGCTGAGGCTGTCCCGGTGACAGGCTCACGAGGACGGCGAGCCCCTCGCTGCCCCGAGGTTCCCGCGGGTTGAACCTGGCTGCATGGACGAGAGCTCGCCGAGAGTGGCCCTTCGGCCACCAGTCGACGTCATGCGCCCACGGCCGGTGGACGAGATCCCCGGGCACGGCAGCACGCCCGGGGGCTTTCAGTACTCCCTCAAGCTCGACGGATTCCGCGCCCTCGCCTTCGTCCTCGACGGCGGAAGGGTCTTCCTCCAGTCACGCTCACAAAGGGACCTCTCCAGGGAATTCCCCGGGATTGCCGCATACCTGCGAGATCACCTGCCACCCGGAGTCGTGCTGGACGGTGAATTGTGCGCCTACCGCGAGGGGCGGCTGAGCTTCACCGACCTGCTCAGGTCCCACAGTGATCGCGAGCGGTCGGGAGTCCCGGTGTCCTACATCGCGTTCGACATCCTCGCTGTCCCGGGCCGGGACGTCAGGGCCCTGCCCCTGAGGGACCGGTGGGAGCTGCTCGGAGCGGCGCTGCGGGACGTCGGCCCACCCCTTCAGCGTGTGCTGGCGACGCTGGACGAGGAAACAGCCCACGCCTGGTTTCGCGACATGAGAGCCGTGGGCGTCGAGGGGATCGTGGCGAAAGCACTGAACTCGCCCTATCGGGCAGGAGGAACCTGGTCCTGGAGGAAGATCCGGCATTCCGATACGCGGGACGGCGCGCTACTCGGCGTTTTCGGCCCGGTGGAGCGACCGCGGGCACTTCTTGTCCAGCTTCCCGATGATCGAACCGTGAAGACGTCGCCTCGCCTGACCCCGGTGCAGTCACGGCAGGTCGGCGAGCTGGTACGCGGTCGCTTGGGAGAGCTGACGGAACACCCGGACCACGGGCCCGTGCGGATACTCACCGAGCCTCTCCTCGTCGAACTGCGCCAGGGGGCCGGACGCCACGAGACGGCCCGCTTCGTGCGCGTACGGCCCGAGGGGTGAGCACGGGCTTCGTCGCCCTTCACGAGCGGCGGTATCCGGAGAGCGCCCCCGTCAGCGACGCCGGCGGGCGTTGAGCCGGGCGGCCTGGCGCGTCAGGTGGTCGCGCTCGGCGAGGTTGGGTGCCTTGTGGACCGCCTCGGCGTACAGCCGTGCCGCCGTCGCCAGGTCGCCCGCGCGCTCGTGGAGGTATGCCGCCACCGCGGCGTGGCGGGGCAGTGAGGCGTCCAGCGCCGCGAGCGCTGTCAGGCCGGCCCGCGGTCCGTCGGCCTCGCCGACGGCCACCGCCCGGTTGAGCCGGACGACGGGGCTGTCGGTCAGGCGCACGAGTTCGTCGTACCACTCGACGATCTGCACCCAGTCGGTCTCCTCGGCGGCGGGCGCGTCGGCGTGGAGTGCCGCGACGGCGGCCTGGGCCTGGAACTCGCCCAGCCGGTCGCGGGCGAGGGCCGCCTGCAGGATCTCGACGCCCTCGGCAATCGACTCGGTGTCCCACCGGCCGCGGTCCTGCTCGGCGAGCGGCACCAGGCTGCCGTCGGGCGCGGTCCGTGCCGCCCGACGGGCGTGGTGGAGCAGCATGAGGGCGAGCAGCCCCGCCACCTCGGGGTGGTCGACCTGGGCCGCGAGCTGCCGGGTGAGCCGGATGGCCTCGGCGGCGAGGTCGACGTCGCCGGAGTAGCCCTCGTTGAAGACCAGGTAGAGGACGCGCAGCACGGTGGCGACGTCGCCGGGCTGGTCGAGCCGCACGCCCGAGACGGTGCGCTTGGCCCGGCTGATGCGCTGCGCCATGGTCGCCTCGGGCACCAGGTATGCCTGGGCGATCTGGCGGGTGGTGAGCCCGCCGACGGCGCGCAGCGTGAGCGCGACCGCGGACGACGGCGTCAGCGACGGGTGAGCGCACAGGAAGTAGAGCTGGAGCGTGTCGTCCACCGCGGGGGCGGGCCCGGGCGCCGGCTCCTCGTGGACGAGGACCTCGCGCCGGCGGCGGGAGGTGTCCGCGCCGGTCGCGTCGAGGAACTTGCGCCAGGCCACGGTGACCAGCCAGCCCTTCGGGTCCCGCACAGGCTCTCCCCTGTGCGAAGAGCTCGGGGAGGCGGCGGGCCAGACGCGGAGGGCCTCGACCAGTGCGTCCTGCACGGCGTCCTCGGCCGCCGCGAAGTCGGCTCCGCGGCGGACGAGGATGGCGAGCACGCTCGGCGCGAGGCTCCGGAGCAGGAACTCGTTCACCTCGGAGGTCACTCCGTGATGGTGGGCGGTGCGGCCAGGAACGGGCGCAGCTCGAGCCACTCGTGGATGGGCTCCCCGCCCGCCCCGGGGGCGGCCGACAGCTCCCCGGCCAGCTCGACGGCGCGCTCGTGGCTGTCGACGTCGATCACCATCCAGCCGGCGATGAGGTCCTTGGTCTCGGCGAACGGGCCGTCGGTGACCGGCGGGCGGCCCTCGCCGTCGTACCGGACCCATGCCCCCTCGGGGGCGAGCGCCTGGCCGTCGACGAACTCGCCGGTCCCCTCGAGTCGGGCCGCGAAGTCGTGCATGTACTGCACGTGGTCCGAGATCTCCTCCGGCGTCCACTGGTCCATGGGCACGTCGTTGACCGAAGCCGGAGCGCCGCGGTAGTGCTTGAGCAGCAGGTACTTGGCCATCGTGTTTCTCCTCAGTGCTGGTGCGGCCATTCTGGCCGCGTTCACCACAGGGACGGAGCCGGCCACGGGTTCTCGACATCGCCGCCCGAATTCTTTTGGCTCTCGTGCGGGTGCGTCCGGCAGACCCGGACCCCGACAGGCCGGAAAGCCACGATGGGGTGCCGGTTTTCGAAGTCCTCGGCGTGGCCGCCGTGGTGCACACTCTCCCCAGGCACCTGGCGTGTGGGAGGCAACGGCGTGTTCACGGGGATCGACGAGGTCGACTGGTCGTCACTCGGGCACGCGTACGGTCCGGCGGACGACGTCCCCGGGCTGCTGCGCGGACTCGCGTCGCCGGATCCGGTGGAGCGGGAGGCCGCGCTTGACGGGATGTACTCCGCGGTCCACCAGCAGGGCGAGGTCTACGACTCGACGCTGGCCGCCATCCCGTTCCTGCTGGAACTCACCGCCAGCCCCGACGTGCAGGACCGGGGCGCGATCGTGGAGCTGCTGACCAGCATCGGCGGTATCGAGCTCGACGGCGACGACGAACCCGAACCAGGCGAAGCAGGGGAGTTCGAGGAGGCGGCCAACTACGCGATGGCCGCCGCCGCGGTCGCCGCGGGTGCGGAGGTCTTCCTCGGTCTGCTCGCGGACGACGACCCCGGGGTGCGGATCACCGTGCCGTGCGCGCTGGCGATACTGCACGACGAGCCCGCGCGGGTGCTGACGCTGTTACGGGCGCGACTGGACGCCGAACGGGATCCGGATGTGCGGCTCGCACTCGTCGAGGCGGTCGGGCGGATCGCCCTGCGCCACGCGGAGCTGCGCGCGGACGCGGTGCGGTGGCTGATCGGCCTGCTGGCCCGGCCCCACACGGCAGGGCTGCGCCTCGCCGCGCTGACCCAACTGGCCAGGTGTGCACCCGGGAGCCTGCCGCCGGACGTGGCCGCCGTGGCGACGGCCATGTTGCGGGACACCGGCGAAAGCGAGACCGGGACAAGGGAAGCAGGCGACCGGGAGACCGACTCACGGGAGACCAGAGCCCGGGAAGGAGGCGCACACGGGGCCGACGCACGGGCGACGGGAATCCCGGCCGGCGGACACGGGACCGGACCCCGCGAGGCCGACACATACAAGGCCGAGGTCAGGGAAACCGACCCACGCGAGAGCGACCCACACGAGACCGGCCCACGGACGCCCGGGAGCCGCGAGACCGGCACACGCAGGTCCGAGATCCGGAGAGCCGACGAACCCGGCCCCACGACTGACGGCGGCGCACAGGTCGGCTCCGGCACTGCCGAGCTCCTGAGCACGCTCTACGCGACACTCGGGGACCGGGTAGATGAGCGGATCACCCTGCTCGTGGGCAGGCTGACCAGTGGCGATCCGGCGCAGCGCACGGACGCCGTATGGATGTGCCACGGACTGATACGGACCTGGCGGGGCCCCTACGACGAGCTGGTGCGGTGCATCGGGGCGCAGCTCGGTCATCCCGAGCCCCGGTTGCAGGCCGCGGCGGCGAGCCTGCTGGAGAGCCTGTTCGCGTTGGCGCTGCCCGCCGCGGACGCGCTCGCCGCACGGCTCGCTCGGGGCGGTGCGGATTCGGTGGCGGGCGGGGACCGCGCGCTGATCGCGCTGGCCCGGCTGGGCGATCAGCGCGCGGTCCCCGCCCTGGCCGTCGCGCTGGAGGAACCGGAGCTACCGCGGGAGGCGGCGTTCGCGGTGCCCTACCTGGGCGCGGCGGCGGCGCCTCTCGTACCGCTGCTGCGGCGCAGACTGGCCGAGGTCGAGCTCGACGAGACGCTCTTCGACCGGGCCGGTCCGCTGCTGCCCGCCCTGGAGGCGCTGCGTGCGGCGGAGGCACTGCCCGAGGTGCTCAGGGTGCTGCGGGGCGCCTCGGCCCGGGGCGGCGCATGGGTGATGGAGTCGGTGCTGGAGTCCGCCCTGCGGACCCTCGCGGCCTTCGGGCCCGCGGCGCTGCCTGCCGCTCCGCAGCTGCGCGCGCTGCTGGGCAGTACGAACCCCTCGGTGGCCACGGCCGCGGCGCGGGCGCTGTGGGCGGTCTCGGGCGACGACGCCGCCGCTGCCGTACTGCCGCTGCTGCTGGAGCTGCTCACCGCGGACGGCCCGGACGAGCGCCGCTCGGCGGCCGCGGCGCTGGGCTGCCTCGGCCCGCGTGCCGTGACTGCGGCGCCCGCGCTCCGCGCACTCCTCGTCTCGCGTGAGCGCTGGCTCCGGATGGACGCGGCGATCGCCCTGTGGCGGGTCACGAGGGAGGCCCGCGACGCCCTTCCCGTGCTGGCCGCCGCCTGGGAGGAGAACCGTTACGGCCGGGTCGAGGTCGCCGAGTGCCTGACCGAGATGGGCCCCGCGGCCACACGGGCAATCCCGCTGCTGCGAGCGGAGCTCAGCCGCCCGCGGCGGCACAACGTGCTCGACGGCGGTTCGGGAGCGCATGACATCGAACAGGACGAGCGGCTGCTGAGGCTGTGCAGAAAGGCCCTGGCGAGCGGGGGCTGAGCACCGGCCGGACACCCTGATGGACGTTGCCGACACTGTTACACAACCGATGGATCACCGCAACAGCGGACAGATAGCCTCGAATATCCCCATATGCCGTCAAACCGCTCGGCACCGGCACGCCTCCGCATACTGTTATCGGCAAGTCAGAAAGTCCGAATGACAGACCGGCCCGAGCCCCTTCTGATTCTGACGCGGAAGACGGCGTCGTCATGGCATCAGCGAGGAGCCAGCCCCGTGGAACCGTCCCGCACCGTCGTCGCCGCCGCGCTCATGTCCGCGGCCGGCGTGGCGCTCCTGACCGGCTGCGGGGACGCGGGCGGCCTGGAGAGCGCGGGGGCCACCCCCACGGCCGAGGGGCCCCAGCAGCTCTGGCCCGAGCTCCCCGACATCTCCGCTCCACCGGTGGACTACGGGGAGAGCGACACCGCCCGCATCCCCGGCATCAAGGTGCCGGACGGGAACGTCCGGACCGTGAGCCCCGTGAAGATCGTCCAGGCGGATGTGGCCGCCCACCCTGAGCAGATCACCGGCGCCGACGGGCTGTACCGGCAGACCGCCGACCAGATCCGCGACTGCGGCACGCAGCCGAAGAGCTGCCCCGTACTCCAGCCGTACTACCGCGATCTCACCGGCGACGGGAAGGACGAGCTGATCGTCGCCATCAGGATGCCCGGGCAGCAGACCGCGATCCGGGTCTATCTCCCGGACAAGGACGGCGGGTTGACGCGGGTCATGACGTACTCGGACGCCATCGTCCGGGTGGAGCTGGCGGGCCGGGACCTGGTCACCCGCGCCGTGTCCGCGGGCATCCCGGGGTACGAGTACCGCACGGCCTGGTCCTGGGACGGCCGGCAGCACGCGATCCTGCCGACCCGCGACGAGATCATCCGCGTCAAACCGGCCACCCCCACGTCGACACCCCCCTCCTCGCCCACACCCTCCCCCACTCCCACCTCGGATTCACCGAGCCCGGGGGGCACCCCGTGACCGCTCCCGGCGCCGGCCGGGCCCGGCTGCGCCTGCCCGCCTGGACGGCGACGCTGACCTGGAAGGCGGCGCTGTTCATCACCGTGATGTGCTGCGCGCTCGCCGCGCTGCTCGGCGCACTGGTCCATGTGTCCGTGACCCGTGAGACCGTCGATGACGCCCGCGAGAAGGCCCTCATCCGGCTCGAAGAGGTCACCCACGCGTACGAGGCGGGCGAGCCGCTCGGCGGCTACGGCGCCATCGACCCACCCGGGCTCCCGGCCCGGCTGCGCGCGCTCGCCCTCTCGGGGCAGCGCGGCACGGTCGTGTCCGACTTCCGGGGCCGCCCCACCATGTGGGCCGCAGGACCCGCCGACGGCCAGGTCATCGCCGTACGGGTCGACTACTCGGTCAGCGCCGACACGATCAGCAATCTCGACCGGGCCATCCTCGGCTCCTCCGTGCTCGCCATCGGGGCGACCCTGCTCGTGGGCGCGTTCGCGGTGACACGGGTGACCCGCAGGCTCCATCTGACCGCGCAGGTGGCCCGGCGGATCAGCGCGGGCGACCTGGACGCCCGGGTCAACGACCCGCGCACCAAGGACCCGTCCCGGCCCGAGGACGAGGTCGCCACGGTCTCCGAAGCCCTGGACACCATGGCCTCCACACTCCAGGAGAAGCTCCTCAACGAGCAGCGCTTCACCGCCGATGTGGCGCACGAACTCCGCACTCCGCTGACGGGCCTGTCCGCCGCCGCCGAGCTGCTTCCGCCCGGCAGGCCCTCGGAGCTCGTCCAGGACCGGGTGCGCACCATGCGCGCGCTGACCGAGGACCTGCTGGAGATCTCCCGTCTTGACACGGGCGGCGAGACGGTGGACCTCGACATCCATGAACTCGCCCCGCTCACCGAGCGCGTCGTACGGTCCGTGCGCAGCACCGGCTGTGAGACCGAGCTGAGGATAGGCAGGCAGGTGCGCGTGGAGACGGACCAGCGGCGGCTCGAGCGGGTGCTGGGCAATCTGATCACCAACGCCCACAAGCACGGCGCCCGGCCGGTCGTGGTGTCGGTCGACGGTCCGGTGGTGACGGTTCGGGACCATGGCACCGGATATCCGCGGTATCTGCTGGAGCACGGCCCCCAGCGGTTCCGCACCGAGTCGGGCGGCAAGGGGCACGGCCTGGGGCTCACCATCGCCGTGGGGCAGGCGGCGGTGATCGGCGCGGAGCTGGAGTTCGCCAACGCGCCGGAGGGCGGGGCGATCGCCCGGCTGAGACTGCCCGAGTACGCGCACGCCGACCACGAGTCCGTTGCCCCCCACCCCGGTCTGCACCCGGGCCCGCATCCCGATCCGAACCGGGGCCCGCACCACCCCAGTCCGCGCCCTGAGGAACCCGACACCCCCTGAGTCCCCGGATAGGCGGACATAACACCCCCGCTTGCTACGTTGCCGGTCATGACCGCACCGGCAGCGGGCGCTCCCCCGCCCGCACTTCGTCTGCCGAAACGGCGCGGGGTCGAGCTCACGCTCCTCGTCAGCGCCGTCCTCATCTGCGTCTTCGGCTACGCCGCCGTCGGCCTCAACCGGTCCGGAGCCGTCCCGCCCGACGCCGCCTCCTACGGCGCGGGCCTCGGCCTGCTGGCGCTGTTCGCCCATCTCGCCGTGCGCTTCAGGGCCCCGTACGCGGACCCGCTGCTGCTGCCGATCGCGGTTCTCCTCAACGGTCTGGGCCTGGTCCTGATCTACCGGCTCGACCTGGAGGCCCCCGGCGCCCCCGCCGCTCCGGCCCAGCTCGTGTGGTCGACCCTGGGGGTCGCCCTGTTCATCGCCGTGGTGCTGGTGCTGCGCGACCACCGGGTGCTCCAGCGCTACGCGTATGTCTCGGTCGCCGCCGCCCTGGCCCTGATGCTCCTGCCGATCCTCTTCCCGCCGGTGAACGGAGCCCGTATCTGGATCCGGGTCGGGGGGTTCTCGTTCCAGCCCGGAGAGTTCGCCAAGATCCTGCTCGCGGTGTTCTTCGCCGCGTATCTCGCCGCCAACCGCAACGCGCTCGCCTACACCGGCCGCCGGATCTGGAGGCTCCAGTTCCCCACCGGCAGGGCACTCGGGCCCATCGTCACGATCTGGCTGATCAGCGTGGGCGTGCTGGTGCTGGAGCGGGATCTCGGCACCTCGGCGCTGTTCTTCGGGCTGTTCGTGATCATGCTGTACGTGGCGACGGGGCGCACCGGCTGGATCGCGGTGGGGCTGCTGCTCGCCGGTGTGGGCGCCTTCGCCGTCGGCGCGCTCGAACCGCATGTGCGCGTACGGGTCCAGGACTGGCTGGCCCCGTTCTCCTCCATCGACGCGGGGCTCGGACCGAGCCAGCTCGCCCAGTCGCTCTTCTCGTTCGCCGCCGGGGGGATGCAGGGCACGGGTCTCGGCGCGGGGCACTCGACCCTGATCGGTTTCGCCGCCAAGTCCGACTTCATCCTGGCGACGGCGGGCGAGGAGCTGGGACTCATCGGGGTCAGCGCGCTGATCCTGCTCTACGGGCTGCTGGTGGCGCGCGGCTACGAGGCAGGGCTCGCCCTGCGCGACCCCTTCGGGCGGCTCGTCGCCATCGGGCTCGCCTCGATCATCGCGGTGCAGGTCTTCGTCATCGCGGGAGGGGTGACCGGGCTCATCCCGCTCACCGGGATGGCCATGCCGTTCCTCGCGCAGGGCGGGTCGTCCGTGGTCACCAACTGGATCATCGTGGCACTGCTGATCCGCGTCAGCGACTCGGCCCGCGCCCCGCTGCCCGGGCCCGAGGACGGCGCCGCCCCGGCACCGTCCGTGATGACCACGGCCCCGGGGAACGGCCGATGACCCGCTATATCCGCCGCGCCGCGTTCTTGTGCCTGGTCCTGCTGGCGGCGCTGCTGGTGAACGTCGTACGGCTCCAGCTCTTCCAGGCCGCCGAACTCCGCGACAACCCGGCCAACCGCCGTCCCCTCATCGCCCGTTACGCCGCCCCGCGCGGTGACATCGTCGTCGGCACGCAGCCGGTCACGGGCAGCAAGGACACCCGGCAGCAGCTCCGCTACGAGCGGACGTACCGGAGCGGCCCCCTGTTCGCGCCCGTCACCGGCTACTCCTCGCAGCTCTACGGCACCACCCTGCTCGAACACACCGAGGACGAGTCCCTGGCCGGTACGGATCCGCTGCTCGCCCCGCTCCCCCTGTGGAACGACCTCACCCGCTCACGGCAGCCCGGCGGCAGGGTCGTCACCACGATCCGGGCATCGGTGCAGCAGGCAGCGTTCCAGGCACTCGCCGGGCGGCGGGGCGCGGTCGCCGCGATGGAGCCGTCGACCGGCAGAGTCCTGGCACTGGTCAGCAGTCCCTCGTACGATCCCGGGCTGCTCTCCGGGAACAGCGCGGAGGTGGTCGCCGCCTGGAAGCGGCTGAACACCTCGGCCACCCGCCCGATGCTCAACCGGGCCATCCGGCAGACCTATCCGCCCGGTTCGGCCTTCAAGATCGTGACAGCCGCCGCGGCGCTGGACGCGCGCGTCGTCACCGACCCCGACGCGCCCACGGACGCCCGCGACCCCTACATCCTCCCGGGCACCCGCACCCGCCTCCCGAACCGGGTGCCCCGCTGCGACCGGGCATCGCTGTCGTACGCGCTCCGGTACTCCTGCAACACGGTGATGGCGCACCTCGGGGTGAAGGTGGGGCTGAACAGGATGCGGGAAACGGCTGAGAAGTTCGGCTTCAACGACACGGGCCTGAGGATTCCCGCCCGGGTCGCCGCTTCCACCTTCGACCGCCATATGAGCCCGGACCAGCTGGCGCTGTCCTCCATCGGCCAGTTCGACACCGCCGCCTCCCCGCTCCAGATGGCCATGGTCGCGGCAGCCGTCGCCAACGGCGGCGAGCTCCTCCGCCCCTACCTGGTGGACCGGACCACGACCCGCGCCGGCCACACCGTGCGCGCCGCACTCCCCCGCACCTACGACCGCCCGATGAATCCGGTCACCGCTCAGCTGCTCAAGCGCCTGATGATCCAGGCCGTCGAGAAGGGCGGCGGCCGGCACGCCGCGATCCGCGGAGTCCGGGTGGGTGGGAAGACGGGCACGGCCCAGCACGGCGTCGCCAACGCCGGTGTGCCGTACGCCTGGTTCATCGCCTGGGCCCAGAAGCGCGACGCGACCCGCCCGGCGATCGCACTGGCGGTGGTGGTCGAGGACGCGGAGGCGAACCGCGACGACATCAGCGGGGGCGGCGACGCGGCACCGATCGCACGGGTGGTGATCGAGGCAGCCCTGAAGGGGGGCGCGACGTGAAACGGCCCCGCGTGACGGTCGCCGCGAAGCGCCCCGCCGTCGCGCCACCGGCGTGCGCGGCACCGCCCCGGTTACCCCCGTCCGCCGGGCCCACCGCGCCGGTCGACCCCGGTCAGATCAACGTCGATCGGGAACGGGGCATCGAGCTTGAGCTGCTTGTGGTGGATGCCCGTCAGGCCGTACGACTGCGTCGCCGGGTCGAGTTCGTACACGAACACGACAGGTAGCCCGTCGTTCTCCTCGACCCGCCAGAAGTGCGGGATGCCCGCGCGCGCGTACTTCCGGGGCTTGACCTCGCGATCACGTTCCACCGAGTCGTCCGACACGACATCGACCGCGAGAACGACGTCCTCCGGCTTGAACCAGGTCTGCCGGGAGCCGGTGTCCGCGTCGACGGGGACCACGAGCACATCGGGCTCAGGTCGGTTCCGGTTGTCGAGCTTGACCGTCATCTCGCCGATGGCTTCCAGGTGTTCCGGTGCCTGGCCGGTCAGCGCGGACACCAGGAGATGGATCGCACGTGAGTGGAATCGGGTCCGCGGACCCACGAGGACGAGGCTCCCGTCGATCAGCTCCGTATGAGGAGGGAGATTCGGAAGCCGGTCCAGATCGTCCGCCGCCCACCCGCCCACGGGCGGCCGCGGCCAGAGGTACTCCTCGTCCAGCCCGTGTTCGCGTGCGGCGCTCATGATCGCTCCCATGCGGTGGGGTCTGCCCGGTATGTCCAGCGTACCCAGCGGGTTCCCGGGCACGTCGACCAAACGGGTGAACGCCTCCCGACGACTCAGGCACTCCTCTGGTCCCGCCTCGACCCGCCGCCCGGCGCGCACCGGGGTTCCGCGCCGGGCAACCCGGTCCGCCCTGTCCCCGGCCCCGGACTCAGTCCGCGCCGCCCTCCGCGATCGCCTGTCCCACCTCCGCCACCCGCGCCGCCTCCTCCGTCGCGAAGCGCTCCTTGTCCAGCTCCTCAGCGACCTGCTCGTCCTGGCTCATCAGCAGGTCGAGGTTGGAGTCACCGAGCTCGAACACCCCCATGTCGACATACGCCCGCTGGAGCCGCTCGCCCCACAGCCCGATGTCCTTGACGCATGGCACGATCCGGCTGAACAACAGCTTCCTGAAGAGGTGGAGGAACTCGGACTGCTCGGTGTACTCCTCCGCCTCCGTGCGCGAGATGCCGAAGTCCTCCAGCACCTCGATGCCCCTGATGCGGTCCCGCATCAGATAGCAGCCCTCGATGACGAACTCCTCGCGCTCCCGGAGTTCCGCGTCCGTCAGCTGCTTGTAGTAGTCCCGCAGCGCCATCCGCCCGAAGGCGACGTGCCGGGCCTCGTCCTGCATCACGTACGCCAGGATCTGCTTGGGCAGCGGCTTGTCCGTGGTGTCGCGGATCATGCCGAACGCGGCCAGTGCCAGGCCTTCGATGAGCACCTGCATGCCGAGGTACGGCATGTCCCAGCGGGAGTCGCGGAGGGTGTCGCCGAGCAGGGCCTGGAGGTTGTCGTTGATCGGGTAGAGCATCCCGATCTTCTCGTGCAGGAAGCGCCCGTAGATCTCCGCGTGCCGGGCCTCGTCCATGGTCTGGGTCGCGGAGTAGAACTTGGCGTCGAGGTCGGGTGCGGACTCGACGATCCGCGCCGCGCAGACCATGGCTCCCTGCTCGCCGTGCAGGAACTGGCTGAACTGCCAGGCGGTGTAGTTGCGCCGGAGCTCGCCCTTGTCCTTCTCGGTCATCTTCGACCAGTGGCGGGTGCCGTAGAGGCTGAGGGACTCGTCCGGGGTGCCGAGCGGGTCGTACGGGTCGACCTCGAGGTCCCAGTCGATCCGCTTGGCGCCGTCCCACTGTTTGTCCTTGCCCTTCTGGTACAGGGCGAGCAGTCGGTCCCGGCCGTCGTCGTATTCCCAGGTGAAACGGGCTGAGCCCGACGCGGGTACGGACCAGTTCATATCGTCAGGGGTGTGGGTGTAGAAGTCACGTGTCGGCACGAACAGCTCCTTCGCGGTCCGTTGACCGTCTGACGGTCTGTCTGACGTCTTCAGGCAGGCTCACACGTTGGTAGACAGCGGGTCAACAAGTGCCGCGCAAGGGATTGACGACTTTGCTGACACGCAGTCTCATAAGTGCCATGACAACGGTGACCCCACGCGATCTCACGCTCCTCCGCGACGCCCTCGGCCCGCTCAGGGACCGCGAACAGGTCGCCGAGCGCCTGCTCGAGTCCTCGGCCAAGCACTCCTTCGACCCGGACAAGGAGCTGGACTGGGACGCTCCGTTCGAGGACGGCAAGTGGTTCTGGCCCCCTGAGCTGGTGTCCCTGTACGGCACCCCGCTGTGGAAGCGGATGCCGGAGGAACAGCGGATGGAACTGGCCCGGCACGAGTCCGCGTCGCTCGCCTCGCTCGGCATCTGGTTCGAGATCATCCTGATGCAGCTGCTGGTGAGGCATATCTACGACAAGCCCGTGACCAGCAACCACGTGCGCTACGCGCTGACCGAGATCGCGGACGAGTGCCGTCACTCCATGATGTTCGCCAGGCTGATCGAGAAAGGCGGCACCCCGGCCTACCAGGTGCCCCGGGTCTACCACAACCTCGCCCGTGTACTGAAGACCATCTCGACCACCCCCGGTTCCTTCGCGGCGACACTGCTCGGCGAGGAGATCCTGGACTGGATGCAGCGGCTCACCTTCCCCGACGAGCGGGTCCAGACCCTGGTGCGAGGGGTGACCCGGATCCATGTCGTCGAGGAGTCCCGCCATGTCCGCTACGCCCGCGAGGAGCTGCGCCGCCAGATGGTGACCGCGCCGCGCTGGGAGCAGGAGCTCACCCGGGTCAGCTGCGGTGAGGCGGCGCGGATCTTCTCCATCTGCTTCGTCAATCCCCAGGTGTACGAGAACGTCGGCCTGGACCGGCGTGAGGCCGTGGCCCAGGTGAAGGCGAGCGGCCACCGCCGCGAGGTGATGCAGACAGGGGCCAAACGGCTCACGGACTTCCTGGACGACATCGGCGTGCTGCGCGGCGCGGGCCGCAGGCTGTGGAAGAGCTCGGGACTGCTGGCCTGAGGACGGGGCCGGAAGCGTGCCCCCACGCTCCAGGGGCGGCGGTTACGCTGCCCGTATGACCACTCCTCGTGCTCCGAGTGCTCCCGCGGGGAACCGCGCCTACCGGAGGCTGAGCGTGGAGGAGCGCCGCAGCCAGCTGCTGCGTGCCGCGCTCACCCTGTTCGCGCACCGGGCGCCCGAGGACGTGTCCCTCGACGACGTGGCGGAGGCGGCCGGGGTGTCCCGGCCGCTGGTGTACCGCTACTTCCCCGGCGGCAAGCAGCAGTTGTACGAGGCGGCGCTGCGCAGCTCGGCCGACGCGCTCGTGCTCTGCTTCGCCGAGCCACCCACCGGGCCGCCCACAGAGCGGCTCGGCCGCGTACTGGACCGCTATCTCGACTTCGTCGTCCAGCACGATGCCGGATTCAGTGCCCTGCTGCGCGGCGGCAGTGTCGCCGCGACCTCCCGCGCGACGGCGATCGTGGACCAGGTGCGGCGCGCGGCGGCCGAGCAGATCCTGGTGCACCTCGGGGTGCTGCCCGGGCCCGGTCCGCGCGTGCGGATGATGGTCCGCACCTGGATCGCCGCGGTCGAGGCGGCATCCCTGATCTGGCTGGACGAGGAACAGCGCCAGCCCGCCGACCAGCTGCGCGACTGGCTCGTCGACCACCTCCTCGCGCTGCTGGCGGCGACGGCGGCGTCCGACGAGGAGGCCGCGGGAGTGGTCAGGAAGCTCCTGGCCCTGGAGGACGCGTCGGGCAGGGCGGGGGCGCTCGGGCGGCGGCTGCTGCCCCTCGTGGGCGACGCGGCCCACCTGCTGTGACGGACCCGGCGCAGCTGCTGTGACACTGGAGGGGTGAGAAGCGAGAACACCCCCTTCGCCGGCGGGCCGCTCGACGGCCGGGTGCTGCCCGTCCTCGTCGGTCCGACCGGCAACCCCCCGCTCTGGTACGAGGTGCCCGTGCCGGACGACGCGGGCGGGCCGCCCACCGTCCACGCGTACCGCAGGGTCCCGGCGGGACACACCAAGCGGCTCGGACTGCCGCGCGGATGGCGCTACGAGTACGCGCCGGGGGGCCGTGAGCGCCGCCAGATCAACTGGCCCTGGTCCAAGCCGAAGCGCGCCGAATAATAGGATCACCGCGACCGTACTACCGGGGGGAACTCGCCGATGAAGCCGCTTCAGCAGGACGATCCGCGCCACATCGGCCCGTTCACCACATTCGCCCGGCTGCGCGAGAGCGCGGGTGCGGTGCAGTACCTCGGCCACCCGGCCCACGGCACCGACGGCGGCGGCGCGGACGCCCCCACCACGGTCGTATCGCTCGCCCGGCCCGAGCTTGCCGCGCTGCCCGCCTTCCGCCGGCACTTCGAGGACGAGATCCGCACGGCCGACCGGCTCGCGGGCGGCTGGGTGCCGCCGCGAGCGGGCGCGTCGGCGGACGCACCTCAGCCGTGGACCGCCTGGGCCTACGTGCCCGCCCTCAGCCTGGCCGAGGCCGTCGCCCTCGCGGGGCCACTTCCGGAGCGGGCGGTGCGGACCCTGGGCGCCGGGGTCGCCGAGACCCTCTCCCGGGCCCACGCGACGGGCACGGTGCTGCACGGACTCACTCCGGAAACGATTCTGCTCGCTGCCGACGGTCCCCGGCTCACGGCCCTCGGCGCGCTCGGCGCCGCCGCCCGCGTCGAGGCGGGCGAAGGCGACCGGCTCTCCGTGCGGCTCGCCCACCCCTCCCCGGAGCAGCTCGCGGGCGAGCAGCCCGGCCCCCCGGCCGACGTCTTCGCGCTGGGGCTGCTCATGGCGTACGCGGCGACGGGCCGGATCCCGGGGCTCGCGGGGGACGGTTCATGGAGCGGTGCCTTCGACAGCGCCGAACTGCTTCCGGTCCACGAGGCGTTGCGCGGACTGGTGACCGACTGCCTGGCCCGGTCGGCGGCCGACCGGCCCACGGCAGGCGCGATCGCCGCCGCCCTGTCCCTGGCGGGCGCGTCGGCCCTGGCCAGGGAGGGCTGGCTGCCGGAACCGATCACCGCCGCGCTGGCCGCCCAGGCCGCCGCGGTGTCCGGGGCGCGGGAGCAGGGTGCCCAGCATCCTTTGTCGGGCGGGCTGTTCGCGCCGTCCGAACCGAAGGCCCTGCCTGCGCCGAGGACGCCCACGCTCCCCGTCGCGGGCCTCGAGGGTCCGCTGCCGTCGGGTATCGGCAGCACGAACACCATCGCCCTCGGCCCGGCACGGGGGAGCGCCGGCCAGAGCGCCGGCGCGCCCGGCGCACCGCTGCTCCCGGCCCGAGCCCTGCCCCCAGCCGAAACCACCGGCTATCCGCACCCCGCGGCACTCGTTCCCGCGCCCGTCCCCGGCCCTGGCGGCGAACCATCCGCCGCTCCGTCCGCCCCCAAGTCCAGCGTCACGGCCTCCGTCCTGGCCGCCCAGGCAGGGGCCCGTCGACGAGTGGTCGTGGCGGCGGGCGCGGCGGGTGCGGCGGGTCTGCTGCTGGGCGGGGGCATCGGGTTCACGGTCGCGAGTGGCCGCTCGAAGTCGTCCCCTGCCCCGGCGCCGGAGCCCCGGTCCATCCCCGGTGTGCCGCCCACCCCGCTGTGGGCCTACGAGCATTCGGGTGAGGACTCCGTGGAGCCCGTGGTCTGGCGTGACCGGGTGCTGGTGCTCGCCGAGGCGCACCAGTGCACGGGGGTGGACCTGCGCGGCGGTCACCGCCTGTGGACGCAGTCGGGTGCCCGGGCCGCGTTCGAGCCCATCGTCGTGGGCGACAGTGTGTTCGTGATCGGCCCCACGCAGTTCTTCTGGCTCTCCCCGGAGGACGGCACCGTCAAGAACAGTGTGAGCGCACCGGCCCATGTCACCGCCCTGGCCGGGTTCGAGGGGCCGGTGGTGTGGTTCAGCGGGACGGTGGGTGCGGCCACGTATCTGTTCGCGTACGACATGGCCGCCCGAAAGGAACTCTGGCGGTCCCAGGTCCCGAACGGCCGTTCCCGCAGCGCCCTGCCCGAGTACCAGGCCGTCGCCGTGATGTCCGACGGCATCCTCGTACGGCAGGACAGCGACTCGCTGACGACGCAGCAGCGCAAGGCGAGCAAGGGCCTGACACTGTTCGCGCTGCACGACCGGAAGACCGGGAAGCGCCTGTGGAGCAAGTACCTCGGAGGGGTGCGCGAGGAGGCCACCGTCGTCGGCGACGCGTCGGGCCGGGTCTACGCACCGGTCGGGGACGACCTCCAGGCCTTCGACGCAGGTGGCGGCAAGCGCGTCTGGCAGGCGTTCGGCCCGGGCACTCCGGGCGACGGCAATCGTGGGGGATTCGGCAAGGGCCTCATCCAGAACGGGACCCTCTACCTGGGGACCTCCGACCATGAGCTGTACGCCGTGGAGACGGCGACGGGCAAGGTCCGCTGGTCCCGTTCGACGGAGGCGGGTGGCGGCGGGCGACCGAGGCTGCTGCTGTCCGCCGGGGCTCGGACCGCGCTGGCTCTGGAGGCCAGCCAGGTGACGGCGTTCGCGACGGGTGACGGACGCCGGCTGTGGAAGTTCCAGTCCTCCGGTGCGGCCGACGGGGACGAGAAGTCGGGCCGCTACCGCGGCATCGTCGCCGGAGGCACGGCCGTGGTCTGGCGGGATACGACCTTGTACGCGCTGCCCATCGGCCGCTAGACCGCGTTCTCCACAGAGCCCCCCAGATCATCTGTCCATAAGACAAACGGACTTGAGGTGCTCGGGTGGTGGCCCCGCGTGGCGCGGCCAGCCTCACGCTCAACAGGAGTCGGCCGCAGCATCATCCCTCCCGTGACCAACGGGAGGTAGAGGGATGCCAGACAGACTGCTGCGTACGCTCCGGACCACCGCGCTCGCATCCGCGACCGCTGTCGTGTCCGCGACCGCGCTCGCGGCGGGGCCGGCCACGGCCGTGCCGGACGGTCCGGCGGAGCCGCGGACCGTACGCGAACTGCTCCCCGTGCTCCGGGAGCTCTACCGGCAGGCGGAGGAAGCGGGCGAGGCGTACAACGCGACAGCCGAACGCCTGAAGGTCCAGCGCGCCGAGACCGGGCAGCTCCAGGCCGCACTCCGCCAGGCCCGCGCCGCACTGGACCAGAGCCGCGACGAGGCGGGCCGGCTAGCCCGCCGCCAGTACCAGGGCGCCTCGGAACTCTCCGGGTATCTGCGGCTGCTGCTCGCCCGCAGTCCCCAGGAAGCCCTGGACGAAGGGCACTTGATGGAACGCGCGAACAGCGGGAACGCCGCCGCCATCGCCCGCCTGGAGAACAGCGAGCTGCGCGCGGACGACCTGGCCGCCCGCTCCCGCAAGGCACTCGCAGTCCAGCGGTCCCTAGCCGACCGTCAGCGCAGAGAACGCAGCACGGTCCAGGCCCGGTTGGAGACCGCGCAGGCCCTGCTCGCCAGGCTCTCCGCCGAAGAGCGCACCCAGCTCGAGCACCTGGAGCGGACCGGCATGGACCAGGCTCAGCGCGCACTGCTCGCATCCGGCGTCCTGGGCGCGGGCGCCCGGCTGCCGTCACGGCAGGGCGGCGCGGCGGTCGGCTACGCCATCCGCCAGATCGGCAAGCCCTACGTCTGGGGCGCCACGGGACCACTCGCGTTCGACTGCTCCGGCCTCACCTCCCAGGCCTGGGCCGCCGCGGGCCGCCCCATCCCCCGCACCAGCCAGGAACAGTGGGCCAGGCTGCCGAGGATCCCGCTGCACTCGCTGCGCCCGGGCGACCTGGTGATCTACTTCCCGAGGGCCACCCATGTGGCGATCTACCTGGGAAGCGGACTGGTGATCCAGGCCCCCCGGCCCGGCACCAGGGTGAAGGTCTCTCCCCTCGCGTCCAACCCCGTCCTGGGCGCCGTCCGTCCCGACCCGGCGAGCACCCCCCTGTTGTCATACACGCCGCCTATGCTCCCGAAGCATGCGGCAGCGGGCTCGGACACCGGGTACGCCTCCGCCACGGCCCCCTAAGGAGCGAGTCCCCATGCGCATCGTGATCAGTGAGTTCATGAGCCTCGACGGCGTCGTACAGGCCCCTGGCGGCCCCGAAGAGGACACCGACGGCGGCTTCGCCCACGGCGGCTGGTCGCACCCGTTCTTCGACCCGGAGGTGGTCGGCGGCGCCTTCGACACCGCCCTGACCAACGCCGACGCCCTGCTGTTCGGCCGCCGCACCTGGCAGACCATGGCGGCGGCCTGGCCGGAGCGCGCGGGCGACCCGTTCGCCGACCGGATGAACGCCGTCCCCAAGTACGTCGTGTCCAGCACCCTCAGCGAGGACCGTCTGACCTGGGTCAACACCCGCCGCATCCCCGGTGACGAAGCCCTCCCCCGCATCGCCGAACTCCGGGCGAAGGAGGGCCGCGACCTCCTGGTGATGGGCAGCCCCACGCTTGCGCGCACGCTGCTGGAGGAGGGCCTGGTCGACGAACTCCGGCTCATGATCATGCCGGTGCTGCTCGGCGGCGGAAAGACCATCTTCCCGGCCGGAGGCACCCGCCACACCCTCGAACTGGTCTCCTCGGTCACGAGCGGCACGGGCACCCAGGTGTGCACGTACCGCCCCGTCCCCGGGCAGTAGGCCGCCTGCCCGGGGACCGTGCACACGTGTCAGGACCGGGCCGCGCCCGCCACCTCGCCCAGGTACGCCGCAGCCTTCTCCGGGTCGTAGAAGTAGTCCTCGAAGTCCGTCGGGTTGTTGAAGCCGTTGGCGAACCGGTCGGCCACCGGCTGGAGTTCACCCGCCGCGCCGATCAGGTTCAGTACGTGCTCCGGGGGGACGCCGAGCATCGCGTTGGTCCACTTGGTGACGTACTGGGCGTTCTCCCAGTAGCGGTCGAACGTGGACCGCATCCACGTCTCGTCGAAGGGGCGGTCGCCGTGCTCGGTGATCGACGCGAGGTAGGAGGCGGCACACTTGGAAGCCGAGTTGGCGCCCTGGCCGGTGATCGGATCGTTGGCGACGACGACATCGGCGACACCGAGGACGAGGCCGCCGCCTGGAAGGTGGCCGACCGGGTTGCGGACGGTCGGGGCATAGCGGCCGGCCAGGGTGCCGCCCGCGTCCGTGAGTTCGACCTTGGTGGCCCGGGCGTACTCCCACGGGGTGAACGTCTCCATCAGCTCCAGCGTGAGGGCCACGTGCTCGGCCGGATCCTTCACTCCCTGGAAGGCGTCGAGCGGGCCGCCCGGGATGCCCTCCCAGAAGAGGATGTCGGCACGGCCGGAGGTGGTGAGGGTCGGGATCACGAAGAGCTCGCCGACGCCCGGGACCAGGTTGCAGCGGACCGCGTCGAAGTCCGGGTGCTCCGGGCGCGGGGCGAGGCCGTGGACGTAGGAGACCGCGAGCGCGCGCTGCGGCTCGGTGAAGGGGGAACGGGCGGCGTCCCGGGCGAACATGGAGACCAGTTCGCCCTTGCCCGCCGCGACGAGCACCAGGTCGTACGTACGCGAGAAGTAGTCCAGGTCCGAGACGGCCGCCCCGTGGATGACGAGCTGACCGCCGCGCTGGGCGAAGGTCTCCATCCAGCCGGCCATCTTCACCCGCTGGTCCACGGACTGGGCATAGCCGTCGAGTCTGCCCACCCAGTCGATGACCCGAGCGCTCTCGGGCCCGGCCACCGAGACACCGAGGCCTTCGATGTTCGGGGCCTGGGACTCCCAGAAGCCCAGCTGGAGGTCCCGCTCGTGCTGGAGGGCCGTGTCGAACATGCACTGGGTGGACATGACCCGGCCGGAACGGATCTCGTCAGCCGTGCGGTTGGACATAAGGGTGACGTCGTAGTTCTGCGCCTGGAGGCCGAGGGCTAGCTGCAGTCCGGACTGCCCGGCACCGACGATGAGGATCTTCCGCATGGCCGTCTCTTTCGTTGACAGGAAACTCATTCGGGCGTGACGTCGAGCGCGTGGCGCAGCAGTGCGAGCAGTGACTCGACCACCGTGATCCGCTTGCGGGCGTCCATGATGACCACCGGGATGTCCGCGGGGATGCTCAGAGCCTCCCGTACGTCCTCCGCCTCATAGGCCGGGGTTCCCTCGAAGTGGTTGACGGCCACCGCGTACGGCAGTCCGCAGCTCTCGACGTAGTCGAGCGCGGGGAAGCAGTCCTTGAGCCGGCGGGTGTCGGCCAGCACCACGACGCCGATCGCACCACGTACCAGGTCGTCCCACATGAACCAGAACCGCTGCTGGCCAGGCGTGCCGAAGAGGTACAGCACCAGGTCGTCGTCGAGCGTGATCCGGCCGAAGTCCATCGCGACGGTGGTGCTGAGCTTGCCGGGTGTCGCGGTGAGATCGTCGGTCTCCTCGCTGGCCCGGGTCATCAGCGCCTCGGTCCGCAGCGGAGTGATCTCGGAGACCGTCCCCACGAAGGTGGTCTTGCCGACTCCGAACCCGCCCGCCACCACGATCTTGGTGGCGATCGGCGCGCGGCTGCGGTCGTTCTGCCAGGGCTGTACGTTGTCGTCCTCGACGGGGGCGAGGAGGTCAGAGACGGCGGAGTCCACTCAGCACCCTTTCGAGCAGTGCGCGGTCGGGCTGACCGGTACCGTGCCCGGTCCCGTACACACGGATCTTTCCTTGATCCGCGAGGTCGCTGAGGAGCACCCGGACCACGCCCAGCGGCATCGTCAGCATGGCCGCGATCTCGGCGACCGTACGCATGCGGCGGCACAGTTCGACGATGGCCCGCATCTCCGGCATCACGCGGGAGGCGAGATTGCCGTTCGTCAGCTCCCTGCGCCCGGCTGCCCCACGGGGAAGGGCCCGTTCGTCGGCGTCGAGCGCGGCGACGAACGTCTCGACCAGCAGCACGTGCCCGAAGCGGGTGCGGCCACCGGTGAGCGAGTACGGACGCACCCGCGCGGGCCTCTTGCCCTCGCCGCGCACGGGAAGCCGCGGTGCGGGAATCCGGGGGGCGGGCTGAGCGGCGGGCGTCACCGGGCGCTCTCCAACGACTTGCGCAGCTCGCTGCGTACTTCGGGAGTGAGGACATGTCCGGCCCGGCCGACGAACAGCGCCATGTGGTAGGCGACGACGCTCATGTCGCAGTCCGGGGCCGCGTGTACGCCGAGCAGCGAACCGTCGCTGACGGACATCACGAAGAGGCTGCCCTCCTCCATCGCGACCATGCTCTGCTTCACCCCGCCGCCGTCCATCAGCCGGGCCGCCCCGATGGTGAGGCTGCCGATTCCGGAGACGATGGTGGCGAGGTCCGCGCTGGAGCCGCGCGGGCCCAGGGGGCGAGGGGCGTCCGCGGCGGAGTTGTGCGCCGGGTCGGACGACAGCAGCAGCAGTCCGTCCGACGACACGACGGCGACGGATCGTACTCCCGGAACCTCCTCGACCAGGTTTCCCAACAGCCATTGCAGGTTGCGGGCCTCGCTGCTGAGCCCGAATGTGCCGGTCGCGGTCAACGTCGTGCCTCCTCCTCGATAGTCCCCCCCGACTCGTGGCTTTCCTCGCTCTGCTGCTTCTCGGTTTCTGCTGCCGTCAGCTCTGCCTCCACATCACGGCGGCCCTCCTTGGCTCCCTGGTGGAAGCCGCCGAGACGGCGCCGAAGCTGCTCCGCGTCGACGGAGCCGCCGGTCCTGCGGGGCGGGGCGGGCTGGGCGACGACTTTGGGTGTGCGCTTGGGCAGGCCCTTGTCCGTGACCGGCTCGTCGATGCCGTCCACCCCGTCCACCCCGTCGTCCGCCCGCTCATGGGCGTCCGGCTCGGACGGTGACTCGGGCATGCGGAACCGGAGCGTGGTCTCGGTGGGCTCGGATCCCTCGGGCTCTTCGGGCGTCGGAGCCGGCACTCCCGTGCGGCGGCCCGGCAGCGTATTGGAGTTGGCCTCAGCCACCGAACCCGGCAGGTTCAGCGCGGGCGCCGCGCCTGGCACGGGTGCCGACTGCGGTGCGGCGGTGGGCGGCACCGTCGGCAGCATGGCCTCCGGGAGAACCACGACCGCGGTGATACCACCCTGCTTCTGCTCGCGCAGCTCCACGCGTACGCCGTGACGGCGGGCCAGCAGGGAAGCGACCCGCAGGCCGAGACCCTCCCCCTCAGCGGCATCGACGCGCGGATCGGACGCGGCGAGCCGGGCGTTGAGCTCGGCAAGCCGCTCCTGGGTCATGCCGATGCCCTCGTCCTGGACGGACAGCATCACCTCGCCACTCTCCAGCAGCCAGCCGGAGAGCTGGACCTGGGCGTCGGGCGGTGAGAAGGACGCGGCGTTCTCGAGGAGTTCGGCCACCAGGTGGCTGAGGTCGTCCGCGGCGAACCCGGCCACCTGGGTGTGCGGCGGCAGGGACTGGATGGTGACGCGCTCGTAGCGCTCGATCTCGCTCACGGCCGCGCGCATGACGTCCACCAGAGGCACCGGCCCCGGATGGCTGTGCCCGTGTTCCGCGCCCGCCAGCACGAGGAGGTTCTCGCTGTGGCGGCGCATGACCGTCGCCATGTGGTCCAGCTTGAAGAGGGTGGCGAGCCGCTCCGGGTCCTGCTCGCGCTGCTCCAGCTTCTCGATGACGCCGAGCTGCCGCTCGACGAGGCCGAGGGTGCGCAGCGAGAGGTTCACGAAGGTGTGGCTCACCAGTTCGCGCAGCCGCTCGAGCTCCGTGGTCAGCTCGGCCGTGCGTGCCTGGAGTTCGGAGCGCTGGGCGAACAGCTCCCCGCGCACCGCCGTCAGGTCCTCCTGGGAGGAGTCCAGCCGCGCGGCCCGTGCGGCGAGGTCGGCCAGCTTTCCGTGGAGTGTGTTGAGGCTGCGTACGACCTGGGCGAACTCGTCGTTGCGGCCGGTGAAGCGGATCGGTTCCTCGGTCTCGGGGACGGGCGCGGCGGCGATCCGGGCGGCGCCGATACGCAGCACCGCGAGCGGGCGGGTGAGCGTACGGGCGACCGCCGCGCTGATGCCGACGGCGATCAGCAGACAGCCACCGAGCAGCGCGATGCGCAGCTCCAGGGCGGTGACGTCGTCATCGCGGAGCTGCCCGAGCCGCCCGACCTGGGCGGAGGCGAGTGCGGACTCGACACCGCGCATCTGCTCGACGCGTGCGGACAGCGCCGACTCGACCTTGTCGCGGCCGGAGGCGCTTGCGGCGAGTTCGATTTCGCTGTCGGAGAGTTCGGGCTGGTCGGTGAGGCGGGCGAGGTACTCCTCGGCGGCCCTGACCTCGGGGCCCGTGACGGCGGACGAGAACCGTCCGCCGTCCTCGGGGTTCGCGGCCTGGTCGAAGTCGGCGAGGGCGGCGAGCTCCCGGACCCGGGCCTGCTGGGCGGCGGCGCTGAGCGCGCCCCGGGCGGCCTCCGCGGCCTTGTCCCCGCTGCCGCCCTTTCCGTTCTCGTCGTCTTCCGTGTCTTCGACGGGCAGCCCGGTGATCGGGTCGAAGGCCGGGCCTTCGTCCTCGGGCACGGGGATGGAGAGCGCGGCGGTCAGCAGCCCGCGGCTCGCGGCTGCCTGCTCGACGGCGAGGCCGAGTGCGGCGGGTGCGCGGACGGCGTCGGCGGCGCGCGGCGGGGTCTGCTCGGCGAGTTCGTCGGCGAGGGCGTGTAGGGCCTCGATGATGCCGGTGTACGCCTTGTGCGCCTCCAGGGCGGTGCCCTTGCGGCTGAGGGCGGTGCGCCGGATGGACGGCACGGTGCCGAGGTCGCGGCTCAGCTCGGCGTGACCGGACGCCACGCTGCCCCGGATCTCGTCGATCTGGCGGTCGACGCGGGCACTGCGGCTGTCGGAGATCTCCCGGTGCTTCTTCTTGTCGCCCTTCTGGTCCTCCCGGCCCGCGGCGATGTACGCGGTGACCTCGTCGCGCTCGTCGGCCAGGGAGTGGGCGAGAGTGACGGCCTGCCCGTTCAGCTCGGCGAGGGTGACGAGCCGCTGCGACCCGGTCAGGTCGGCGGAGGCGGCGAGGACGGCCGGGGTTCCGGCGGCGACCACCGTGAGGGAGACGGCGGCCACACCCGCGACAAGCCTGCGGCGCACCCGTACAGGGCGGCCGCTGGTGACGGTCCCGGGGCTCGCGCCGTCAGCCCGGACAGGTGGGACCTGAGAGGTCTCGGGGGTCCCGGAGGGCTCGACGGGGGTCGTGGGCGCGGTCGACTCCTGACCCGACTGACCCGACGACGCCGTGCTGGGCATGCTGCTTGTGCCCCGAGGCCGTTTCTCCTGCACCGGTGCTCGCAATCTCGACTCGTCCACCCATGAAGCAGAGGTGACGGCCGGTCATCTCACGACTAGCCCCCACCCCGGTACGGCTTACGACCATTCCAGCGCTTTTGGGAGCGGGACGCGCATCGCCCAGTCCGCCACCCGAACGAGTGAACATCACTCCGGAGTTGGTCAACAACTTGTCAGCAGGCCGGTCCGGCGGGCCCGCAACGCTTCGGGTGGACCTTCGGCGCAGGCTTTGGCAGGATGCGCGCCCGCACCTCGAGTGAAGTGATCATTCCGGCCAAACCCGCTGGTCGGAGTGGGTAGTACAGGCCTATTGCGGCTTCTGGCGGACTTCGTGAAGGTGTCGTGCCCACTGAGGCAGACTGCGGTTCATGCACCGCGCACTCGCCACACTCGCCTCAGAGCCCGGTCACCCCGAACGCCCCAACGAGGACTGGGCTTCCCTCGCGGTCCCCGCCTCGGGCCTGGGAGGTTGCCTGGTCGTCCTGGACGGGGTGACGCCACCACCGGGGGACGACGGCTGTGTGCACGGTGTGCCGTGGTTCACCGCGCGACTCGGTGGCGCACTGATCGAACTGTCCGGTTCGCAACGGGATATCCCGTTGACCGAGATCCTCGCCCTGTCCATCCGGCGCACCGCGGACGCCCACCGGCAGAGCTGTGACCTTTCTCACGCGCGCACCCCGCAGGCGACGGTGGTCGCCGCCCGCTGGGACGAGCGGTGGGTGGAGCACCTCGTGCTGTCCGACTCGACCCTGCTGCTGGAGTCACCGGACGGTGAGGTGTCGGCGGTGCGCGACGACCGTCTGGACCGGATTCCGCTCGAGACCCTCCGCTCGTCGAGCGCGACCGACGCGCTGCGCAATCAGGAGGGCGGCTTCTTCACGGCGGCGGCCGACCCGGAGGTGGCGGACCGTGCCGTGGCGGGCCGCACCCCCCGCTCCCGGGTGGGGGCGCTGGCGGCGCTCACCGACGGGGCATCGCGCTGGACGGATCTGTTCGAGAGGGGCGGCTGGCCTGAGTTGATGGGGCTGCTGCGCACGGAGGGCCCACTGGGGCTGATCGGGCGGGTGCGGGCCCTGGAGCGGGCCGACGCCGTACGCGAGGGAGCGCGGGCCGGGGCCCGGCGCTGGAAGGTCCACGACGACGCGACCGCTGTGTACGTACGCCTCTGAGCCGCGGCCGCGGCCGTACGTCACGGCGCGGTGCTCGGCCCCGGCTCAGCCTTCGGCGCGGGCGTTGAGCTGGTGCAGCAGCCGGGCCAGTTCGGCGACCTCGCCGCGGTCCCAGCCGGCCAGCTTTCGCACATACGTCTGGCGTCGTGCGTTGCGCACGCTGCGGAAACGCGCGAGGCCCTCGTCCGTGAGCCGGACCAGCGAGGCACGGCCGTCGGCCGGATCGGGTTCACGGGCGACGATGCCGAGCTGCTCCAGCGCGCGCAGCTGACGGCTCATGGTCGCCTTGCCGACCCCGAAGTAGACCGCGAGATCGGTGGCGCGCTGCCGGCCGGCCTCCTCCAGGCGTACGAGCAGTCCGTAGGCCGCGGGCTCCAGCTCGGGGTGGACCTCGCGG
The DNA here is from genome assembly GCF_040632375.1 of Streptomyces sp. NPDC019396. NCBI lineage: Bacteria > Bacillati > Actinomycetota > Actinomycetes > Kitasatosporales > Streptomycetaceae > Streptomyces > Streptomyces sp. NPDC019396. Next base: position 248,431 of record NZ_JBEYBS010000002.1, on the reverse strand, counting down.
GCCATCTCACCGGAGTTCGCCCGTGCACGGCGCAGAAAGACGGCCAGCTCGCGTTCCAGGGCGAGGAACTCCTCGAAGTCGCGGTCCACGTCACTGCCTCCCGTGGGCTCCGCTCCACTCCCCGCACCGCTTACGGACACGTCAGCACTCCTCGCGCGCTCAGCCGGCGCCAGTCGACAAAGGTTTCTTCTCGCGGCGTCATCGCCGCAGCTCGTTCAGTATTTCGCAGCCGTGGACCGCCTGGGGCACCCGGCACCCCTCCGCCGTTCCAGGGCCCGACATCGGCGCATGCCACCGTCAGTACCCCGGCCACGCGGCGAAAGGCGGAGCCCCCGGCACGGCGGCGAGGCCGCGCCGGGGGCTCCTGTCACTGCGGGAGCGGGATTGCGGTGACCGGGGTCAGCCGCACAGTCCCGCGGGCCGGGAACGGGTGACCAGGTTGGTCCAGCCGGTGGAGCCGTCGAGCCACACCACCTGCTTGCCCGTGACGGCCGCGGGCGACAGCTGCTCGCCCCGGTTGCAGGAGACCCGCTCGAGGCGGCTGCCGTCGGTGGTGAGCTGCCACAGCTTGGGCAGGGTCTCGTTGCGGTACTGCGTGTCGGGCAGCTGGCTGCTGACGGTGACGGCCTCGTCGGACGCCGTCAGATCGAAGGCGATCAGCGCCCTGGGCTTGGCCTCGGGGTTGATGTCGACGACGTTGCCGCCGTCGAGGTCCGCGCGGCGCACGCCCATCTGGCCCTGGTCCTCCATGATCTCGTCGGTCAGCCAGAAGACATGGGTGCCGTTGATGCCGGTCTGCCCGATGCCCTGGGGCTCCCCGAGCTGACCGGTCATCTTCTTGCCGCCGGTCTTCAGGTCCAGGACCTCGATGCCGAGCTTGAACTCGGCGCCGTCCAGGTAGAGCTTGGCGTACGCCAGCTTGCCCTTGGCGATGGACGGCAGTGCGGTGCCGTCGAACCAGCCGCCGCCGTCCACGTAGGTGGGCCGGGTGTCGCCGGAGCGCAGGTAGGCCACATGCCGGTCGCCGAAGAAGCCGTACGACTCGAAGACCACCACGCCGTTCTCCACGCGCAGCCCGGAGACGTCGTTGTACGAGGTGTACAGCTTCTTGATCGGACCACCCGCGAGCGGCCGGGACAGGATGTCCAGGCTGGTGGTGCCGTACGCCACCCAGACGACGGTCTTGCCGTCGGTGGCCGGGTAGACGTGGTAGCGCCCGTCGTTGGGGCTGATCAGCTTGGGCGAGCCCTTGCCGTCGGCGCGGCCGGCCCAGACGGAGTACGGCTCGGAGCCGTCGTCGTTGGACTGGGAGACGGCGTACCAGCCGCCGCCCGCCTGGACGCCGGTGCCGCTGATGTTGAGCTTGCCGAGCAGCTGGTCGGAGTCGACGCCGATGGCGTCCTCCCAGCCGGGCACGATGCCATGGGCGCTGAACGACTTCTTGACGACGTTCAGCTGCTTCGTCGTGACCTTGAGGTCCTTGGCCGCGGCGAGCACCGCGTTGCGGCCCTCGGTGAAGCCGTCGAGCGGGGTCATGTACTCGGACAGCGCCTTGTAGGCGATCTTGTCGGCGAGTTCACCGCCCAGGTCCTGCCGGATGTCCCACAGCGCACCGGAGAAGATGGTGGAGTTGAGGTGGACGCCGCCGTTGTCCGTGCCGAAGGTCACGCCCAGGAAGTTCTTGGACGTGGTGGCGCCGTCGTTGAGGTTGCGGAAGGCGCAGTCACCCGCCCCCTTCGTACGGCACAGGTCCTCGCCGATCAGTCCGGCCTCGGGGTCGTCCATGGACTGCCCGGAGGCGGTGACGTCGATCGCGTTGCCGAAGTAGTCGGCGATGGCCTCGTTGAGGGCACCGGACTGGCCCGCATAGACGAGGTTGGCGGTGTTCTCGACCACGCCGTGGGTCATCTCGTGGCCGACCACGTCGAGATCGGCCGACAGCGGCCTGAACTCCTCGTCACCGGAGCCGTACACCATCTTCTGGCCGTCCCAGAAGGCGTTGACGTACGAGCCGCCGAACATCGTCACACCGACGAGGGAGTTGACGGTGGAGCCGCGTCCGTCCAGACCGTTACGGCCGTGGTGCTTCTTGTAGTAGTCGTACACCTGGCCCGCGGCCCAGTGCGCGTCGACCGCGCCGGCGTCCGTCGCCGCCGCACCGAACTCGGCGGCCGGGGAGCCGAACACCTTGATACCGGTCGGCCAGGTCCCGGCGGCGTCGTTGACATCGACGGCCGACGCGTCCCAGGTGCTGAGGGTGTTCTTGGTGCTGTCGGCCATCCGCGCGTAGTCGGTCATGACGTACTCGCCGCGGGTGGCGTCCTGGTAGAGCTCCAGGGGCACCTTCGCGCCGTTCAGCCGGACGCCGCTGCCGGTGGTGCCGGGGTGGGCGGCGGGGTCGTCCGCTGCCTTGCCCGCCTTGCCGGCCGTGCGCTCCGTGGCCTCGGCCGTCGACTTCGCGGGGGCGGTCAGCGTCCTGATCCCGCTGTACTGGAGCACGGGGTAGCCGGATCCGGCGTCCACGTACACCTGCTGGAGCACCGGCTCACCGGTCACCGGGTTCGTGCCGCGCACGGTCACGTGGTAAGCGAGCACGCCCTCGCCGCGCGGGATGACGACAAGTCCGCCGACGGAGCCACTGAGCGCCTGCGCCTTCTCGGACTTCTCGCCCTCCTTGCGGATCGCGTCGGCCTTGGTCAGCTTTCCGCCGAGCTGCCGTGCCGTGGCGCCGATGGCACGCTTCAGAGCCACGTCCTTGGCGACGGTGGGCTCGGTTTCGGCCTTCAGCCCGGTGAAGTACTTGCCGGAGGTGCCGGTGACGACCCGCTTGCCGTCCGCGCGCTCCATCCGTACGACGTACTGGCCACCGAGCACCGGCACTCCGTGGTGCTTCTGCTGGAGCCGTACGGTCTCGTCGGCGCCGTGCCGGACCGTCCCCAGGAGGGCGAGGTCACGCTTGGGCTCGGCGATGCGGTAGCGGCTCTCCTTGGCGGTGAGGTGCCCGATGGCCGCGTCGGCGGGTGCCGCCTTGGCGTCCACGGCCTCCCGCAGCCCGTCGACGAGGGCGGGAGTCGCCGTGTCCTCGCCCGGGATGACATCGGCGTGCGGCGCCTGGGGCGCCGCCGCGGTCACCGCTTGGGCCGGTACCGCGGTGACGATGAGTCCCGCGGCGGCCAGGAGCGCGGCGATACCCGCCCCCCTCGGTATCCCGGATCCGGGTCTCCCATGGTTGCTGCTGAACGTGCGCACAGTACGTACCCCTCCAGTGGCTTGGTCAGAGCCGGTTCAGGTGGTCATGGCCATGCAACATGTGGGACGCCAACGCGACAATGAGCCAAGTGCGTTCACAAGTGGGTATGCACACTTGTGTGTCCTGTGAATTCGCTGTGAGAATCCGGCGCATGATCGAGGCGGAATGGCGCACCCTCGGCCTGGAAGCGGCCGAGGAACGCGCATACGAGGCCCTGCTCACCGAACGCGCCACTGAGACGGAGGAGTTGGCGCAGCGGCTGGAACTGCCACAGGACCAACTGCAGACAACGCTCGACCGGCTCGTGGAGCACGGTCTCGCATTGCCGCCGCACTCCGGCGGAGCGTTGCCCCGCCCGGCGGCCCCGGCCTCCGCGATCCGCACCCTCATCCACCGGCGGCAGGCGGAACTCCATCTGCGGTCCGCCGAGCTGGAACGGCTGAGGATGGCCGCCGACCAGCTCGCGGACGGGCTGCCGCCGGGCAGCGGCATCGAGGTGGTCACCGGACGGCGGGAGATCGCGGAGCGCGCCGGTGTGCTGCTCGCCTCGGCGGAGCACGAGGTGGTCATCCTGGACCGGCTGTCGGGCCTGGACATCGAGGGACTGCTGGAGCGCGGGGTGACGGTACGCACGGTGCTCGACCGGGACGGTCTCTGCGCGCCGGAGCGTATGCGGGCGCTGACGGCGCTGGTGGAACGGGGCCTCAAGGCCCGGGTCGCACCCGCGGTACCCACCGGGCTCATCGCCGTCGACCGGCGCACCACCCTCCTGCCGCCGCACGAGCCGGCCGGACCGACCGCTTCGGCGCTGGTGATCGATGACGCCCTGCTGCGCAGCGCGCTGGTGCCGCTGTTCGAGACGGTGTGGGATCGCGCCACTCCGCTCGGCGGAGGCTCCGACGGGCCGCTGCCCGCACCGCAGCGGGAGCTGCTTTCCCTGCTCGCCTCGGGCCTCAAGGACGAGGCGATCGCCCGCAGGCTGGGGGTCCATGTGCACACGGCCCGCCGTCGCATCAGCCGCCTGCTGGAGTCACTGGGGGCGGAAACCCGCTTCCAGGCAGGGGCCCAGGCGACGTTACGGGGCTGGCTCACGGCCGAGTGAGCCAAGATGGAGCGCATGCACGAGAACGCCGGGCGAATACGTTTGAGGCATATGCAGGGGAACCGGACGGTGCTGTGGGCGGCGCTCACCATGCTGACGGCGGCCGCCGCGTGCGTGGCGCCGACCCACGCGGCCGTGTTGCGGCCTCCTTCGGCCGCGCCCCGTACCCAGGCCCAGCCGCCCGCACCCCAGTCATCGGCCACACCGTCGGCCGGGCTCCCGTCTGTGGGTGTGCTGGTGGACGCCGACAAGCACTGGTGCACGGCAAGCGTCGTGGCCAGCCCGCACGGCAACGTGGTGGCCACCGCGGCACACTGCGTCTTCGCCTACGGGACGTACGCGAGCGACTTCTCTTTCGCACCCGGCTTCCGGGGACCGGACAAGGGCGAGACCCCGTACGGCACCTGGCGGGTCGCCGCGATCCAGGTGGACGACCGCTGGCGCAAGGACGAGGACGAGAAGGCCGACTACGCCTTCCTGACGCTGGAGCCGGACGCCGGGGGACGCCAGGTGCAGGATGTGGTGGGTGCGGCCGCGCCCGACTGGTCGTCCGCGCCGCGCCGCCGTGTCACCGTGGTCGGATACCCGAACCAGGAACACAATCCGGACGGCCGCCCGATCGGCTGCACCACGGACAGCCGTCATGATCCGGACCAGGCGTCCGGCATGGCCCGCATCGAGTGCCAGGGCTTCTGGGACGGCACAAGCGGCAGCCCCTGGCTGGCCGACTACAGGGAACCGGCCAGTCCGGGGCGGCTGATCGGTGTGCTCAGTGGCGGCGACACGGACACGGAGTCGACCTCGGCTCTGTTCGACTCCCGGGCCCGCGCGCTGTACGAGAAGGCGGTACGGGCGACGACGGTGGAGCGCGCGGCACACTGAGCCGATCCGGCACCCCCTGGCACAGGGTTCAACGACGGAGAATGGCCGCTTGCGGCTGAAGCCGAGAATGCAGACACGTACGGGAGCACTGAACAATGCACACCACGCCTGACAACTCGCCGGACAGAACGGTCAGCGTCTTCTTCTACGGCCTCTACATGGACCCGGATGTGCTCAGGGCGAAGGAGGTCGAACCGCGAGATGGACGGCCGGCCACGGCAGAGGGCTACTCGCTCCGAATCGGGCACAGGGCGACGCTGCTCCGCGCGCCCGGAGCGGTGGCCTGCGGCATGGTCTACTCGATCACACACGCGGAGCTCGACCGGCTGTACTGGAGTGCGGGACTGTCCGAATACCGGGCGGAGCCCCTGATGGTGCGAACGCCGAACGGTGAAGTCATTCCCGCGCTCTGCTGCAACCTTCTGCAGCCGCCCGCGGAGCACGAGGAGAACCCTGACTACGCCCGGTCTCTGCACGAGGCGATGATGCGCGCAGGCCTCCCAGGGCCGTTCCCAGAGGTACCGAAGCTGGGCGACTAGAGATCTGTCCCGTAATCCCCGGTGGATCAGCGCGCGACGTCGGATGCACGGGGTCTGCCCAGGCCCCCAGGCCGAGGGGAAGCATCGCAAGGCGGAGAGTCATCCTCATCCTGGGTGTATTCGGATGATTCGACAACGCAGCGAGGTGCCGTGGCCGGCGTCGTGCGCCCGCGGGGGATTACGGGACAGCCCTCAGTGCCGCGTCAGTCGAGGTGCCCGTCGAGGAGCGGCGTCCGGTGCGGCGCATCGCGTGGCACCGGGGGCACCCCCACCGAAGGGCAGGGGGGATCGGCCTCGTAGTGGATCCACCCGGCCGGTTCGACAACGCCGCGAGGTCATCGCAGGAGGACCGGGACCGGCCCAGGCTAACGCCGCCGGGGCCTGACCCGTCGTCACCACTCGCGGGCGCGGGGCAGGCGCCCCGTCCCCGCCCTCACGCCGCCGCCGTCACCGGCACCTCCGCCGCAGCGAGCGCGAGTTCCAGGACCTGGCGGACATCCGTCACCGGATGGACCTCCAGTCTCTCCAGGACCTCGGCCGGGACATCGTCCAGATCCGCCTCGTTCCGCTTCGGGATCACGACCGTCGTGATGCCCGCCCGGTGGGCGGCCAGCAGCTTCTGCTTCACACCGCCGATCGGCAGCACCCGTCCGGTCAGCGACACCTCACCGGTCATCGCCACGTCCGTACGGACCAGCCGCCCCGACAGCAGCGACGCCAGCGCGGTGGTCATCGTGATGCCCGCGCTCGGACCGTCCTTGGGCACCGCGCCGGCCGGGAAGTGGATGTGGACACCCCGGTCCTTGAGGTCCGCCACCGGCAGCTCGAGCTCCGCGCCGTGCGAGCGCAGGAAGCTCAGTGCGATCTGCGCGGACTCCTTCATCACGTCACCGAGCTGACCGGTCAGGGTCAGCCCGGCCGCCCCCGTCTCCGGGTCGGCCAGCGACGCCTCCACATAGAGGACATCGCCGCCCGCGCCGGTGACCGCGAGGCCGGTGGCCACGCCGGGCACCGCCGTGCGACGCTCGGCCGGGTCCTGGGCGGACTCCGGGACGTGGTGCGGACGGCCGATCAGCTCGCGCAGGTCCGCGTCCGTGACGGAGAACGGGAGTGACCGGTCCCCGAGTTCATGCTGGGCGGCGACCTTGCGCAGCAGCCGGGCGAGCGAGCGCTCCAGGTTCCGTACGCCCGCCTCACGGGTGTACTCCCCCGCCAGCTTGCGCAGCGCGGACTCGTCGATGGCCACCTCGCCCTCCGCCAGGCCGGCCCGCTCCAGCTGACGCGGGAGCAGGTGGTCCCGGGCGATGACGACCTTCTCGTCCTCGGTGTAGCCGTCGAGCCTGACCAGCTCCATCCGGTCGAGCAGCGCCTCCGGGATGGCCTCCAGTACGTTCGCGGTGGCCAGGAACACCACATCGCTCAGGTCGAGTTCGACCTCGAGGTAGTGGTCGCGGAAGGTGTGGTTCTGCGCCGGGTCGAGCACTTCGAGCAGTGCGGCGGCCGGGTCGCCACGGAAGTCGGAGCCGACCTTGTCTATCTCGTCGAGCAGCACCACCGGGTTCATGGACCCGGCCTCCTTGACGGCGCGGACGATACGGCCCGGCAGCGCGCCGACATAGGTACGCCGGTGGCCGCGGATCTCCGCCTCGTCCCGCACCCCGCCGAGGGCGACCCGGACGAACTTCCGCCCCATGGCGTGGGCCACGGATTCTCCTAGCGAGGTCTTTCCGACCCCCGGCGGTCCGACCAGTGCGAGCACCGCTCCGCCGCGCCGTCCGCCGACCACACCGAGTCCCCGGTCGGCACGCCGCTTGCGTACGGCCAGGTATTCGGTGATCCGTTCCTTCACGTCGTCAAGGCCCGCGTGCTCGGCGTCGAGCACGGCCTTGGCGCCCTGGATGTCGTAGGCGTCCTCGGTGTGCTCGTTCCACGGCAGTTCGAGCACGGTGTCGAGCCAGGTGCGGATCCAGGAGCCCTCCGGGCTCTGGTCACTGGCACGCTCCAGCTTCTCGACCTCCTTGAGCGCGGCCTCGCGCACGTTCTCGGGGAGATCGGCGGCTTCCACTCGGGCACGGTAGTCGTCGGACTCCTCACCCTCGGACTCTCCGTTCAGCTCGCGCAGTTCCCTGCGGACCGCTTCGAGCTGGCGCCTCAGCAGGAACTCGCGCTGCTGCTTGTCCACGCCTTCCTGGACGTCCTTGGCGATGGACTCGGCGACATCCTGCTCGGCGAGGTGCTCGCGAAGTTGCTCGGTGGCGAGCCTCAGCCGGGCGACCGGGTCGCTGGTCTCCAGCAGTCCCACCTTCTGGGCGGTGGTGAGGAACGGCGAGTATCCGGAGTTGTCGGCGAGGGCCGACACGTCCTCGATCTGCTGCACACGGTCGACGACCTGCCAGGCGCCGCGCTTCTTCAGCCAGCTCGTGGCCAGCGCCTTGTACTCCTTGACCAGGTCGGTCACGGAGCCGGGCACGGGGTCGGGGACGGACTCCTCGATGACGGTGCCCTCGATCCAGAGGGCGGCACCGGGACCCGTCGTCCCCGCGCCGATGCGCACCCGGCTGCGTCCGCGGATCAGTGCGCCCGGGTCGCCGTCGGACAGCCGGCCGACCTGCTCGACGGTGCCGAGCACGCCGGTCGCGGCATAGGTGCCGTCGATCCGCGGCACGAGCAGCACCCGGGGTTTGCCGGGTTCGGCACGGGCCGCTGCCTGGGCGGCCTCCACCGCGGCCCGTACCTCGGCGTCGGACAGGTCGAGCGGCACCACCATCCCGGGCAGCACGACCTCGTCGTCGAGCGGCAGCACAGGCAGAGTAAGCGCGGTGTTATACGCCGAGGACTCAGCAGCCATGATCTCCCCTTCTGCATTCAAGTTGAGCTGTATGGACTCAATGCAGGGGACGGCCCGGATGTTCCCCGCCCGGCGTTCGCCGTGAGCGATCAGCGTCCGGCGCGCGACGGGGGAGGAACGCGGCGTCCCTCGCGGCCGGGAACCGGCGACAGCCGGAGGAGCAGGCCATGGATGGCCGCCGACGGGGCACACGGACCCTGCGGGCGCCGCCGGTGCCCGTGAAACGGTTTGTCCTGCCGGGTCCGTCGCGGACAGGATGTCCATGATCCGCGTCGCCCCGCCAGCCGCCGGAGGTATCCGCCATGCCGTTGCCCGTGCCGTCGCCGACCGAGGACCCCCTCATGCCCGTCACGCTCGACCGGCGAGACGGCCCGTACGGGGAGGTCGTGCTGCGGCGACGGGGCCCGGGCGGCGAGGACGCCGCCGCGCCCGGGATCTACGAGATCATCGCCAACGGCTGCTTCCTGATGGACACCTCCGACGGCCGCTCCGAGCGACTGCTGATCGATGCCGCACGCGGCGCCCTGGCGGACCGCCCGGCGCCCCGTGTGCTCATCGGCGGCCTCGGGGTCGGCTTCTCGCTGGCCCACGCCGCGGCCGACCCGTCCTGGTCCGGGGTCACGGTGGTGGAGCGCGAGCAGGCGATCATCGACTGGCACCGCGCGGGACCGCTGTCCGCGATCTCCGAGAGGGCGCTGGCCGACCCGCGTACCGAGATCATCGCCGGGGACCTCCTGGACTATGTCCATAACGCTTCGGACACGTACGATGCGCTCTGTCTGGACATCGACAACGGCCCCGACTGGACCGTCACCGAGGACAACGCGAGCCTCTACTCACCGGACGGACTGACCACCTGCGCAAGGAGGTTGACGCCGGGCGGAGTACTCGCCGTATGGTCTGCGAGGCCCTCCGCCGACTTCGAGGAGTCGTTGCGGAATGTCGGATTCACCAGGGTAAGGACCGAAGAGATCCGGGTTGCCCGAGGCGTACCTGACGTGGTCCATCTCGCCGTTCGCCCTGCGTAGCCGCGAGCCGATCGATGCCTTTACGCTGCTGACTTACCTGACACAACCGATGTACACGATCTACACGCAGACGAACAACACCAGCTCGCAGTGCGCGACAAGGGCGGGGCGATGGAGCAGACACACACCAGCAACAACGGCGCGGCGGCGCATGCGACCGCCAGCGCCCAGCGCCGGGTGCTGGTGGTCGAGGACGACACCACCATCGTCGAGGCCATCGGGGCGCGGCTGCGCGCCGAGGGCTTCCTGGTGCAGACGGCCTCGGACGGGCCAGCCGCCGTGGAGGCCGCCGATGCCTGGCAGCCGGATCTGATGATCCTCGACGTGATGCTGCCCGGTTTCGACGGGCTCGAGGTGTGCCGCCGGGTGCAGGCTCAGCGTCCGGTGCCGGTGCTGATGCTCACGGCGCGGGACGACGAGACCGACATGCTGGTCGGCCTCGGGGTGGGCGCCGACGACTACATGACCAAGCCGTTCTCGATGCGTGAGCTGGCCGCCCGGGTGCACGTGCTGCTGCGCCGGGTGGAGCGGGCCGCGCTCGCCGCCGTGACGCCCCGCAGCGGGATCATGCGGCTCGGTGAGCTCGAGGTCGACCACGCCCAGCGCCGGGTCCGGGTCAAGGGCGATGACGTTCATCTCACACCGACCGAGTTCGACCTGCTGGTCTGCCTGGCAAACACCCCGCGAGCGGTGCTCTCCCGGGAGCAGCTGCTCGCCGAGGTGTGGGACTGGGCGGACGCGTCCGGGACCCGCACGGTCGACAGCCACATCAAGGCGCTGCGCCGCAAGATCGGTGCCGAGCGGATCCGCACGGTCCACGGCGTCGGCTACGCGCTGGAGACCCCGGCCCAGTGAGCCGTGTGACCGGGCCGCGCGGACCGGGCCGACGGAGCGGGCTCACCCCCGAGCTCGGCGGACCGCGGTCCGGGCCGGGACGAGAGCCGTCCGGGCCGGGCCGGCCACAGTCCGCACCGGGCCGGCTGGGGCCCGGACTGAGGCGGTTGCGGTCCGGTCTTGGGACGGTCGGGATCTCGATCAAGACCAAGCTCATCGCTCTGGTCGTGACCTCGGTGCTGATCACCTGCGGGCTGGCGCTGGTCGCCATCAGGACCGGGGCCGAGCTGCGCTACATCACCGTCTTCGCGATGATCACGACCTTGCTGATCACGCAGTTCGTGGCGCACGGTCTGACGGCGCCGCTGGACGAGATGAACACCGTCGCCAAGGCCATATCCCACGGCGACTACACGGGCCGGGTGAGCGGCGCCGACCGGCGTGACGAGCTCGGCGACCTGGCGACCACCATCAATCTGATGGCGGACGACCTGGAGGACGTGGACCGCAACCGCAAGGAACTGGTCGCGAACGTCTCCCATGAGCTGCGCACGCCCATCGCCGCCCTACGCGCGGTGCTGGAGAACGTGGTGGACGGTGTCAGCGCCGCCGATCCCGAGACGATGCGCACGGCGCTGAAGCAGACCGAGCGGCTCAGCCGGCTGGTGGAGACGCTGCTGGACCTGTCCCGGCTCGACAACGGTGTGGTCACCCTCAAGTCACGGCGCTTCGAGGTCTGGCCGTATCTGTCCGGGGTGCTGAAGGAGGCCAATCTGGCTGCCGGACAGCGCAAGCTGCCCTCAGGCTCCGGCAGCCACACACGCAAGGACGTCCATCTGCATCTGGACGTGTCGCCGCCCGAGCTGACCGCGCACGCGGACGCGGAGCGGCTGCACCAGGTCGTGGCGAATCTCATCGACAACGCGGTGAAGCACTCCCCGCCGCACGGCCGGGTCACCGTACGGGCCCGCCGCGGACCGGACGCCGAGTCTCTGGTGCTCGAGGTGCAGGACGAGGGTCCCGGTATCCCGCGGTCGGAGTGGCACAAGGTGTTCGAGCGCTTCAACCGCGGCGGAGTTCCGTCACCGCACGGACCGGGCAGCGACGGTGGCACGGGCCTGGGGCTCGCGATCGCCCGCTGGGCGGTGGAGCTGCACGGCGGGCGGATCGGTGTGGCCGAATCGGCACGGGGCTGCCGGATCCTCATCACCCTTCCGGGAGCCCCGGAGCGCCGGGGTTGACGTAGGGTTCGAACCGGAAGGCCGCGTTCGGCATGCACACACGCGCGTTCGGTCCGTGTTCCGTCCGGTTTCCGTTCGCGTTCGGCGAATGTTCGGCACGCGTTCGATACGCGTACGGTTCGTGTTCGGCGCGATGTTCGGCGCGTACGCGGCCAGGGGGCGGGGGAGAGCGGGCCGCAGCCGCGCTGCCGCACACCCGTTTCGCAGCGGAACCAGGCTTGTTTCCCGCCATTTCCGGCCCTGAAACCGACCGTCAGGTGTGACTTAGGCGACGAAGGACATGCCCGGCCTGCACCTCCCGGCCGGGGAGGCGTAGCCTTTATTTCCGCTGTCCATCACCTTGTGAAGCGGAAGAGGGCGGTTACCGCCGTGTCGTCTCAGTCCCCCAGTAACACGAGTTCTTCGACCGACCCGGACGGGCAGGGGAAGCACCCCGCTGCCGCGTTCGGCGCCAACGAGTGGCTCGTCGACGAGATCTACCAGCAGTACCTCCAGGACCCGAACTCGGTCGACCGAGCCTGGTGGGACTTCTTCGCCGACTACAAGCCGGGCGGTTCCGCCGCCGCTGAGCAGACGCCGGGCACCGCACAGGCGCCGGCGCCCGCGGCCCCGGCGCAGCCCGCGGCTCCTGCGGCCACCGAGACACCCGCGGCCCCGGTACAGCCCGCTGCGGCCGTCCCGGCGCCCGCCGCCCCGGCAGCCGCCGCGCCCGCGAAGCCCGCCGCGGCCCCTGCCGCCGCTCCGGCCAAGCCCGCAGCGGCCAAGCCGGCCGCCGCCGCACCCGCCGCCCAGGCGCCCGACGGGCCCGAGATGCTCCCGCTGCGCGGCCCCTCCGCCGCCGTCGCGAAGAACATGAACGCCTCGCTGGAGCTGCCGACGGCCACGTCCGTCCGCGCCGTCCCGGTGAAGCTGCTCTTCGACAACCGGATCGTCATCAACAACCACCTCAAGCGCGCCCGGGGCGGGAAGATCTCCTTCACCCACCTCATCGGCTACGCGATGGTGCAGGCGATCAAGGCCATGCCGTCGATGAACTGGTCGTACGGCCAGAAGGACGCCAAGCCCGTCCTCGTCAAGCCGGCGCACATCAACCTCGGCCTGGCCATCGACCTCGTGAAGCCCAACGGCGACCGCCAGCTCGTCGTCGCGGCCATCAAGAAGGCCGAGACGCTCAACTTCTTCGAGTTCTGGCAGGCTTACGAGGACATCGTCCGCCGCGCCCGGAACAACAAGCTGACGATGGACGACTTCACCGGCGTCACCGTCTCGCTGACCAACCCCGGCGGCCTCGGCACGGTCCACTCCGTGCCGCGCCTGATGCCCGGCCAGTCGGTGATCATGGGTGTCGGCTCGATGGACTACCCGGCCGAGTTCCAGGGCACCTCCCAGGACACCCTGAACAAGCTGGGCGTCTCCAAGGTCATGACCCTGACCTCGACGTACGACCACCGTGTCATCCAGGGAGCCGCCTCCGGCGAGTTCCTGCGGATCGTCGCCAACCTCCTCCTCGGCGAGGGCGGCTTCTACGACGAGATCTTCGAGGCACTGCGCATCCCGTACGAGCCGGTCCGCTGGCTCAAGGACATCGACGCCTCGCACGACGACGACGTCACCAAGGCAGCCCGGGTCTTCGAGCTGATCCACTCCTACCGGGTCCGCGGCCACGTCATGGCGGACACGGACCCGCTGGAGTACCGCCAGCGCAAGCACCCCGACCTGGACATCACCGAGCACGGGCTCACCCTGTGGGACCTGGAGCGCGAGTTCGCGGTCGGCGGCTTCGGCGGCAAGTCGATGATGAAGCTGCGCGACATCCTCGGCGTGCTGCGCGACTCGTACTGCCGCACCACCGGCATCGAGTTCATGCACATCCAGGACCCGAAGCAGCGCAAGTGGATCCAGGACCGTGTGGAGCGGGGGCACTCCAAGCCGGAGCGCGAGGAGCAGCTGCGGATCCTGCGCAGGCTCAACGCCGCCGAGGCCTTCGAGACCTTCCTCCAGACCAAGTACGTGGGCCAGAAGCGGTTCTCGCTGGAGGGCGGCGAGTCCGTCATCCCGCTGCTGGACGCGGTGATCGACTCCGCTGCCGAGTCGCGTCTCGACGAGGTCGTCATCGGCATGGCCCACCGCGGCCGTCTGAACGTCCTGGCGAACATCGTCGGCAAGTCGTACGCGCAGATCTTCCGCGAGTTCGAGGGCAACCTCGACCCGAAGTCGATGCACGGCTCCGGCGACGTCAAGTACCACCTGGGCGCCGAGGGCACCTTCACCGGACTGGACGGCGAGCAGATCAAGGTCTCGCTGGCCGCCAACCCCTCGCACCTGGAGGCGGTCGACCCGGTTCTCGAGGGCATCGTCCGCGCCAAGCAGGACATCATCAACAAGGGCGGCACGGACTTCACCGTCCTGCCGATCGCCCTGCACGGTGACGCGGCCTTCGCCGGCCAGGGCGTCGTGGCCGAGACGCTCAACATGTCGCAGCTTCGCGGCTACCGCACCGGCGGCACGGTCCACGTCGTCATCAACAACCAAGTCGGCTTCACCGCCGCCCCGGAGTCGTCGCGCTCGTCGATGTACGCGACCGACGTGGCCCGCATGATCGAGGCCCCGATCTTCCATGTGAACGGTGACGACCCGGAGGCCTGTGTCCGGGTGGCGCGGCTCGCCTTCGAGTTCCGCCAGACGTTCAACAAGGACGTCGTGATCGACCTCATCTGCTACCGCCGCCGCGGTCACAACGAGGGCGACAACCCGCAGTTCACCAACCCTCAGATGTACAACCTGATCGACAAGAAGCGCTCGGTGCGTAAGCTCTACACCGAGTCGCTCATCGGTCGCGGCGACATCACGCTGGAAGAGGCCGAGCAGGCGCTCCAGGACTTCCAGGGCCAGCTGGAGAAGGTCTTCGCCGAGGTCCGCGAGGCCACCAGCCACCCGGCCCCGGCCCATGTCCCGGACGTCCAGGCCGAGTTCCCGGTGGCCGTCACCACCGGGGTCTCGCAGGAGGTCGTCAAGCGGATCGCCGAGTCCCAGGTCAACATCCCGGACCACGTCACCGTCCACCCGCGTCTGATGCCGCAGCTCCAGCGCCGCGCCGCATCCGTCGAGGACGGCACGATCGACTGGGGTATGGGCGAGACCCTGGCCATCGGTTCGCTGCTGATGGAGGGCACCCCGGTCCGGCTGGCCGGCCAGGACTCCCGCCGCGGCACCTTCGGCCAGCGGCACGCGGTCCTGGTGGACCAGGAGACCGACGAGGACTACACCCCGCTGCTCTACCTGTCCGACGAGCAGGCCCGCTACAACGTCTACGACTCGCTGCTCAGCGAGTACGCGGCGATGGGCTTCGAGTACGGCTACTCGCTCGCCCGCCCGGACGCGCTGGTCATGTGGGAGGCCCAGTTCGGTGACTTCGTCAACGGTGCCCAGACCGTCGTCGACGAGTTCATCTCCTCCGCCGAGCAGAAGTGGGGCCAGACCTCCGGCGTCACCCTGCTGCTGCCGCACGGCTACGAGGGCCAGGGACCGGACCACTCCTCGGCCCGCCCGGAGCGGTTCCTCCAGATCTGCGCGCAGAACAACATGACGGTCGCCATGCCGACGCTGCCGTCGAACTACTTCCACCTGCTGCGCTGGCAGGTCCACAACCCGCACCACAAGCCGCTGATCGTCTTCACCCCGAAGTCGATGCTGCGTCTGAAGGCCGCGGCGTCCAAGGCGGAGGAGTTCACCACGGGCGGCTTCCGCCCGGTCATCGGCGACACCACGGTTGATTCCGGAGCGGTGAACCCGGCCGAGGTCCGCAAGGTGGTGTTCTGCGCCGGCAAGGTCTACTACGACCTGGAGGCCGAGCGTCAGAAGCGCGGGGTCCAGGACACGGCGATCATCCGCCTTGAGCGCCTGTACCCGCTGCCGGGCGCGGAGCTCCAAGCCGAGATCGCCAAGTTCCCGAACGCCGAGAAGTACCTGTGGGCCCAGGAGGAGCCGGCGAACCAGGGTGCCTGGCCGTTCATCGCGCTCAACCTGATCGACCACCTGGACCTGGCCGTCGGCGCGGACGTCCCGCACGGCGAGCGGCTGCGCCGGATCTCCCGGCCGCACTCCTCGTCGCCCGCGGTGGGCTCGGCGAAGCGGCACCAGGCGGAGCAGCAGCAGCTGGTGAACGAGGTCTTCGAGGCCTGAGCGGCTTCTGAACCCTCCTGATCGACGGAACGGCTCCCGGCGCGGCAACCGCCTCGGGGGCCGTTCCCGTTCCGGCGTCAGCCGACGTCGGCGGGCGCATTAGGCTGTTTCCCATGTACTTCACCGACCGTGGCATCGAGGAGCTGGAGAAGCGGCGCGGCGAGGAGGAGATCACCTTCGAGTGGCTCGCCGAGCAGCTGCGTACGTTCGTGGATCTCAATCCGGACTTCGAGGTGCCCGTCGAGCGTCTGGCCACCTGGCTGGCGCGGCTCGACGACGAAGACGACGAAGACTGAGCGAGACCCTGATGCGGGCCCCTGTGCGTTCTCACGCACAGGGGCCCGTTTCCTTGCCTCTTGACTTCCCCAGTTCGCGATATATCGTATCGTCGTCAGCAAACGCGATATATTGCGTGAGGCCCTCCGGGAGGTCAGCACCATGCCAGAGTCGACGTGGACCGTTGCAGAGCCCCAGAAGCTCGTGTTCGACGAACCCGTGACCGCCCTGAACGTGCGCATCGTCAACGGCGCGGTGAACGTGGTCGGCACCGACGAGGAGACCGCCCGCCTGGAGGTGTCCGAGCTCGACGGCCCGCCGCTGATCGTGACCCTCAGTGGGTCCACGCTCACCGTGGCCTATGAGGACGTGCCGTGGCAGGACTTCCTCAGGCATTTCGACCGCAAGCGCTGGCAGCGCCGTGCCGTGGTGTCTCTCGCGGTGCCGTCCAGCGCCGCCGTCGAGGTGGGCGTCGTGGGAGCGGGGGCGGTCGTCTCCGGTATCCAGGGCCGTACGGACGTGCGCGGCGTCAGCGGGGACACCACGCTCACGCGGCTGTCCGGAAAGGTCCACGCCGAGACGGTCTCGGGCGGTCTCGAAGCCCAGGCGGTCACCGGCGACCTGCGCTTCAACTCCGTATCAGGGGATCTGACCGTGATCGACGGCGCCGGTCCCGCGGTGCGGGCGGAGACCGTCAGCGGCGACATGGCGATCGACCTCGACGGGACCCCCACGGACGTCCGGGTCGTCAGCGTCTCCGGCGAGGTCGCCATCCGGCTTCCGCACCCCGCGGACGCCCGGGTGGAGGCCAACACCACCAGCGGGGCCGTGTCCAACGCCTTCGAGGACCTGCGGGTCAGCGGAATGTGGGGCACGAAGAGGATCACCGGCACGCTGGGCTCGGGCAGCGGTTCGCTCAAGGCCACCACGGTCTCCGGATCCATCGCCCTGCTGCGCCGCCCGCCCGCCGAGGACGAGACGGCCGAGGCCGCCCCTACCGGAAAGGTGCTCTGACATGCCACCCGTCTTCGCCCACGGCCGGCTCCGCCTCTATCTGCTGAAGCTGCTCGACGAGGCGCCGCGTCACGGCTACGAGGTCATCCGCCTGCTGGAGGAACGCTTCCAGGGGCTGTACGCGCCCTCGGCGGGCACGGTGTACCCGCGGCTGGCCAAACTGGAGGCCGAGGGGCTCGTCACCCACACCACCGAAGGCGGCCGGAAGGTGTACGCGATCACCGACGCCGGCAGGGAGGAACTCGCGGGACGCGGCGGGGAACTCGCCGACCTGGAGCTGGAGATCCGCGAGTCCGTCTCCGAGCTCGCGGCGGAGATCCGCGACGACGTACGCGGGGCGGCGGGCAAGCTCCGAAGCGAGATGCGGGCCGCGGCGTCGGAGAGCCGGCGGGTGGACGCGGGCATCGGCGACGGCGACGCCTGGCGCACCGTGAAGGAGGAGATGCGGCAGGCCAAGGAGGAGTGGAAGGAGCAGGCCCGCCGCGCGAAGAACGAGTCCCGCCGCGCCCGCGAGGATGCCCAGACCGCGCGCCGCCAGGCCAGGGAGGCCCAGGAGCGGGCCCGCGAGGAGGTCCAGCGCATGGCCCGCCAGGTCCAGGACCACTTCGCCCGGGGCGACTGGCCGGCCGGTGTCCGCGACGGCATGTCGGAGCTCACCAGCCAGCTGGGGAACCTGGCGCGGGGTACGAAGGCGTGGCCACCGTTCACCAAGCCCGACGCGGCCGACGCGGACCCCGGCTGGGCGAAGGACACCCCGGACTCGGGCGATCCGGCCCGTGATCTGGAACGCATGCTGGACCGTCTGCGCGACGAGGTCCGCGACGCCGCCCGCGACCACGGCGTCACGGCCCCCCAACTCGCCGAGGCCCGCCGCCATCTGTCGTCGGCGGCGACCCATATCGTCGCGCTCCTCCGCAACGACTGAGCCAGGGGCGTGCCCCCACACAGTGGGGGCACGCCCTCGGCAGGCGAAACTCCGGCGTCCGAGAACGGCCGCTCCCGGCGTCGCCACCGGCCGCAGCACACCGGGAAACCCGGCCACCGCATAGCGGAGGCGCTGTCAGCCCCGGTCGACGAGCACCCGCACCCGTGCCCCCGGCCGCGCATACACCCGGTCCCCGCGCCGTGTACCGCCCGACACCTCAACCCGCCATCCCCGTCCGGCCGGCGGCAGCGACAGCCGGGTGACGCCCGGGCGGGCGTCGTACGAGAGCCGGTACACCCCGGCCAGGGAGTCCCACTCCTCGTCGCGCACCACGCCCGCCACCGCCGGGGCGTACGGGGCCGCCGTCTGCTCCTTGTTGGTACGGAAGCGGCCGTCCTCGCCCACCGCGCAGTACCCGCCCCCGTAACACCACACATAGCCCGCCCAGCCCGAGCTGTAGCGGGCGAGGGAGGCCAGCGCCTCGCGGTAGAAGCGGCCCATGTTCGGCAGGGCGTTGTTGAGCGGGCCCCACTCCCCCACGACGACCGGGACCCGGTACGCCTTCGGGTACGCGGTCACGGCGGCCTCGTACGCCTCGATCCAGCCGGCCGCCGGGTCGTAGTCCCGGCCCGCCTCCATCGCGGCGTTGTAGAAGTGCGGGGCGTAGACGACCCTGTGGTCCTCGATCTTCCCGAGCCCGGTGGGGACGCCCTCACCCACGATCGGCGTCGGCTCCACGAAGAGCCAGTTGTCCCGGTCTGCCGCGCGGACCGCGTCCGCCAGTCGGTTGTACATCGGTGTGAGCTGCTCGCGTTCGATGCGCCGGGCGGCGGACGGCAGGTCCTCGCCCTCCGCCATCTCGCCCATCGGCTCGTTGATGAGGTCGTAGCCGAGCACGGCGGGGTGGTCCGCGAAACGTCCTGCCAGCACCCGCCACATCCGGGCCTGTGCCCACCGCAGATCCGGGTCCTCGTACAGATGCGTGAAAGCCCGCTGCACGGCGGGCTCGAAGTACTCGGCGAACCAGTCGTCCGGGTGCGGGGTGAAGGGCAGCCCGTCGGTACGGGTCGCCCACTCGGGAATGCCGCGATGGCCGAAGGCGGGCCCGAAGACGTCCTGGTGGGCGTCGATCAGGACCTGGATCCCCTGCGCCTCGGCCCAGTCCAGGATCCGCTCGATCCTGCGCAGATACGCCTGGCTGTAGCGGCCCCTGACCGGTTCCAGATCGTCCCAGAACACCAGCAGCCTGGCGACGTTGAAGCCCTGGGCCCGCATGTCCCGCAGATGGCGTTCGGTGATCGCGGACAGGGCCTGCTCGCCCCGGTGGGTCTTGTCCTCGATGTTCCAGCCGCGCAGGGTGAGCACCCGGCCCTCGTCGTCGGTCATCCGGGGCACGCCCGGCGGAGCCGAAGCCGCCGCACCCGACGGCGTGGCCGGGGTGGCGGGTAGGGCCGGTAAGGCCGCAGCCAGAACCAGGGAAGAGACGGCAGCGGCGAGAAGGCGGTGCATGGCGACCTCCGGCACAGGCGTACGGCAGTGCCGGAGATCCCATCAGCTCATCTGACGGACCATCAAGGGTTGGTCAGGACAATCTTCCCGAACAGCTCGCCCGCCGCCAGCTTCTCGAAGCCCTCCCGGGCCCGGTCGAGCGGCAGCACCTCGTCGATCACCGGACGCACCCCCGTGGCCTCGCAGAACGCCAGCAGGTCCTCCAGCTCATCCTTGGAGCCCATGGTGGAACCGACGATCTTCAGCTCGAGGAAGAAGATCCGGGTGAGCTCGGCGTGCGAGGGCCGGTCGCCGCTGGTCGCTCCGGAGATGACCAGGGTGCCGCCGGGCCGCAGCGACTTGACCGAGTGCGACCAGGTGGCCGCGCCGACGGTCTCGATGACCGCGTCCACCCGGTGCGGCAGCCGGGCACCGGACTCGAAGGCGTCCACCGCGCCGAGCTCCACGGCCCGCTTGCGCTTGGCCTCGTCGCGGCTGGTCGCGTAGACACGCAGCCCTGCCGCCTTGCCGAGCACGATCGCCGCGGTGGCGACACCGCCGCCCGCGCCCTGGACGAGCACCGAATCCCCGGGACGTACGCCCGCGTTGGTGAAGAGCATGCGGTATGCGGTCAGCCAGGCGGTCGGCAGGCAGGCGGCCTGCTCGAAGGAGAGCGCCTTCGGCTTGGGCAGCACGTTCCAGACGGGCACGGCGACCTGCTCGGCGAAGGTGCCCTGGTAGCGCTCGGTCAGGATGGAGCGGGGCTCGTCCGGGCCCACGCCGTGACCGGTCTGGCCGATGACGGAGTGGATCACGACCTCGTTGCCGTCCGCGTCGACGCCCGCGGCGTCACAGCCGAGGATCATCGGTAGCTTGTCCCCGGACAGGCCGACGCCCCGCAGCGACCACAGGTCGTGGTGGTTGAGGGACGCTGCCCTGACGTTCACGACCGTCCAACCCGGGGGCACGTCGGACGCCGGGCGTTCGCCCAGTTCGAGTCCGGTCAGCGGCTGGTCACGGTCGATGCGTGCGGCGTAGGCGGCGAACATGACCTTGACGATAGGGCGGGCGGGCACACGGCGGGAACCGCGGGCCGGTGTGACACACACCCTCTTTTCACGGCGGGGCCGAAGTGCTCCCGCGGCGCCCGGCCCGGGAACGGCCGCGGGCCGTGCCCGGCACCCCGAAGATGCCTGGCACGGCCCGCCCGGAGCCTCGGATCCCGCCAGAGGCCGTCAGCGCCGCGCCACGCCCTCCGCGCGTGCCGCCGCGGCCACGGCGGCCGTGACCGCCGGAGCGACCCGCTCGTCGAACGGCGAGGGGATCACGTAGTCGGCGGCGAGGTCGTCGCCCACCACGTCCGCGAGCGCGTTGGCCGCCGCGATCTTCATGCCCTCGGTGATCCGGGACGCCCGCACCTGGAGGGCGCCCGCGAAGATGCCGGGGAAGGCCAGCACGTTGTTGATCTGGTTCGGGTAATCGCTGCGGCCGGTCGCCACGACCGAGGCGTACTTGTGCGCCACGTCCGGGTGGACCTCCGGGTTCGGGTTGGCCATGGCGAACACGAAGGCGCCTTCCGCCATCGAGGCCACCGCGGCCTCCGCCACCGTGCCGCCGGAGACGCCGATGAAGACGTCCGCACCGGCCAGCGCGGTCTCCAGCGAGCCGCTGAGCCCCGCGCGGTTGGTGATCTCGGCGAGCTCCCGCTTGACCGGGGTGAGGTCGTCGCGGTCCCGGCTCACGATGCCCTTGCGGTCGGCGACCGCGACGTCCCCGAGCCCGGCCTCCAGGAGGAACTTGGCGATGGCGACACCCGCCGCGCCCGCGCCGGAGATCACCGCGCGCAGATCGCCGAGGCCTCGCCCGGTCAGCTTCGCCGCGTTCCGCAGGGCCGCGAGCGTCACCACGGCCGTACCGTGCTGGTCGTCGTGGAAGACGGGGATGTCGAGCCGCTCCTGGAGCTTGCGCTCGATCTCGAAGCAACGCGGCGCCGAGATGTCCTCCAGGTTCACCCCGCCGAACGAGGGGGCGAGGCGGACGACGGTGTCCACGATCTCGTCGGCGTCGGTGGTGGCGAGCGCGATCGGCACCGCGTCGACGCCGCCGAACTGCTTGAACAGGATCGCCTTGCCCTCCATCACGGGGAGCGAGGCCTCCGGGCCGATGTCGCCGAGGCCGAGCACGGCCGTACCGTCCGTGACGACCGCGACGACCTGGGACTTCCAGGTGTAGTCGTGGACGAGCTCCGGCTGCTCGGCGATGGCGGTGCACACCCGCGCGACGCCGGGCGTGTAGGCGAGGGACAGGTCGTCCTTGTCGCGGATCGGCACCGTGCTCTGGACGGCCATCTTGCCGCCGCGGTGCAGCGCGAAGGCGGGATCGAAGGCTTCGCCGGACTCACCGGCGACGCTCTCCGCTTCCGCTTCCCTGGCGCTCTCGCTGTGGGGATTGACGATCTCGGCTGCCATTTTTGGTTGACCCCTTAAGTCTTCATCAGTTGAGGGTTGCCGCTCCTGGTTGAGGAGGGGTGGGCGGGCACCGCGTACGTTCCCTGCGCTGGGCGGGTTGGCCCGCCCGTCAGGGGGAGGTACGTACGCGCGGGCGCGCCGCACAACGCGCCCTGAGCCCCGGATGAGGGGTGTAAGGATCCTTCTTACCTGACGCACGGTATCGCCGACGAGTCCGTTAGACCGGCTCGGGGGCTCTGCGTGATGACACCTGGTGACATAACCTGACAAAAAACGTCAAGTCGGCCAACAGGTAGCAAATAGTCCGCCTACCGTTACTCCCCGCGTTGCCCGGATGATGAGACAACCCGAAGATTTTTCCGTCATTGGAAGGTAAAGCCGCAGATGATGCGGCTGGTCCGGTCATGTTGTACCGGCCTGTCGCAGTTCGGGGGTCACCCGTTATCCGATTTTGACATGCTGAGGCCACTGAATGGGCTAGTCCGAATGGCAAGATGCCGGAAACACACAGAGTCGTGACACTCAAAGACGAGTTCGCGACCGACTTTGGCTACACCCCGACATGCCGGAGGACCACGATCATGACCGCAAGCACCACCCGTCGTACGACCGCCGCACGGTCCCGGATCGCCGCGGTCGGCGCGATCGCGGTCGCCGGCGCGCTGGTACTCACCGCCTGTGGTGACCAGACCAACTCGGCATCGACCTCCACCAAGGAGACCGGCGCCGACAGCTCCGCCCCGCTGCACTCCAAGCTCCCGAAGAAGTACCAGGACGCCGGTGTCATCAAGGTGGGCACCGACGCCGCGTACGCCCCGATGGAGTACCAGGAGGGTGGCAAGATCGTCGGTATCGACCCCGACATCGCCGCCGCGCTCGGCAAGCAGCTCGGTGTCGAGTTCAAGTTCACCAGCGGCACCTTCGACGGTCTGATCTCCTCCCTCAACACCGGCCGCCAGGACATCGTGATGTCCTCCATGAGCGACACCAAGGCGCGCCAGGAGGGTCTGGACGAGACGGGTAAGAAGGTCGGCGAGGGCGTCGACTTCGTCGACTACTTCACCTCCGGTGTCTCCCTGCTGGTCAAGAAGGGCAACCCGCAGAAGATCGCTTCGCTCGACGACCTCTGCGGGAAGAAGGTCGCCGTCCAGCGCGGCACGATCTACGAGGACACCTTCAAGGCCCAGGCCGCCAAGTGCACCAAGGACGGCAAGGGCAAGCTCACCATCGAGGCCTTCGACACCGACGCCGAGGCCCAGACCCGCGTGAAGTCGGGCGGCGCCGCGGCGGACCTGAACGACTACCCGGTCGCCGCGCACATCGCCAAGACCGCGGGCGGCGGCAACGACTTCGAGGTCGCGGGCGACCAGACCGACGCCGGCCCGTTCGGCATCGCCGTCGACAAGGACAACACCGAGCTGCGTGACGCGCTCAAGCTGGCCCTGGCAGCGATCATCAAGGACGGCGAGTACGGCAAGGTCCTCGAGAAGTGGGACGTCAAGGACAGCGCGGTCACCGAGGCGACCATCAACGGCGGTAAGTAAGTCGCGGCGTACCCGCCTCGAGCGTTCCACCTGAAGGGCAGTCACTGTGACTGACAAGTTCGACAAGACGCCCGCCGACGAGCCACCGGCTGACAAGCAGCCGGCCGGCTCGCCGGAGGGCAAGGATGACAGCGCGGTCAGCAAGGAAGCCGCCGTCGCGGCGCACCCCGAGCAGATCAAGGCCATCCCGGTGCGGCACTACGGACGCTATGTGTCCGGCGTGGTCGTGCTGGCGCTGCTCGGCTGGCTGGGCTTCGCCTTCTCGCAGGGCGACATCCGCTGGGCCACGATCAGCGAGTACCTCTTCGACTCCCGCATCCTCGAAGGCGCGCTGAACACCATCATCATCAGCGTGCTGTCGATGATCATCGGCCTGGTGCTGGGCATCGTCTTCGCCGTCATGCGGCTCTCGAAGAACCCGGTCACCGGCGCGGTGTCCTGGCTGTACATCTGGTTCTTCCGCGGCACCCCGGTCTATGTGCAGCTCCTGCTCTGGTTCAACCTGGCGCTGATCTTCCCGATCCTGAACATCGGGTTCTACAAGGACGAGATGGTCGATGTCATGACCCCGTTCCTTGTGGCCCTGCTGGGTCTGGGTCTGAACGAGGGCGCCTACATGGCCGAGATCGTGCGGGCCGGCATCCAGTCGGTCGACGAGGGCCAGTCCGAGGCCTCGCACGCGCTGGGCATGTCCAACGGCAAGACCATGCGCAGGGTCGTGCTGCCGCAGGCGATGCGGGTGATCGTGCCGCCGACCGGCAACGAGTTCATCAACCTGCTCAAGACCTCCTCCCTGGTCTCCGCGGTGCAGTACACCGATCTGCTGCGCGCCGCGACGAACATCGGTTCGACTTCGTTCGCCATCATGGAGATGCTGATCGTCGCCTCCATCTGGTACCTGGCCCTGACCAGCGTCTTCAGCGTCGGCCAGTACTACGTCGAGCGGTACTACGCCCGCGGTTCGCTGCGCCAGCTGCCGCCCACGCCGTGGCAGCGCATCAAGGCGAACGTGTTGTCCCTTCAGAGCCCCAGGGGGGTGTGACATGACCGCCATGGTGAAGGCCGAGGGCGTACACAAGTCCTACGGCGCCGCCCACATCCTCAAGGGCATCGATCTCGAAGTCGCCCCCCGTGAGGTGTTCTGCCTCATTGGCCCCTCGGGCTCGGGCAAGTCGACCTTCCTCCGGTGCATCAACCACCTTGAGAAGATCAACGGCGGTCGGCTCTACGTCGACGGCGAGCTCGTCGGCTACCGCCAGAAGGGCGACAAGCTCTACGAGCTCAAGGACAGCGAGGTCGCCCTCCAGCGCCGGGACATCGGCATGGTGTTCCAGCGGTTCAACCTGTTCCCGCACATGACCGCCCTCGAGAACGTCATGGAGGCCCCGGTCCAGGTCAAGCGCGAGGCCAAGGCCGTCGCCCGGCAGCGCGCGCTGAAGCTGCTCGACCGCGTCGGGCTCGGCGACAAGGCGGGGAACTACCCCTCGCAGCTCTCCGGTGGACAGCAGCAGCGTGTCGCCATCGCCCGTGCGCTGGCGATGGAGCCGAAGCTGATGCTCTTCGACGAGCCCACGTCCGCCCTCGACCCGGAGCTCGTGGGTGACGTACTCGACGTCATGCGCGACCTGGCCGAGAGCGGTATGACGATGGTGGTCGTGACCCACGAGATGGGCTTCGCCCGCGAGGTCGGCGACTCACTGGTGTTCATGGACGGCGGTGTGGTCGTCGAGTCCGGCAACCCGCGCGATGTGCTGACCAATCCGCAGCACGAGCGGACGAAGGCGTTCCTGTCCAAGGTGCTCTGAGACCGGGCGGTTCCGTCACGGAAGGGCGGGTACCGGCGCGATGCGCCGGTACCCGCCCTTCTTCGCTCTGCCGACCCCCCGATTTCTCACTTCAGGGCGAGCACCATCGAGTCGGACGGAGACGCCCAGACCCCGCGTGCCTCGGCGAAACCCGCCTCGCGCAGGGTTCGGGCGTGCCACTCGAGTGAAGGGAACCCCCCGTCGGCGTGCTCCCCGTAGATCTCGAACCGGCGGGCGGTCGGGGCGGCGAGCACCGGGTCCTTGGCGGCCAGAGCCCACCACTCGGCCCAGTCGAGCACCCCGGCGGCCTTCTCCCGGTCCATGGCGGCATGGCGCTGGACGTGCTCGGCGGCGTTGATCCGGGGCGTGGTCTCGTCCTTCATGTGGTCGGCGTTCATGAACACCCCGCCGTCACCGACCAGCCCGGCGAGCTGGCCGTACAGGGTGGCCAGCGGGTCCAGGCGCAGCCAGTGCAGGGCGGTCGCGGTGAGGACGGCGTCGTACGAGTCGTGCGGCAGGGCCGCGGTCCAGCCGGGGTCGGTGAGATCCGCGGTGACGAAGGTGACGCGTTCGTCGCTCGCGAAGTACCCCTCGGCGATGGTGAGCAGGGCCGGGTCCTGGTCCACCCCGACGCTCACCGCGTTGGGGAACCGCTTGAGCAGCCGGTCCGAGATACTTCCCGTACCGCACGCGAGGTCCAGGACCCTGGGCTCGGGGCCGACCACGGCCTCGACCATGTCCAGCATCACCCGGAAGCGTTCCTCGCGGTCGGGCAGGTACCACTCCTGCTGACGGTCCCAGCTCTCCTGCCAGGCCTGCCAGTCGGTGCTTGTTTCCGCGTTCGCTGCGTCAGACATGGAAACCCTCCCCTTTGTAATACCCTGTTCGACGAGGCATCCATTACCTCCCCGACGGCGACACTAGACCCCATCCGTAAGGACTACAAGTGGAACTGGCCTCTTACTCGGACTATGCCGTGCGTCTGGTCAACACCGAGGAGCCGACCCGCAGCAAGGACTCACTCACCTCCGTGGAGGCGGTCCGCGAACTCTTCGGCGCGTCCACCCAGGCGGCCCGCCGCGCCACGGACGCGGACGTGACCCGGTTCCGCTCCGTACGGGCCAGGCTGCGGGCGGTCTTCAACGCGGCCGACGCGGGCGACCACACCCAGGCCGTCGACCTGCTCAACTCACTGCTGCTGGAGTTCCCGGTCAGCCCCCAGATCTCCGGCCACGACCATTTCGACGACGAGGGCCGGCCGCGCTGGCACATGCACCTGGCCGAGCATCCGTCCAACGCGACGGCGGGCTACGCGGCGATCGCCGCGATGGGACTGGCCTTCCACCTCACCGAGTTCGGCGTCGACCGGCTCGGGCTGTGCCAGGCAGCACCCTGCCGCAACGCCTATCTCGACACCTCGACGAACCGCTCACGCCGCTACTGCTCGGACCGCTGCGCGACGCGCGCCAACGTCGCCGCCTACCGTGCCCGCAAGCGCCTGGAGACCGAGCGGTCGCAGAGCACCGGCCGCACGGCGGACACCAACCAGGCCGTACGGGAGCGCAGCGAGCCCTGATCCCCGCCGCGCGGCCGGTAGCGCACCCTGACCCGCCCCAGGAGCAGCTCGTCCGGCACCACGCCGAACAGCCTGCTGTCCCCCTCGGTGTACGGATTGTCGCCCAGCACCCACCAGCCGCCCTCGCGGCGCTCGGCGAGTCGTTTCACGATCAGCAGGTCCTGCTGCAAGGGATGCCGCATCACCGCCACGTCCCCGCCCCGGAGCGCGGCACCGTAGTGCACCAGCAGCCGGTCGCCGTGCGCCAGCGTGGGGTACATGGAGGGACCCGTCACCTCCGCGACCCCGAAGCGCGCTCCGGGCTCACGCCCCAGGTCGGTCATCGTCCACCTCTCGGCTCTCACCGTACGTTCCGCGGGGTCCCGGCACGCCCCGGACTTTTGACCTAAGCCCCAGGGGCGCTCGCAAAAACCCGTCTGCCACGGAGTAATGTCCTACCTGAGAAGACGATCACAAGGAAGGACGGCTCAAATGCTCTCCCGCCTCTTTGCCCCCAAGGTGAAGGTCAGCGCCCACTGCGACCTGCCTTGCGGTGTCTACGACCCCGCCCAGGCCCGTATCGAGGCCGAGTCGGTCAAGGCCGTCCAGGAGAAGATGGCCGCCAACGACGACCCGCACTTCCAGGCCCGCGCGACCGACATCAAGGAACAGCGCGCCGAGCTCGCGAAGCACCACGTGTCGGTGCTGTGGAGCGACTACTTCAAGCCGCCGCACTTCGAGAAGTACCCGCAGCTGCACCAGTTGGTCAACGACACCCTGAAGGCGCTGTCCGCGGCCAAGGCGTCCACCGACCCCAAGACGGGCGAGAAGGCGCTGGAGCTCATCGCCGAGATCGACCGCATCTTCTGGGAGACCAAGAAGGCCTGAAGCCTTCGGTCCCCTCGCACCACCACCGCACCCGGTCCGCACACGGACGCCGATCACGGCGTCCGCGTCGGCCCGGGTGCGGTCTTTTCGCGGGCCGGTTTCGACTGCCTCCCTGATCGGCTCGCGACGGGCTTCGTACAGCCGTCCTCTGCCCGACAACCAGATGCGCGATCGCCTCACGGCGCTGATGCCCGTGGAGTTCGCCGCGATGCCGGCCGGCATGGACCGCACCATCGCCGAGGGAGCGGAGGACCGCGTCACCGACACCGTGCGGCGCCTCACCGGCCGGCCCGCGCGAACCTTCCGTGGCCTGCTCACGGATGAGCACAAGCGGGCCTGACGCACGCCAGGGCGGGAGCGGGAGGCCGTTCCCGGTCCCGCCCACGGGTGCGTCCCTGGTGCGTTCCGCGATTCAGGCGCGTTCGAGCAGCCCGCGCCCGAAGTCCGCCCCTTGGGGCAGCTGGCGCCGGATGCGCGCGAGCGCGTCGTCGAAGTCCCCGCCCGCGATTCCGGATGTGTACGCCGCCCCGCCGAAGTGCAGGGTCAGACTCAGGTCGACCCGGTCGGGGCGCCCGTCGGACCCGCGGTCGCCGAGGGTCAACAGGCAGCACAGTGTGGCCTGGTGCTCCGCTCCGGCCAGGACCACGGGCAGCGGCAGATCCCACTCCAGCACGCAACCGGCGAGCGCCTCACCTGAGCCCACCGCGGCCAAGGCGGCGAGACCCGAGCCCTCGTACTCGATTCCCCTGATGCGGGTGTGCACTTCCCGCCCGTGCACAGCGACCGCGATCGCTTCCGCACCCCGGCGGTCCCGGTACCAGCCGGTCCATACGTCCGTCGACTCCGATGACATGGCGCGGACTGTAGCGGTATGACTGGCTCCGCCGTACAGCCGGTCACCCCTTCGAATGCATCGAACGCCCGAACGGCCCACCCTCAGAGGGTTGCGAGCGGTGGCGGGACGGTCTCCCGAACCCGCCTCACGACTCCGCGGAACGGGGCGACTCGGAACGGGACGGCTCGGCGCCCAGCGCACAGCCCGCGTTGCGGCAGGGGCCCGGCACCCACTCCGGGACGAACGCCCCGAGTACCTTGCGCCGCTTGATGACGGTACCGACAGGCTTCCCGCAGGCCGGGCACACGAACTCGGCCTCCGGGCGGCGGACGGTCCGATGTCCTTCGCTGCCCATGCGTTCAAGGATAGGTCGGCACGCCCGGGACGGACACCGCTCGTCCCGGCGCGGTCGGATCCCTACCGCCGCCTGGTGTACTGCCGCACCAACGCACCGTTACCGAAGGTGCGCACGGTGTCCAGGGTGAAGTCGGCGAGGGTGAATCCGGAGCCGAACATCGGCATCCCCGACCCGTACACCTGCGGATAGGTCTTGATCACGAGCTCGTCGATCTCCTCGAACAGCTCACCGGCGATCTCCGAGCCCCCGCAGAGCCAGATACCGAGCCCGCCATCCTCCGCCTTGAGCTCACGGACCGCGGCGACCAGGTCACCCGACAGGATCCGCACACGCGGATCAGGGGGCGCGGCGAGGGTGCGCGAGGCCACGTACTCGCGCAGATGGCCGTACGGGCTGGTCATCCCCGCGTCCAGGCCCACTTGATAGCTTCCGCGGCCCTGGATCACCGTGTCGAAGCGCACGTTCTCGAGTCCGTCCAGGCCCAGCATCCTCCGGCCTTCGGCCGAGATGGTCTCCGGGTACTCGGCCTTGAGGAACTCCAGGAACTCCGTGTCCACGTAAGCGAACATGGACGACGCGTCGCCCTTCGGATCACCGATGAAGCCGTCGATCGAGCAGGCGATGAAGTACGTGAGTCTGCGCAAACCAGTTCTCCGCTTCCCTAGGGGCCTTTCGTGGGCCCACCCCGGAACCACTACAATTAGAGTACTCCGTACGTAGTGGTTGTGGCGGAATGATTTTCGGACAGAGCAGCGGATCACTGAGAGGTGGCTGAGGGGATGGTCAGAAACCCTGAGCGCAGGATCACCCTGGTGGACGCCGCCATCGAGGTGCTCGCCCGGGAAGGGGCACGCGGCCTCACCTTCCGGGCCGTCGACACCGAGGCCGGGGTACCGGCCGGGACGGCGTCCAACTACTTCTCGAACCGCGACGACCTGTTCACTCAGGCGGGTGCCCGGATCCATGTGCGGATGACCCCGGACCCCGGCCAGGCCGAGGCGGCGATGCGTCCGGCGCCGTCCCGCGAGCTGTACGTCGATCTGATGCGCTGGCTGGTACGCCGCATGACCGCCGAACGCACCGGCTATCTCGCCCTGCTTGAGCTGCGCCTGGAGGCCACACGACGCCCGGCGCTGGCGGCCGAGCTGAACAGGGCGGTCCGTGCCGAGCTGGACGCCAACCGCCTGCTGCATCTCCACTCGGGCCTGCCGGGCGACGCGGATGTCTTCCTGACCCTGTATCTGGCCATGACGGGCCTGATGCTCGAGCACTTCACGCTGCCCGAGGTGCTCGCCGACCGCGAGCTCGACGCGCTCGTGGAGACCGTGGTCAGCCGGATCATCCCGGAGAAGTGACCGGCGACCGGCCCCTTGCGGCCCGTCAGCCGCCCACGGGGATGGTGGCAGGCTCCCGCCACATGGGCCACATGCACGGGCCGTCGGGCAGCTCGACCAGGCGGTCCGTGAAGGCGAAACCGAGGCGCTCGTAGAGCCTGCCGCTGCGGGCGCTGCTGGCCTCCAGATACGCGGGAACCCCCTCGCGGTCGCAGCGCTCCAGTACCGGGGCCATCAGTGCGGTGCCGAGCCCCTGACCCTGGCGCTCCGGAGAGACCGCGATGAGCAGCAGATACTCATGGGCCCGGTCGTGCGGGTGAACAGCGCCGGTGAGCCGGCCGACGAGTTCCGCGCGCTCGTTGTCCGGATCCGCCGCCTCACGCATCCGGGCCGGTGTGTCGTCGTCGGCGTCCGGCGGCCCCGCGGGCACCTGGAGCCAGAGCGCCGCGGCCGTTCCGTCCTCCGTCATGTCCACCCGCCCCTCGGCGAGTGCGGTGTCGAGGAAGACGCCCATGAAGACCCCGTGCACCTTGCGGCGGTGGTTCTCGTCGGGGAACACCCAGCTGCTCACCGGGTCGTCCGTGAAGGCCTCGTCGAGCAGCCGCGCCACGCTGTCCCGGTCACCCGCCCCGGCCTGCCGTATCCGTACGTCCATGTCCGGACCTCTCCGCGCTCGTCAACAGGTCCTGGAGATCCTAGAGTTGCACCCCGGGTCCGGCCCCGGGGCATGGCGGGAAACCGCCCTGCCCCGGGACCACGCGGCGGGCCGTTCCTCAAGACCCCCGGACAGGACCGGGTGCCGTGGCAGGAGAGGTCACGGCACTAGGTCGTGTGAGAGCAGCGCCGTCCGCCCGGACGGCGGGGCTCGCGGCGTCTGGTGCGTGAATCGCAAGGCGGTGGGGGTACCCCCACCGAAGGTCGGGGGCAATCGTCCTCGTACTGGGCGTACGTGGACGATCTCGACAACGCAGCGAGTGTGCGTGCTGGAGGCACCTCCCAGGCGACGTTCTGGGGGAGTCGCGAGCCAGGCGATCGCTTTCAAACACGGCCTAGCGGTTGCGGCGAGTGACGAACTCGGCGAGGGCCAGGAGATCACCTGCCGCAGCGAGGTCCGGGACCGCCCGGGACAGCTGCTGCACCGCCCGCGCCATCCGGTCCGCGGCCTCGAGCTGGGCCCAGTCCCTGCCCCCCGCCCGCTCCACGGCGTCGGCCGCGCGGCGGATGGCCTCCGTGTCCATCGGGCGTCCGTACAGCTCGGCCAGCTCCCTGCCCGGCACCGTGCCCGAGCCCAGGGCCGCGACGATCGGAAGTGACTTCTTGTGCGCCACGAGGTCGGCCCCGGCAGGCTTGCCCGTGCGCTCCGGATCGCCCCAGATCCCGATCAGGTCGTCGATCAGCTGGAAGGCCAGCCCCGCCTCCCGCCCGAAGGCGTCCATCGCCGCGATCTCCTCCTCCCCCGCCCCCGCATAGAGCGCCCCCAGGGCGCAGGCGCAGCCCAGCAGGGCCCCTGTCTTCGCCGTGGCCATGGCGAGGCACTCGTCGAGGGACACCTCGTGCGGGTCGAGCTCCTCGAAGGCGCAGTCGGCCTGCTGTCCCGCGCACAGCTCGATCACACAGGCCGCGAGCCGGGCGGACGCCGCCGCGGCGGCCGGGTGCCGGTCCTCGGCGAGCAGCCGCAGGGCGAGGGCGAGCATCGCGTCGCCCGCGATGATGGCGTCGGGCGTGCCGAACACGGTCCAGGCGGTGGGCCGGTGCCTGCGGGTACGGTCCTCGTCGATCACGTCGTCGTGCAGCAGGGTGAAGTTGTGCGCGAGCTCGACCGCGGCAGCGGCCCGGACCGCATGCTGTGGATCCCCGCCGAGCGCCCGGGCTGCGGCGAGCACCAGGGCGGGGCGGATCGCCTTCCCGGCCGAACCGGCGGCCGGGCTGCCGTCGGCGTGCTCCCAGCCGAAGTGGTACATCGCGATGCGCCGTATGGATCCGGGCAGGGACTCCACGGTGTCCCTCAGTCGTGGTGTGACGGCGGTCCGGGTGCGTTCCAGAAGTGCCGCGGCCTCTTGTCCATCGGTGCCGGTGTCCGTACTGGTCATCGTCACGGTGTCTCCCTCTGTTCAAGGGTGGGGCTGCTCAAGGGGGCGGGGGCGGCCGGCGGGGCGCAGTGGCCGCCCCCGCGGGTGGGGTGTGGCTCGTGCTGACCGGTGCGGCACCCGGGGTCCCCTGCTGCCGCGGAGGACCCCAGGAAGACTTCCCGACGCACCGGATTTCCAGCGGAACGCTTATCGCCAGCGGCTCACTTCGACGTTCTCCAGCACGCCGAGGGCGTCGGGCACCAGAACGGCCGCCGAGTAGTAGGCCGTGACCAGGTAGGAGATGATCGCCTGTTCGTCGATGCCCATGAAGCGCACCGACAGGCTCGGTTCGATCTCGTCGGGGATGCCGCTCTGCCGGAGCCCGATCACGCCCTGGTCGTCCTCGCCGGTGCGCATGCAGATGATGGACGTCGTGCGGGAGTCCGAGATCGGGATCTTGTTGCAGGGGAAGATGGGCACTCCGCGCCAGGCCGGGATGCGGTGTCCGCCGATGTCCACCGTGTCCGGGTAGATACCCCGCTTGGTGCACTCGCGTCCGAATGCCGCGATGGCGCGCGGGTGTGCGAGGAAGAGCTTGGAGCCGCGCCGCCGGGACAGCAGCTCGTCCATGTCGTCGGGTCCGGGCACACCGTCGTGCGGCTGGAGTCGCTGCCCGTAGTCGCAGTTGGCCAGGAGTCCGAACTGCCTGTTGTTGATGAGCTCGTCCTCCTGGCGCTCCCGCAGTGCCTCCACCGTGAGCCTCAACTGCTGCTCGGTCTGGTTCATCGGCTGGTTGTAGAGGTCCGCGACACGGCTGTGCACCTTCAGCACGGTCTGAGCGACACTCAGCTCGTATTCACGGGGCGCCGCTTCGTAGTCGACGTAGGTGTGCGGCACGACGGCCTCGCCGATATGACCCGCCGACAGGTCGATGGCGGCCTCGCCGTACTTGTTGGTCCGCTGGTGGGGCAGGGACACCAGCGACACCAGATGGGCGGCCAGCGATTCGGACCGGTCGGCGAGGGTCAGCACGTCCTGGCGGGTCAGCTGCAACACCACACACGAAGTGGCGGCCCTGGCCGTCGAGTCCCAGACCGCGTCGCCGTCGACGAGTGACCGGTCGCCGAGATAGGAGCCGTCGGCGAGGACCCCGAGCACCGCCTCGTCGCCATAGGGACCGGCGCCGATCCGCTCCACCCGGCCGTGGGCGATCAGGAACACCCGGTCCGCCGTCTCCCCCTTCGTGGCCAGCACCTCTCCGGGCGCGAACTCCCGCTGCCGGCACCGCTGTGCCAGCTCGGCCAGCACCGCCGCGTCCTCGAACCCCCGCAGCGAGGGGAGCTCGCCGAGCTCCGCCGGGATGACCTGGACCTGCCCCCCGGTCTGGATGAAGGTGACCCTCCCGTCGCCCACGGAATAGCTGAGACGGCGGTTCACCCGGTACGCACCGCCCTGAACCTCGACCCACGGCAGCATCCGCAGCAGCCACCTGGAGGTGATCTCCTGCATCTGGGGCGCCGACTTGGTGGTGGTCGCCAGGTTCCGCGCCGCAGCCGTACCAAGACTCTGCTGCGGCAGGGCCGCGTCCTGGCCGCCATCGCGGACCTCGTCACCAACCGAACCAACCGAACCGACCGACATGCGTCCTCGCAATCACGACAATCATGGACTGACCTGCACGAAGAAGCCTTCCATCACGCAGAGTGGGCGCGCCATTACACAAATGAGTGGGACTAGTCCCGTACCAGTGGGGCATGGCCGGCGCGTTTCCACCCGCCCGGCCCAGCCCGGAAGCGCAGGCTGACGCGGGCGCGACAATGACTGGGTGAACGCGATCGACCTCGGCACCCTCCGCCCCCGGCTCCCGTCCCCTCTGGAGCCGGTCGAGGACGAACGCTTCGCCCGGCACGGCGTACGCCTGCTGCTCAAGCGCGACGATCTGATCCACCCCTCTCTCCCCGGCAACAAGTGGCGCAAGCTCGCGCCGAACCTGACCGCCGCGGCCGGCCGTCCGGTGCTGACCTTCGGCGGGGCGTACTCGAACCATCTGCGGGCCACCGCCGCCGCCGGCCGGCTGCTGGGCTTCCGCACCATCGGGATCGTCCGCGGCGACGAGCTCGCCGACCGCCCCCTCAACCCTTCGCTCGCCCGGTGCGCGGCGGACGGCATGCGGCTGCGCTTCGTGGACCGGGGCACGTACCGCCGCAAGACAGACCCCGACGTGCTGGCGTCACTGGTCGAGCGGTTCGGAGGCGGACACGGAGCACCCGGGGACTGCCGTGTCATCCCCGAAGGCGGGAGCAACGCCCTTGCCGCACAAGGCTGCGCGGAGCTGGGGAGGGAACTGCGCGGCGTTTCGGAGGTGGTCGCCGTGGCCTGCGGCACGGGCGGGACCCTCGCCGGGCTGGCCGCCGGACTGGCCCCCTCGCCCGGGGCGCCGGCAGAGAGGCCCGCGAGAGCCCTCGGGATCCCCGTGCTCCGGGGCGGTTTCCTGAGCGAAGCGGTCGCCGCCCTCCAGCGGCAGGCCTTCGGTGGCCCCGCGGGCGACTGGTGGCTGGACGAGCGCTTCCACTTCGGCGGCTATGCCCGGACCACCCCGGCACTCGACGCCTTCGCCGAGGACTTCGAGCAGCGGCACGGACTGCCCGTCGAACGCCTCTACGTCGCCAAACTGCTGTACGCCCTCGTCACCCTCGCCGACGAGGGCGCGTTCCGGCCCGGAACATCCGTGACCGCCGTGATCACGGGAAGCCCCGACCCGGTGGCACAGCCACCGGAACGGCCCGCTCAGTCCTGACCCTCCCGGTAGGCGGCGGCCTCCTCGAGGTCGAGCCGCCGCAGCAGCGTGCGCATCATCTCGTCATCGATCCGCCGCTGGTCGCGCAGTTGCACGAAGACCGCCCGCTCGGCGTCGATCACCTCCCGCGCGAGCCGCCGGTAGGTGTCGTCGGCGGACTCCCCGGTGATCGGGTTCCCCGCGCCCAGCCGCTCCCACACGGCGTTCCTGCGGCGCTCCAGCACCCCGCGCAACCGGTCGGCCAGCGGATCCGGCAAGGCGTTGCGCTCGTCGGCCAGCAGAGCGTCGAGACGCTCCTCCGCCTTGCGGGACGCCTCGCTCTGCGCTTGGGCCTCGGCGAGGGTCTCGGCCTGCGCGTCGCGATCGGGCAGTTTCAGCGCCCGGATCAGCGGCGGGAGGGTCAGGCCCTGCACGACCAGGGTCCCGATCACCGTGGTGAAGGTCAGGAACAGCACCAGATTGCGGGACGGGAAGGACTCCCCGCCATGGATGGTGAGCGGGATCGAGAAGGCGATCGCCAGAGAGACCACCCCGCGCATCCCGGCCCAGCCCACGATCACGGGCGCCTTCCAGTTCACCCCCGGCTCGCGCTCCCTGATCCGGCTCGACAGCTTCCTCGGCAGGAACGTCGCGGGGAAGACCCAGACGTAGCGGATCACGACCACCATCACGAACACGGCGAAGGCGTACCAGACGGCCTCGGCGACGCTGTAGGACCCGAGCCCCTGGACCACGTACGGCAGCTGCAGGCCGATCAGCAGGAAGACCGCGGACTCCAGGAGGAAGGACACCATCTTCCACACGGCCTCCTCCTGGAGCCGGGTGGCGAAGTCCACCTGCCAGGCGCGGTGCCCGAGGAAGAGCGCGACGACCACGACGGCGAGCACGCCGGACGCCCCGACCTGCTCCGCGGCGGCGTACGCGACGAACGGGATGAGCAGGGACAGGGTGTTCTGGAGCAGCGCCTCCTTCAGATGAGTGCGCAACCAATGGATCGGCACCATGAGGATCAGCCCGACCACGATCCCGCCGACGGCCGCGAGCAGGAACTCCCCGATGGCTCCCGCCCAGGTCACGCCCTCACCGATGGCGGCCGCGAGCGCCACGCGGTAGGCGGTGATCGCGGTGGCGTCGTTCACCAGGGACTCGCCCTGGAGGATCGTGGTGATGCGGTGCGGCAGCCGGAGGCGGCGTGCGATCGCAGTGGCGGCCACGGCGTCCGGGGGCGCCACGACGGCCCCGAGCACCAGGGCCGCGGTCAGCGGCAGTTCGGGCACGAGGAGGTACGCGAGATAGCCGACGGCCAGGGTCGCGAAGAGCACGTAGCCGACGGAGAGCAGGGCGATGGGCCGGATGTTGGCCCGGAGATCGAGGTACGAGCTCTCCACCGCCGCTGTGTGCAGAAGTGGGGGCAGCACCAACGGCAGCACGATGTGCGGGTCGAGGGTGTACGACGGCACGCCGGGTACGTACGAGGCGGCCAGTCCCACGGTCACCAGCAGCAGCGGCGCGGGTACCGGTGTCCTGCGGGCCGAGGCGGCGACCACCGCACTCACCGCGATCAGCGCCACCAGGGGAAGTGCGTCCATATCAGCGGCCTCACGTCGTCACGCTCGTCGTAGTCTGGCAATCATGAGCGAGTGCCTGCATGTTCTCGACCTGCCGCGCCCCGAACCCGCACAGCTGAGCGATACCTGTCGGGAGTGCCTGGTGGACGGAACACACCCCGTGCAACTGCGGCTCTGCCTGAGCTGCGGGCATGTGGGCTGCTGCGATTCCTCGGTCAACCGGCACGCCACACGGCACGCCGACGAATCGGGGCACCCGATCGTCCGGACCCTGGAGCCCGGGGAGAGCTGGCGGTGGTGCTACCCGGACGGTTCGATCGTGTGACGTCTGGGTACGTCAACCCTCCGCCGGGTTATCTCAATTGGGGGGCGCACACCTCTAGCCACTGTGCGTACCCATGGGCTTACCATGAGTGACAGCGTCGGGTAAGGGTCCGGCGACACGGCACCATGGATCGCGATAGCGTCGCCAGTCCAGGTAACCGACTGCGTACCGACGCGCAGCAATCGGCTCCGGGACCGTCTACCCGGAGCCTCGATCGACCTTGTGCCACCTTGGAGGTGAGGGTGTCCCAGATCGCAGGCGAGCCCGGGACCCAGGACTTCGTGGAAGTCCGGCTGCCGGCTGCGGGTGCCTACCTTTCCGTGCTGCGTACGGCCACGGCCGGCCTCGCGGCACGCTTGGACTTCACCCTCGACGAGATCGAGGACCTGCGCATCGCGGTCGACGAGGCCTGCGCGATCCTGCTCCAGCAGGCCGTTCCGGGGTCCGTCCTCAGCTGCGTCTTCCGCCTCGTCGAGGACTCCCTGGAGGTCACGGTCTCGGCCCCCACCACCGACGGCCGCGCGCCGGAGCGCGACACCTTCGCCTGGACGGTGCTCTCGGCGCTGGCCGGCAAGGTGGAGTCCTCCGTGGCCGACGACCGCACGGTGGCCATCAGCCTGCACAAACAGCGCGGCGCGGGACCCGGGCCGGCGTGAGGGACGGGGACGGTCCGGTGCGGGACGAGGAGCGCGTTCCCGGAACACCGCACGATGGTTGTGCGGTTCCGGCCGATCCGGTGTACGCCCCCACGGGCATCCCGGAGCAGCAGGCCAGGCCCCACCCCGCGGTGGATGGCCGTGACGGCGTGTCGGCCGCGGCACAGGCGGCGGAGCAGGCGCAGGCTGGGGGTACCTCCCAGGCGAAGGACTGGGGGAGGGCGGCCCATATGAGCGAGCAGCACGAGCAGCACTCCAAGAATCACGCGGATCGCGCGGACCAGGCGGTTCACGCGCAGGCGAGTCATACCCACGCCGGGGCGAACGACCGGAGCGAGGCCCGGTCGATGTTCATCACGCTGCGCGAACTGCCCGAGGGCTCCCCAGAACGCGCCGAGCTGCGCAATCAGCTCGTACGGATGCATCTGCCCCTGGTCGAGCACCTGGCCCGCCGGTTCCGCAACCGCGGTGAGCCGCTGGACGATCTGACCCAGGTCGCCACCATCGGTCTGATCAAGTCGGTGGACCGGTTCGACCCGGAGCGCGGTGTCGAGTTCTCCACGTACGCGACGCCCACGGTCGTCGGCGAGATCAAGCGCCACTTCCGCGACAAGGGCTGGGCGGTGCGGGTCCCGAGGCGACTGCAGGAGCTGCGGCTGGCGCTCACCACGGCGACCGCTGAGCTGTCCCAGCAGCACGGCCGCTCACCCACCGTGCACGAGTTGGCCGAGCGCCTCGGCATCTCCGAGGAGGAGGTGCTGGAGGGCCTGGAGTCGGCCAACGCGTACTCCACGCTGTCCCTTGACGTGCCCGACACGGACGACGAGTCACCCGCGGTGGCCGACACGCTCGGCGCGGAGGACGAGGCGCTGGAGGGGGTCGAGTACCGGGAGTCGCTGAAGCCTCTGCTGGAGGACCTGCCGCCGAGGGAGAAGCGGATTCTGCTGCTGCGGTTCTTCGGGAACATGACGCAGTCGCAGATCGCGCAGGAGGTCGGCATCTCGCAGATGCATGTGTCGCGTCTGCTGGCGCGGACGCTGGCACAGCTCCGCGAGAAGCTCCTCGTCGAGGAGTAGGCGGTGCGGGGTGGGCGGGTCTCCCGGCGTGCCGCACCCCGGGAGACCCGCTCACCCCCGCCGGAGGCCCAGCTCTCGGGTCGTTGCCGGGTTGAGCAGCACCACCAGACCGATCACTGCCACCAGCGCGAGCGCGATCCCCGCGGGGATCAGGGCGCCCGATGAGCGCAGGAGCGTCCAGGCCACGGGGAGGGCCATCAGCTGGGTGATGATCGCCGGACCACGGCTCCAGCCGCGGCGCAGCAGCAGGCCACGGGCGGCCAGCAGCGGGATGAGCCCCAGGGCGATCAGCGTGGCGCCGCCCGACTCCGCCTGGGTGGTGCTCTCGGGGGTGCCGACGAGCCCGGTCACCAGCAGATAGACACCACCGGCGACGAGCGCCAGGGCTTCCAGCCCGCAGACGGCCGCCGCGGCGGTGAGCCGGGGCGGGCGGGGGCCGGACACGGCCTCGGCGGACTGCTCGGCGGACTGTTCGGGGGTCTGGTCAGCACTGCTCACCCCTGAAGGGTAGCCGTCGGCCACCGGCTCCGGGCCTGACCGGGTGCCCCGGCAGGTACGCCGGGTACCCCCCGGTAGGTACTCTGGCGGCCATGCGCGCACTCCTCGTGGTCAACCCGGCAGCAACCACCACCAGTGCCCGCACGCGTGACGTACTGATCCACGCCCTCGCCAGCGAAATGAAGCTGGAGGCCGTCACGACGGAGTACCGCGGTCACGCCCGCGACCTCGCCAGGCGGGCGGCCGAGTCCGACGACATCGACCTGGTCGTGGCGCTCGGGGGTGACGGCACCGTCAACGAGGTCGTCAACGGCCTGCTGCACGCCGGCCCCGATCCGGACGCACTGCCCCGGCTCGCGGTGGTCCCCGGCGGCTCCACCAATGTGTTCGCACGGGCGCTCGGGCTGCCGAACGACGCGGTCGAGGCGACCGGCGCCATCCTGGACGCGCTGAGTCTGCGCAGTGAGCGCACCGTCGGGCTCGGGCTGGCGTCCGGCACGCCGGGGACGGATGACGAGGGAGCCCCGGCGCGCTGGTTCACCTTCTGTGCCGGATTCGGCTTCGACGCCGGAGTCGTCGGGCGGGTCGAACAGCAGCGCGAACGCGGCAGGAAGTCGACGCACGCCCTCTACATACGTCAGGCAGCCCGCCATTTCCTGGACGACCCGCACCGCAGGCGGGGCGCGATCACCCTGGAGCGCCCCGGCATGGAGCCGGTGCGCGATCTTGTGCTGTCGATAGTGTGCAACACCTCCCCCTGGACCTACCTGGGCAATCGCCCGGTGTACGCCGCCCCCGACGCGTCGTTCGACACCGCTCTGGACGTCATGGCACTGCGACGGCTGTCGGCTCCCACGCTGGCCCGTTACGCGACCCAGCTGCTCACCTCGACCCCGGAGCGCGGACCGCACGGCAAGCATGTGATGTCGCTTCACGATGTAGCGGACTTCACCTTGCATTCGAAGGCTCCACTGCCCTTCCAGATGGACGGAGACCATCTGGGGCTGCGTACGAGCGTGACGTTCACAGGCGTTCGCCGTGCACTGCGTGTGATTGTGTGAGTGGAAGGCCCTGATCTCCTTACAGTCGAACGTTTAGACGCGGATCCACCCCATGGAAGTACGGCTGTGATCTAGTCGACACCAAGGAATCAAAAAAAACTTTCCGGAAGGGGTTGTATCCGCCGCCGAGGTTTGCGAATCTCTACGTGGCGATCGGAACGGCCCGCAGGATCGGCCTCCCAGGCAGCCAGAACCCCTCCTCATCTCAGGACAGCAACCAGTTCAACTGGGCGTTGACCCTTCCCTTGCGGGGGGATTCGTGAAAGCGTTCACATTCACAAGCAATCAGTAAGTCATACCAAGAGAGGTAGCAGCCATGGACTGGCGTCACAACGCCGTTTGCCGCGAGGAAGACCCCGAGCTGTTCTTCCCCATCGGCAACACCGGTCCTGCGCTGCTGCAGATCGAGGAAGCCAAGGCCGTCTGCCGCCGCTGCCCCGTCATGGAGCAGTGCCTGCAGTGGGCGCTCGAGTCCGGCCAGGACTCCGGCGTCTGGGGTGGCCTCAGCGAGGACGAGCGGCGCGCGATGAAGCGCCGCGCTGCTCGTAACCGGGCGCGCAACGCCAGCGCCTGATCGCCACCGCTATGAGCCTGAGGCCGGCGGCGCGTACGGCGAGTACGCATTCACCGCCCCCGAGCCGCAGCGCGCAGCAGTAACTCACAGCGTTCGAGCCCCGGACCGTAGATACGGTCCGGGGCTCGCTGCTGTGCGCGCCCGGAAGGGGCGGTTACTTCTCGCTCTGTACGGGGATGTCCAGGACCACATGAGTGCCGCGCCCCGGGGCCGGCTTCATGTCGAAGGAGCCGCCGAGCTCCCCTTCCACCAGGGTCCTGACGATCTGGAGCCCGAGATTGCCGGCCCGCTGCGGGTCGAAACCCTTGGGCAGCCCGCGGCCGTCGTCCTGCACGGTGATCAGCAGTCGCTCCGCACCGCGCGGCCCGCCGCGGACCGCCGTGACATCGACCGTGCCCTGCTCCCCCGGGGCGAAGGCGTGCTCGAGGGCGTTCTGCACCACCTCGGTCAGAACCATCGAGAGCGGGGTGGCCACCTCGGCGTCGAGGATTCCGCAGCGACCGCTGCGGCGGCAGACCACCTTGCCCGGGGCGATCTCGGCCACCATGGCGAGGACCCGGTCGGCGATCTCGTCGAACTCGACCCGCTCGTCGAGATTGTGGGACAGCGTCTCGTGCACGATCGCGATGGAGCCGACCCTGCGTACCGCCTCGTTGAGCGCCTCCTTGCCCCGCACGGAATCCATCCGGCGGGCCTGGAGCCGCAGCAGGGCGGCCACGGTCTGGAGGTTGTTCTTGACCCGGTGGTGGATCTCCCGGATGGTGGCGTCCTTGGTGATCAACTCACGCTCACGGCGCCGGAGTTCGGTGACGTCCCGGAGCAGCACCAGGGAGCCGATGCGCGGCCCCTTGGGCTTGAGCGGAATGGCCCGGAGCTGGATCACGCCGCCGTTGCCCTCGACCTCCGCCTCCCGGGGTGCATAGCCGCTGGCCAGCTTGACCAGGGCCTCGTCGACCGGCCCCCGGGACGGGGCGAGTTCCGCGGTGATCCGCCCGAGGTGCTGTCCCACCAGGTCGGCGGCCAGGCCGAGACGGTGGTACGCGGAGAGCGCGTTGGGCGAGGCGTACTGCACGACCCCGTCCGCGTCGAGGCGGATCAGTCCGTCACCGGCACGGGGCGAGGCATCCATGTCGACCTGCTGGTCGGGGAAGGGGAAGGCACCCGCGGCGATCATCTGGGCCAGGTCGGAAGCGGACTGAAGGTAGGTGAGCTCCAGCCGGCTCGGTGTGCGGACCGTGAGGAGGTTGGTGTTCCTGGCGATCACGCCGAGCACCCGGCCCTCGCGCCGCACGGGGATGGACTCCACCCGGACCGGCACCTCCTCCCGCCACTCCGGGTCGCCCTCGCGGACGATACGGCCCTCGTCGAGCGCCGCGTCCAGCATCGGGCGGCGTCCGCGCGGAACCAAATGGCCGACCATGTCGTCCTGATAGGAGGTGGGCCCGGTGTTGGGGCGCATCTGGGCGACCGAGACATAGCGTGTGCCGTCCAGGGTGGGGACCCACAGGACCAGATCGGCGAAGGAGAGGTCGGAGAGCAGCTGCCACTCCGAGACCAGCAGGTGCAGCCACTCGAGGTCCGATTCACTCAGGGCGGTGTGCTGGCGTACGAGATCGTTCATGGAGGGCACCTTGTGAGCGTACCCTCGGTGTGAACGGGACAGACGGGGGCTCCGTGGTGAAGGATGGACCTCGGACTTCTCTCCATGTGGATGTCTAGTCCACAATGACCAGTAGAGCCTCCGCCCTCCCCGCACAGGAGGGTGGACCTGGGCGCCCGCGCTTTCTGCCCTGACTGCGTGGATGCCCTCCCAACGGCCGCACGGGACCGCACACCCGTCGGCCGGGTAACTCCGGGCTGCGGTGCCGGACGGGCTGAGGGTCCCGTCCCGGCGCCGCGGCCCGCGGGTGTTTTCAGGGCCCCCTCTGGTACATTGGTCTATACCAGATGTCTTTCGTATCTTCCGGCGATAGGCAGGCCCAGCGTGGAAGTTGTCATAGTCCCGGACGCCGAATCCGGCGGGGAGCTCATCGCCCGGGGCATCGCGGATCTCCTGCGCCGCAAGCCCGACGCACTGCTCGGAGTGGCCACCGGATCGACGCCCCTGCCCGTCTACGAAGCGCTCGCCGCGTTCGTGCGGGCGGGTGAGGCGGATACGTCGATGGCCAGGATCGCCCAGCTCGACGAGTACGTGGGCCTGCCCGCGGGCCACCCCGAGTCCTATCACTCCGTCCTGCTGCGCGAGGTCGTCGAACCACTCGGGCTGCGCCCCGACGCCTTCCTGGGCCCCGACGGTACGGCCTCGGACGTGCCGGCCGCCTGCGCGGCGTACGACGCGGCGCTGGCCGAGGCGGGAGGAGTGGACCTCCAGCTGCTCGGGATCGGCACCGACGGGCACATCGGGTTCAACGAACCGTGCTCGTCGCTCGCGTCCCGCACCCGGATCAAGACGCTCACGCACCAGACCCGGGCGGACAACGCGCGCTTCTTCGGCGGCGACATCGCCCAGGTGCCGCAGCACGTGATCACCCAGGGCATCGGCACCATCCTGGAGGCCCGCCACCTGGTGCTGATCGCCACCGGCAAGGGCAAGTCGGAGGCGGTCGCGGCGACGGTGGAGGGGCCGGTGGCGGCGGTGTGCCCCGCCTCAGCGCTCCAGCTGCACCCGCATGTGACGGTGGTGGTGGACGAGGAGGCGGCGTCGGGGTTGCGGCTGGCGGGGTACTTCCGGCACGCATACGCGAACAAGCCTGCGTGGCAGGGGCTGTAGGGCCGGTTTGCACGGTGCCCGTGCCCGCACCCTGTGCGGCCTCGGTGGCCCGTGGCGGGCGGGGCGCCCGGCGGCGTCCGGCACACCCGCGCCTCGCAGCGGTGAGCCGGAGTGTCCTCCACCGCTGCGGTTGACCGCGAAAGTGCCGCTCTAGAGGCGACCGCAGATCGCCTCGGCCGCCGCGACACCGCACACCCGCGCCGCTCCGAGTGTCGCCACATGGAGGGCGCCGCGCGGTGGGGCCTGGTTGAGGCCCATCTCGACCACGATCGTGTCCGGCCGGGCGGCCAGCAGGCCGTCGAGTGCCCGCGCCATCCACGGGTGCCGGTGGGCATCGCGCACCACCGCGACCACACGCCGGTCGCCAGCGGCGCGCAGCACCTCGGCGGTCGGGGCGGATTCGGCGTAGGTATCCGTCCGGGTGCCGGGAAACAGGCGGGCAAGTTCCGCGGCGACGCCCCACGGTGTCTCGTCGCCCACCGCGATGTTGGCCGCAGCGGTGAACGCGGCCACGTACGGCGCGGAGGCGAGGGGCGCGTGGGGCCGCGGCCCCGGGGTCACCCGTACCGCACGGCGCGCGGCCACGAGGCCGATCTCGGTGCCGGGCGCGGTCCCCTCCTGTGAAGCCGCGCCCGGCTCCGATGCCGCCCCCCTGGCCCCCCTGGTCCAGTCCGCGAGCGCACGCACCCGTGCGGCCGCGTCGGCCAGTCGTTCCTCGGGCAGCTCGCCCTGGCGCACCGCGGTGACGAGCGCGTCGCGCAGCCGCAGCACCGTGTCCTCGTCGGCCAGGCCGCCGCCGACGCAGATCGCGTCGGCACCGGCGGCGATCG
Organism: Streptomyces sp. NPDC019396; assembly: GCF_040632375.1. Classification (NCBI taxonomy): domain Bacteria; kingdom Bacillati; phylum Actinomycetota; class Actinomycetes; order Kitasatosporales; family Streptomycetaceae; genus Streptomyces; species Streptomyces sp. NPDC019396. The sequence continues at coordinate 203,811 of NZ_JBEYBS010000002.1, read as the reverse complement.
CGAGGACACTGCCGCGCTCGATCCCGTACGTCTCGGCGACGGCCTTCATCTCCATACCGTCGGTGACGATGAGGCCGTCGAAACCCAGCTCCTGACGCAGCAGACCGGTGAGGATCCGCGGGCTCAGGGTCGCCGGGTGATCGGGGTCGAGCGCGGGTAGCAGGATATGCGCGCTCATGACCGACTTGGAACCCATTGCGATCGCCGAATGAAAAGGCAGCAGCTCACGGGCATGCAAAGTGGCCAACTCCACATCGATCCGGGGCAATGCGTGGTGTGAGTCGACCGATGTGTCGCCGTGCCCGGGAAAGTGTTTGGTGCACGCGGCCACACCCGCGGACTGCAAGCCCTCGACATACGCCGCGGTGTGCCGGGCGACGAGCGCGGGGTCCGAGCCGAAGGAACGCACCCCGATCACGGGATTGTTCGGATTTGAATTGACGTCGGCGGACGGCGCCCAGTTCAGGTCGACCCCGCACGCCGCGAGCCGGCGCCCGAGCGCGGCGGCCACCTGGCGGGTGAGGTCGGTGTCGTCCACGGACCCGAGGGCGTGGTTGCCGGGGAAGGACGAGCCCGTGCGTACCTCCAGGCGGGTGACATCTCCGCCCTCCTCGTCGATGGCGACGAGGACGTCATCCCGCTCGGCCCGCAGCTGCGCGGTGAGCGCGGAGAGCTGCTCGGGCGAGGCGATGTTGCGGCCGAACAGACCCACCGCCGCGAGGCCCTCCCCGATACGCCGCAGCAGCCATTCGGGAGCGGTGGTGCCGGGGAAGCCGGGCTGGAGGACGGCCAGGGCATCGCGGGTGAGGGTGTCGGTGCGGTGCGGAGTCGTCGTCATTCGGCGTCGTCATCCCTTCACTGCGCCGGCCGTGAGGCCCGCGGCCATCTTGCGCTGGACGAGGAGGAAGAGGATCACGATGGGGACGGCCATCATCGTGGCGCCGGCCATCATCGGGGCGTATTCGGTGCCGTGCTTGGTGGTGAAGTTGCCGAGCCAGACGGTGGCGGTCTGGTTCTGCTGGCTCATGAGCATCAGGGCGTACAGATACTCGTTCCACGCCTGGATGAACGCGTACACGGACGTCGCCACCATCCCGGGGGCCAGCAGCGGGAAGACCACCCGGAGGAAGGCGCCGGCGCGGGTGCAGCCGTCGACCATCGCGGCCTCCTCCAGCTCCCTGGGGATGTTGACGATGAAGCCACGCAGCGTCCACACGGTGAAGGGGAGGACGAAGGTGAGGTACGTGATGATCAGACCGGTCAGCCTGTCGTACTGACCGAGGTCGTTCAGCAGCAGGAAGACCGGAATGATCATGGCGACCAGCGGGACCATCTGGACGGCCAGGATGCCTACGATCACGATCTTCCGGCCGCGGAAGGCGAACCGGGAGATCGCGAGCGCGGCGAGCATGCCGACCGCGATCCCGACGGTCACCACGGCCAGCGACACGGCGAGACTGCGTCCGACGGGCCCCCAGAAGTCGGCCACGTCGAGGGCCCGGGAGAAGTTCTCGACGGTGAGGGTCCGGGGGAAGAAGTGCGGGTCCGGGTCGATCGCGTCCCTGGCGGGCTTGAAGGCCGTGTTGAGCATCCAGTAGACGGGGAATCCGGCGGTGGCGAAGACCAGCAGACCCAGCAGGTTCCAGCCGAGCCTGCCCCGGGCCGGTCTCCTGGCGGTGCGCACGGCAGCGCGTTTGACCACGGCACTCACTCGACTTCTCCGATCCTGAGCATCTGGCGCATGTAGACCGCGACCACACCGAGCAGCAGGAGCACGGTGACCAGGGCGATCGCGGAGCCGCCCCCGTAGTCGTTGACGACGAAGGCCTTGTCGTACGAGTACGTGGTCAGCAGCTGGAACTCCGCCTCGGGGTGGCCGTTGCGCATCACGAACACCTGCGGAAAGACCCCCATGTCCCAGATCACCGAGAGCGTCGTCAGCATCACGATGATCGGTTTGAGGACCGGCAGGGTGACGTAGCGGAACACGCCCCAGGCTCCGGCGCCGTCGAGGCGGGCGGCCTCCTCCAGTTCCCTGGGCACCTGGGTGAGCCCGGCGCTGAGGGTGACGGCGACGAAGGGCACGGCGCCCCAGACCACCAGCAGCATGATGACGGCGAGGCCCTCGGGCCCGCTGGCGAACCAGTTGTGACCGCTCATGTCGACCCCGGGGAGCCGGCTGAGCAGCCAGTTGAGCACCCCGTAGTCGGTGTCGAAAAGCCACTTGAAGATCGCGGTGGCGACGATGACGGGCATGCCCCAGCTCGCGACCAGCGCAATGTTGATCAGCGTCCTCACCCAGCGGGAAACCCGCTGGAGCAAGAGCGCGATCAGCATCCCGAGCACCATGGTGAGCACCACCGCGCCACCGGCGAAGACCACGGTGCGCACGACCACGGACCAGAACTCGCTGTCGCCCAGGATCCTGGTGAAGTTGGCGAAGCCCACCGACTCGGGCTCCTGGAAGCCCCACAGCTGCGGCTGCCCGAACTTCTGGAACGAGAGGGTGACCAGCCGGGCCAGTGGATAGCCGAGTACGAGGAGCAGGACGAGCAGGCAGGGCGCGAGCAGCGCCCACGGCAAGGCGGTCCCGCCGCCCGTGCGCCTTCGTCGCTGTCCCGGCCCTGCGGCTCCCCCGGCCACCGGTCCCGCACCGGGGGGTGTCGACGGCCGCGCGGGCGGCACCTTGGCAGTGGTTGTGTCTGCGGCACTCATCGGGCGCTCCTCGGCGGTCCCTCAACTCGTACGGGAGCAGGACCCCGTCGGCCGACCGGCGAACCGGTCGGCCGACGGGGTCCTGCTGGGGGCGGTCACTTGGTGTTGATGACCTTGTCGATCGCTTCGTCCGCTGCCTTGGCGGCCTCATCGACCGACTTCTTGCCGGTGCCGATCTCCTGGAGCATCGTCTTGAGGATCTGGGCCTTCTCGACCTGGCCCCAGCCCGGTGCCATCGGGACGAACCAGCTGGACTCGGCCGCGGTTGCCGGAACCGCCGTCTTCGGGTCGCTCTTCAACGGCGCCAGGTCGGTCTTGTTGTTGGGCAGATTGCCCTTGGAGACCAGGCCCTTCTGCCCCTGGGCGCCGGTGAAGGCGTTGATCCACTCGGCTGCCAGTCCCTGGGCCCGTGACTTGACCGGGATGGCGAGGTCGGAACCGCCGAGGAAGACGGGAAGGCTGCTGCCGGACGGTCCCGGCATCACGAAGTTCTGGAGGTTGCCCTTGAGCCTGCCGGTCTTGTCGTTCTTCGGGTCCTCGGCGGTCGCGCCCTCCCAGGCCGCGCCGAAGATCATCCCGGCGTTGCCCTGGCCGTACACGATGTAGCGGTCCGACTCGTCCTTGGTCTTGTCGGCCTTCATGTAGCTGTCGAGCACCTTCTTGTACTCGTTGAGGCCCTTGAGCGACTCGGGTGAGGAGAGTCCGGCCTTCCACTGGTCGCCCTCCTTCTTCGCGATCGCCCCGCCCGCGTCGTAGACGAAGGACATCGCGGCGTACCAGTCCGGCGAAGGCTGGTACCAGGCGCTGAACTTGGGACCCTTCTTGGCCTGGATCCGGTCCAGGGCGGCGGTCAGCTCCGTGTACGTCCTGGGCGGGGCCTTCACTCCCGCCTCGGCGGCCACGTCCTTGCGCCAGTTGCCCACGCGGCCACCGGCGTAGTACGGCACGCCATAGGTCTTGCCCTCGTAGCCGACGGACTCCTTGAGTCCGTCGAGCCAGGCGTCCGACTGCTCGAACTGCTTGGGGTCGACCTCGGCGAACGCGCCCTTGACCATGTAGCCGAGCATCTCGGTGTTGCCCATCTCGACGACGTCGGGGGCCTTGTCGGTGGCGAGGACGGCGTCGAGCTTGGTGTTCTTGTCGGGCCAGCCGTAGTACTCGTGCTTGATGGTGAGGCCGGGGTGCTTCTTGACGACCGCGTCGTCGGCCGCCTTGACCAGCTCCGGCCAGTTGTTCTGGGCGTCGACGGTGAGCCAGACGGTGAGTTCCTTGGCGTCGGCGCCTGCCTTGTCCCCGCCCTTGTCGCTGCCGGAGCCACATGCGGCTATGCCGACCACCATGCCCGCGACGCCGACCGCCGCGATGAGCTTGCGCTTCACGCCACCCTCCTCAGGGATGCTGCAACCCCCATGGCCCATATTGGTTTAGACCAGTAAGCGGAGCTTGGCCTAGACCTTTAGGGGTGTCAAGGGTGTATAAGGAGGGCTGTCGCGTCCGTTACCGGACCGACACCTGAGGGAGGGCGACGACCCGTGACCGGACCGTGCCACCATGTGATCCGCAACCAACGGAGGAGCCGGTGACGGCAGCAGCACACGAGTCGGGAAGGCGGACCATGGCCATGGACGGGGGCGGCACGGAGACCGGGAACGGGACGGCGACCCGGTCGGCCCGCGTGCCCAAGTACTACCGACTCAAGAAGCACTTGCTCGACATGACGGAGACGATGCCGCCCGGCACGCCCGTACCGCCCGAGCGCACCCTCGCCGCGGAGTTCGACACCTCGCGCACCACCGTGCGCCAGGCCCTCCAGGAGCTGGTGGTCGAGGGACGCCTCGAACGCATCCAGGGCAAGGGGACGTTCGTCGCCAAGCCCAAGGTCTCCCAGGCCCTCCAGCTCACCTCGTACACCGAGGACATGAAGGCGCAGGGCCTCGAACCGACGTCCCAGCTGCTGGACCTCGGCTACGTCACCGCCGATGACACGCTCGCCGGACTGCTCGACATCGCACCGGGCGGACGGGTGCTGCGGATCGAGCGGCTGCGGCTGGCGAGCGGCGAGCCGATGGCGATCGAGACGACGCATCTGTCGGCGAAGCGCTTTCCGGCACTGCGCAGGTCACTGGTGAAGTACACCTCGCTCTACACGGCGCTCGCCGAGGTGTACGGCGTCCATCTGGCCGAGGCCGAGGAGACCATCGAGACCTCGCTGGCCACCCCGCGCGAGGCAGGGCTGCTGGGCACGGATGTGGGCCTGCCGATGCTGATGCTGTCGCGGCACTCGCTGGACAGGAACGGCGAACCGGTCGAATGGGTACGGTCGGTGTACCGCGGCGACCGCTACAAGTTCGTGGCGCGGCTCAAGCGCCCCGAGTCGGACTGACGCAGACCCACCCCGCCGCGACGAGCGGTCGGTTTCGGGCGCCGAGTGGTCGGTTCCGGCCGCTCGGCGGCTGCGCCGACCGCCCGCCGATTGCCTGTCCGATATCCGGAACACAGGGTTCCCACACGCGAAGCCATCCCCTAGATTTCCTGCGCGCTACAGCAGCTGAGCGATTCAGCTGACCAGCAAGGCAACCGAGGGAACGGAGTCGCTCATGTCCGAAGTACCCGCGGGGAGCAGACCGGCCGTCACGCCGGTGCGGGTGGTCGTGGCCCTGTGCCTGATCGCACCGTTCGTCGCGATGCTCTGGGTCGGTTCGTACGCGAAGACCGACCCCGCGTTCGCCGGGATCCCCTTCTTCTACTGGTACCAGATGCTCTGGGTGCTCATCTCGACCGCACTGACGCTGGTCGCGTACCAGCTCTGGCAGCGCGACCAGCGCGCGAGGCGGGTCCGGCACGACCTGCCCGCCCAGCGCGCCGACCGCGGTGAGCAGGAAGGGGCGTCACGGTGAACGACGGTGTGAACGGCGTCGCACTCGCCGTCTTTGTCTTCTTCTTCCTGGCCGTCACGGTCATGGGCTTCCTGGCCTCACGCTGGCGCAGGGCGGCGAACGAGAACAGCCTGGACGAATGGGGTCTGGGCGGGCGCTCGTTCGGCACGTGGGTGACCTGGTTCCTGCTCGGCGGCGACCTCTACACGGCGTACACCTTCGTCGCCGTACCCGCGGCCATCTACGCGGCGGGCGCCGCGGGCTTCTTCGCGGTGCCGTACACCATCCTCGTCTACCCACTGATCTTCACGTTCCTGCCCCGCCTGTGGTCGGTCTCGCACCGCCACGGCTATGTGACGACATCGGACTTCGTCCGCGGACGGTTCGGCTCCAAGGGCCTCTCACTGGCGGTGGCGGTCACCGGCATCCTCGCGACGATGCCGTACATCGCTCTTCAACTCGTCGGCATTCAGGCCGTACTGGACGTGATGGGCGTCGGCGGCGGCGAGAACACCCACTGGTTCGTCAAGGACCTGCCGCTACTGATCGCCTTCGGTGTGCTCGCGGCATACACCTACTCGTCCGGGCTGCGGGCGCCCGCGCTGATCGCCTTCGTGAAGGACACACTCATCTACCTGGTGATCGCCGTCGCCATCATCTACATCCCCGTCAAACTGGGCGGTTTCGACGCGATCTTCACCAAGGCGGGCGACGCGCTCTCACAGACCAACCCGAAGACCGACAAGCCCTTCGGGGCTCTGGTGCCCGGCGAGATGGGTCAGTGGGGCTACGCCACGCTGGCACTCGGCTCCGCGCTGGCGCTGTTCATGTATCCGCACTCGATCACCGCGACGCTGTCCTCGCGCAGCCGCGCAGTGATCCGGCGCAACACGACCATTCTGCCGCTCTACTCGCTGATGCTGGGGCTGCTCGCCCTGCTCGGGTTCATGGCGATCGCTGCCGGGGTCAAGGTGACCAATGGCCAGCTCGCGATTCCGCAGCTGTTCGAGAACATGTTCCCCGACTGGTTCGCGGGGGTGGCCTTCGCCGCCATCGGCATCGGCGCACTGGTGCCGGCCGCGATCATGTCGATCGCCGCGGCGAATCTGTTCACGCGGAACATCTACAAGGACTTCCTGAAGCCGGACGCGACACCCGAGCAGGAGACAAAGGTCTCGAAGCTGGTGTCGCTGCTGGTGAAGGTGGGCGCGCTGGCCTTCGTCCTCACCATGGACAAGACGGTCGCCATCAACTTCCAGCTGCTGGGCGGCATCTGGATCCTCCAGACCTTCCCGGCCCTGGTCGGCGGGCTGTTCACCCGCTGGTTCCACCGCTGGGCACTGCTCGCCGGCTGGGCCGTCGGAATGCTCTACGGCACGGTGGCGGCGTACGGTGTCGCGAGCCCGACCCAGAAGCACTTCGGCGGCTCGTCGGCCGAGATCCCGGGCATCGGCGAGATCGGCTATATCGGCCTGACGGCGTTCGTGCTGAACGTACTGGTCACGGTTCTCCTCACCTTCGTCCTGCGCGCCGCCAAGGCCCCCGACGGGGTGGACGAGACCTCCCCCGGGGACTACACCGCTGACTCGGGTGACCCGGGCGTCGAGACGGAAGCCCCCAAGCTGACCGCCGCGACCCACTGACCCGTCTGACGGCGTCTGGCCGCCGCCCCCTCGGGAGGAGTGGCGGCCAGACGCCGCTTGTCCAGTGCGCTCCACCCCGTCGTGTGCGGCACACTGCCCGGATGGACGCGATCATCAGACTGGTGGAGCCTCAGGAGTACGACGCTCTCGGGGAACTCACCGCACGGACCTATCTGGACGACGGACTGCTGGCCTTCGGGGAAGAGGACCCCTATCTCCCGGTGCTGCGGGACACGGCGGAAAGGGCGGCGCAGTCGGAAGTGCTCGTCGCCGTCGACGGCTCCGGACGGCTGCTCGGCGGGGTGGCGTTCACCCCTGGAGCGAGGCCCTACGCCAATATCGCGGGCGACGACGAGGCCGAGTTCCGGATGCTGGTCGTCGCCACCGAAGCCCGGAAGCGGGGCGTCGGGGAGGCGCTCGTCATGGCCTGCGTCGAGCGGGCCAGAGCCATCGAAGGATGCCGCCGGCTGGTGTTGTCGACGGATCAGCAGATGCACGCCGCGCACCGCATCTACGAGCGCCTGGGCTTCGTACGCACCCCCGGACGTGACTGGTCGCCGTTCGCGGAACTGGAGCCCCTGCTGACGTACGCCCTTGAGCTCTGAGAACCGACACACCGGGGTGAGTCGCACCAGCGCGACACAACATGTGGGGGGCGCGGCAACGCCACCCCCCTACATGTATGCTCGACTCCGTTGCCGCAGCAGGGGAATCCGGTGGAAATCCGGAACTGTCCCGCAACGGTGAGTCGGTCTGTATTCGTTCCTTTCGCGTACCCATGAGGCATGCCCGCGAGGCGTACCCGTGCGTGCGTGCAGGCGAGTGAGCGCACACCCACGAGTCCGAGGACCTGTCGGCAACGCACCCGGTCCATCCGGCCCGGGTTCCGAGACGTCCGGGCCTCGCGGATCAGGCTGGTGGACGCGGCGCGTTGTGCTGCCCAGACACACGCCCGCACGCCACCTCCCCGCCGGCCCCGAGCCGAGCGAGGGAGAGCACCCCGTGACCATCGCGCCCCCAGATCCTGCTTCAACGCAGCTCGCCGATGGGCCAGGAACCGCGCTGCTGCGGATCCTGACCGACCTCACCGCGGACCTCCCCGACACCGACCCCGGCAGGGTCGCCGCCGCCGCGCTCCGGGGACGCCACGCCGGTTCGGACGAAGCCGAACTGCGGGAGCTGGCCACGGAGGCGGCCGCCGGGCTGATCTCCGAGGACCCGGCGTACTCCCGGCTCGCGGCCCGGCTGCTCAGCATCACCATCGCCGGTGAGGCGGCCTCGCAGGGGGCCACCGGCTTCTCTTCCTCCGTCGCCGTCGGTCATCTCGAGGGGCTGATCGCGGACCGTACGTCCGCTTTCGTCCAGGAGCATGCCGCCCGTCTCGACGCTCTCATCGACCCGGCCGCCGACGACCGCTTCGGCTACTTCGGACTCCGCACCCTCTACAGCCGCTATCTGCTGCGCCACCCGATCACCCGCAAGGTGGTCGAGACCCCGCAGCAGTTCATGCTGAGGGTCGCCTGCGGTCTCGCCGAGGACGGGTCCGCGCGCGCCGTGGACGAAGTCGCCGCGCTGTACGGGCTGATGAGCCGTCTGGACTATCTGCCGTCGTCGCCGACCCTCTTCAACTCCGGCACCCGGCACCCCCAGATGTCGTCCTGCTACCTGCTGGACTCGCCGCTGGACGAGCTGGACTCGATCTACGACCGCTACCACCAGGTGGCGCGGCTGTCGAAGCACGCGGGCGGTATCGGTCTTTCGTACTCCCGCATCCGCTCCCGCGGTTCACTGATCCGCGGCACCAACGGACACTCCAACGGCATCGTGCCGTTCCTGCGCACCCTGGACTCCTCGGTCGCCGCCGTCAACCAGGGGGGCCGTCGCAAGGGTGCGGCCTGCGTCTACCTGGAGACCTGGCACGCGGACATCGAGGAGTTCCTGGAGCTGCGCGACAACACGGGTGAGGAAGCGCGGCGCACGCACAACCTCAACCTGGCGCACTGGATCCCGGACGAGTTCATGCGCCGGGTGAACGCCGACGCCGAGTGGTCGCTGTTCTCTCCGGTGGACGTACCCGGGCTGGTCGACCTGTGGGGCGCCGAGTTCGAGGCCGCCTACCGCAAGGCGGAGGAGGCGGGGCTCGCCCGCAAGACGATCCCCGCCCGCGACCTGTACGGCCGGATGATGCGGACGCTCGCCCAGACCGGCAACGGCTGGATGACGTTCAAGGACGCCTCGAACCGCACGGCGAACCAGACCGCGGAGCCCGGCACCGTCGTCCACTCCTCGAACCTCTGCACCGAGATCATCGAGGTCACGAACGACGGCGAGACGGCCGTCTGCAACCTCGGCTCGGTCAACCTGGGCGCGTTCGTCACCCCCGAGGGGTCCATCGACTGGGAGCGTCTGGACGAGACCGTCCGTACGGCCGTGACCTTCCTCGACCGGGTCGTGGACATCAACTTCTACCCGACCGAGCAGGCCGGCCGCTCCAACGCGAAGTGGCGCCCGGTGGGACTGGGCGCGATGGGCCTCCAGGACGTCTTCTTCAAGCTGCGGATGCCCTTCGACTCCGCCGAGGCGAAGGCCCTGTCGACCCGGATCGCCGAGCGGATCATGCTGGCGGCGTACGAGGCGTCCTGCGACCTCGCCGAGCGCAGCGGCCCGCTGCCCGCCTGGGAGCAGACCCGCACGGCGCGCGGGGTGCTGCACCCGGACCACTACGGGGTCGAGCTCAACTGGCCCGAGCGCTGGGCCGCGCTGCGCGAGCGGGTCAGCACCACCGGGATGCGCAACTCGCTGCTGCTCGCCATCGCCCCGACCGCGACCATCGCGTCGATCGCGGGTGTCTACGAGTGCATCGAGCCGCAGGTCTCCAACCTGTTCAAGCGCGAGACTCTGTCGGGCGAGTTCCTCCAGGTCAACTCGTACCTGGTGGACGAGCTGAAGCAGCTGGGCGTTTGGGACGCGCAGACCCGCGAGGCGCTGCGCGAGTCCAGCGGGTCGGTGCAGGGCCTCAACTGGATCCCCGCGGACGTCCGGGAGCTGTACCGCACGGCCTGGGAGATCCCGCAGCGCGGCCTGATCGACATGGCCGCGGACCGCACCCCGTTCCTGGACCAGTCGCAGTCGCTGAACCTCTTCATGGAAACGCCGACCATCGGCAAGCTCAGCTCGATGTACGCGTACGCCTGGAAGCGGGGCCTGAAGACGACGTACTACCTGCGCTCCCGTCCGGCCACCCGGATCGCCCGCGCCGCGTCCGGCACTCCGTCGGCCGTCACCACCGCCCCCGTCCCCGCCCAGCAGGCCGCTCCCGACGCGGAAGCCGTCGCCTGCTCCCTTGAGAACCCCGAGTCCTGCGAGGCATGCCAGTAATGTCCACCGAAGCCACCAGCGCCACGACGGCGCGGGAGAAGAACCTGCTCGACCCCGGCTTCGAGCTGACGCTCCGCCCGATGCGCTACCCCGACTTCTACGAGCGCTACCGGGACGCGATCAAGAACACCTGGACGGTGGAGGAGGTCGACCTCCACTCCGACGTCGCCGATCTGGCCAAGCTCTCCCCCGGCGAGCAGCACATGATCGGCCGTCTGGTCGCGTTCTTCGCCACGGGCGACTCGATCGTCGCCAACAACCTGGTGCTCACCCTCTACAAGCACATCAACTCCCCCGAAGCGCGGCTGTACCTCTCCCGCCAGCTCTTCGAGGAGGCCGTGCACGTCCAGTTCTATCTGACCCTGCTGGACACCTACCTGCCGAACCCGGAGGACCGGGCCGCCGCGTTCGACGCGGTCGAGAACATCCCCTCGATCCGCGAGAAGGCCGCCTTCTGCTTCAGGTGGATGGACTCGGTCGAGAAGCTGGACCGCCTGGAGACCCAGGCCGACCGCCGCCGCTTCCTGCTGAATCTGATCTGCTTCGCGGCGTGCATCGAGGGCCTGTTCTTCTACGGGGCGTTCGCGTACGTCTACTGGTTCCGCTCCCGTGGTCTGCTGCACGGTCTCGCGACCGGCACCAACTGGGTGTTCCGGGACGAGACCATGCACATGAACTTCGCCTTCGAGGTCGTGGACACGGTCCGCAAGGAGGAGCCCGAGCTCTTCGACGACGAGCTCCAGCACCAGGTCACGGAGATGCTGAAGGAGGCCGTCGCCGCCGAGCTGCAGTTCGGCCGCGACCTGTGCGGCGAGGGACTGCCGGGCATGAACACCGAGTCGATGCGCGAGTACCTGGAGTGCGTCGCCGACCAGCGCCTGGTCCGCCTCGGCTTCGCCCCGGTGTACGGCTCACAGAACCCGTTCGCCTTCATGGAGCTCCAGGGCGTCCAGGAGCTGACCAACTTCTTCGAGCGCCGCCCGTCCGCGTATCAGGTCGCGGTCGAGGGCTCGGTGGACCTGGACGAGGACTTCTGACCGCTCGGGCGCCCGCACACGACCGATGGCCCGGACCGCACTGCGGTCCGGGCCGTCGCCCTTTCCGCATCACGCAGTTGCCGGTCGATCGCACGGTCCCGTAGATGGCCGACGAACGAGGGCAGGGTCACGACGGCAAGGATTCCGAGGACTGCGACATAGCTGATGAACGTACTCATGGCGTCCACTCTCGTCCCGGGACGCCGAGAAGAGCAGTGGCAGGACTGTCGACAACCATCGAATTACTGCCACACTCGCGGCATGCTCAAAAACGTGGCAGCCGTACTGCTCGACGGCGTACACCCCTTCGAACTCGGCGTGCTGTGTGAGGTCTTCGGCCTGGACCGCAGCGACGACGGGCTCCCCGTCTACGATTTCGCCGCGGTCTCCGCCGAGGGGCGCCGACTGCGCACTCATGCGGGGTTCACGCTCGAGGTGGAACACGGACTGGAACGGCTGGACGAGGCCGACCTGATCGCCGTGCCCACCGGCAGCGACTACACGCGGCGCGACTACCCCGAACCCCTGCTGGAAGCACTGCGGGCGGCCGTCGGCCGGGGTGCGCGGGTGCTGTCCGTCTGCACCGGGGCCTTTGTGCTGGGGGCCGCCGGACTGCTCGACGGCCGGTGCTGCACCACCCACTGGCGGCACACCACGGCGCTCGCGCACAGGTATCCACGGGCGCGGGTCGATCCCGACGTGCTGTACGTCGACGAGGGGGCGGTGATCACCTCGGCCGGGACCGCCGCCGCGATCGACGCCTGTCTGCACCTCGTACGCCGTGAGCACGGCCCCGAGGCCGCCAACACCATCGCCCGGCGCATGATCGTGCCCCCGCACCGCGACGGAGGGCAGGCGCAGTACATCGAACGGCCCCTGCCGCGCCACCGGTGCGACACGGTCGGAGAGGTGCTGGCCTGGATGGAGCGGCACCTCGACCGGGAGATGACCGTGGAACACCTGGCAGCACGGGCCCATATGTCTCCCCGTACGTTCGCCCGCCGCTTCCAGCAGGAGACCGGCACGACACCGTACCGCTGGCTGCTGCGCCAGCGGGTGCTGCTGGCGCAGGAGCTGCTGGAGGCGACGGACGAGACGGTGGACACGATCGCGGGCCGCGCGGGCTTCGGGAATGCGGCCGCCCTGCGCCATCACTTCCTGCGCACGCTGGGGACGACCCCGAACACCTACCGGCGCACGTTCCGCGGCCCGGTGCGGGTGGGCCTGACCGGTGCGGCGGCTGCTCAGTCGTTCGGCACGGTCTCGTAGCGCGCAGTGCCCTCCGCCATCTGCCGCAGCGCGTCCTTGCGCTCCCGCTTCGACAGCCGGTCGATGTAGAGGCGCCCGTAGAGGTGGTCGGTCTCGTGCTGGAGGCAGCGCGCGAAGTAGCCGGTGCCGCGGACCTTGACCGGGTTGCCCTGAGGGTCCTGACCGTGGACCTCCGCGTAGTCGGGGCGGGCCAGCGAGGCATAGGCCGTCGGGACGGACAGGCAGCCCTCGTTCGAGTCGTCGAGCACGCGCAGCTCAGGCGACAGCTCCTGGAGCACCGGGTTGCAGACCACTCCGGTGTGGCGCACGCCCTCGTCGTCCGGGCAGTCGTAGACGAAGACCTTCAGGTCCACACCGATCTGGTTGGCCGCCAGGCCCACGCCCTCGGCCGCGCGCTGGCTGGCGAACATGTCGTCGATCAGCGCCGCGAGCTTGTCGTCGAACTCGGTGACGTCCCGGCACTCCTTGTGGAGCACCGGGTTGCCCACGACGGTGATGGGGCGGGCCGTGCCGCGCACGCGGTACGCCTCCTCGCGCTCCTCGCAGTCCTCCGTGTCGACGACGAAGCCGTCATTGATCTGCTCGTCCGTCTGCTGCGCCATGCCGCCGTAAGCCTTCCTGCAAACCCTGTTCGGTGTCCCGTACAGCCTAAGGCCCTGCCGCGGTGGTCAGCAGACTTCCTCGAGATCCCGCCACTCACGGGTGTCCGGGCTGTCGGCGACCCAGCCGTCGAGCAGCCCCCGCACCAGTCCGGCGGGCGCGGCGATACCGCATTCGCGCTCAGGCACCCACAGGTCGCCGGCCGTGCGGTGGCCGAGCGGCCCGGGATGGCCGGGCTCACTGTGGTCGTGCGGGTCCAGGTGTTCGCCCTCGCCCTCGGCGCTCGGCATCTGGCTCTCGGAGCAGGCCCGGCACAAGAGCCGCACCGACGAGGACCAGTCCTCCGCGGCGTATCCGGCGTCGGCAGCCAGTCGCTCCAGCGCGTCCCGGTCCTCCTCCGCGGCCGCTTCGAGCAGCACGACCCAGGTGGGGACGGGCGAAGGAGCCCAGAGCTCGATCTCGTCGAACACCGGAAAGCTGTGGCCGGCGGCGGTGGTGCGCTCGCCGTGCGGGACGCCGTCGTGCAGCACCACCTCGCCCCAGCGGCGACCGGATGACGGCAGGGGGATCGACAGCACTTCTATCCGGGCCGGATCGAGCCGCTTGCCCCACACCACCTCGGCCTCGCCCTCGGGCGACAGCCGTACGGCGGCGCTGCCGAGCTGCATGCCGAGGGGCTCGCCGCCGGTCGCGGCCTCACCGGGGACCCGCAGCCCGTACGCCTGCCAGGCACGGCGGGCGAGCGGCCAGTCCTGGAGCGCGGTGGCGGCGATACCGACGTTCCACCAGTCGGGGGCTCCGGTCTCCTTGTCGAGCAGGGCCACGGCGCGCAGTCCCGCGGCGCGTGCCTGCTCCCAGTCGTGCCGGAACTTGTGCAGCAGCGCCAGGTTGAACCAGGACTCCGAAAGCCAGGGCTCCAGGTCCGCCGCGCGGGTCAGCAGCGCGCCCGCGTCCTCGTAACGGCCGTCACCGATCAGCGTGAACGCGCGGTCGGTGGCCTGCCGCCATGAGGCGGACGGCCGATGCCGTACCTTCCCGAAGATCCTCACGATTCCCGCCTGCCGGTCGCTCGGGTCACTTCCCCCGGACACGAATGTCGTCCTGTTTCCGTGTTGCCAGTCTCGCCGTGTCGCTTGTTTCTGCCGTCAATCGCATCCAACCATGCCCGGTCGGACGCTCGCTCATTACCCATGGGTTACCCAGACCGGAGGGGATCCACAGCCCCGGCACAGCACCCGTGCCAGAGACTCCACCACTTCCGGCTGGTAGTCGTGGGCCGTGCGCAGGCGCAGCCGCTCCAGCGCTCTCAGCGCCCCCATCGCGGTCCGTGCGTCTCCCCCGCGGGCACCGCTGAGATCGTCGTAGGCGTTGACGGCGCGGACGATCCGGGCGGCGAGCGGCTGCTCACGGTACGGATCCGCCTGCCGCTCCACAACCGCCGCCACGGCGGCGGGCGCACCGGTCTGGCGCACCACTGCCCCGCCGAGCAGGGCGATACGGCGCTGCTCCGCCTCGGGCAACAGGGCGGTCGCGCCTTCCGGTACGGGGTCGACCAGCGACAGCTGCCCGATGTCGTGCATCAGCGCCGCATGCTCCAGGACGGCGAGATCGGGCCCGGCGAGACCCATCTCACGACCGACGGCGGTGCTGAGCGCGGCGACCCGGCGGGCATGGCCGCGGGGCGTGTAGCCGGCGATCTCGGTGGCGCGGGCCAGTGAGGCGATCGTCTGCCGGTAGGTGGCGCGGACCCCGGCGTGGCGGCGGAAGGCGAGCTGCGCCAGCAGCAGGGGCACGCACAGCACGGGGAGCGCCCACAGTCCGGCGACCGCGGCCCCGAGTGCCATCACCGCGCCGGTCGCGCAGACGGCGGAGCTGACACCGGGGAGGGCCCGCAGCTCGTCGCGGAGCAGCGGGCCGAACGGCGTGGGGGCGGCCTCCTCGCAGCGCGCGCAGTGGGGGACGGCGCGGACGCGCTGGATGAGGGCGGCGAGCACGGCGTCACAGAGCGCGGTGAGGACGAGGACGAGCAGCAGGTAGAGCGCGTAGGCGGGGCCCTTGCCTATTCGCCCGACCAGTTCGCCCGAGTTGTAGAGCGGCTGGAAGCAGGCGGCGGCGAAACCCAACGTGAGCACCCGGCGGGCCATGCGATCGGGTGCCGGACCCCGTCCGCAGCGGGCGAGGTGCGACACGGCTCCGGCGAGCGTTCCGGTGACCACGACCGCGACGACCTGGAGGGCGCCGTGGCTGGTGACGCGGCCCGCGCACTCGCCGAGCAGCGCATAGCCCAGTGCCCCGGCGGCCCCGATCGGTGCGGGTTCCCGTCCCCAGGGCTCGTCGGACACGGGCGGGGGGCCGGCGAGCCGCGCCCGGGGGGCGCCCCCCGGGTGCGCGGGGCCCCGGCGGGCGAGCTCGCCGATGGCGATGAGCAGCGCGAACGCACAGGCGATGTCCGGGTCCTCGACGCCGTGCCACAGCGTCCAGACGAATCCCGTCCCCGCCAGCGCCGCCGCGGCCCCGTACACGGCGACGACGGTGGCCGGGGCCCTGAAGCGGGTCATACGCCGTGCCCGTCGGCGTTACGGGCCGCCGGCGCCGTCGCCCGGGGCTGCGGGGCGGACCGCGACGGCGGTACGGCCGCGGAGTCCGGCAGATGGGCCTCGTCCGCGGTGACCTCCGTCTGCCAGCCGTGGCGGGACAGGGCACGGACGAGCGCACTGACCATACGGGGGTCGAAGTGGGTGCCCGCACAGCGTTCCAGTTCCCCGACGGCCACGGAGACCGGTCTGGCCCTGCTGTACGAGCGGGACGACGTCATCGCGTCGAAGGCGTCGGCGACGGCCACGACGCGTGCCGACTCGGGGATCTGGTTCCCCGCCAGACCGTAGGGGTAGCCGTTGCCGTCCATCCGTTCGTGGTGGTGCAGGATCGCCGCCCTGGCCTCGCCGAGGAAGCCGATGCCGCGGACCATCTCGTGCCCGTACTCCGGGTGGAGCTCGATCACCCGGCGCTCGTCGGCGGTGAGCGGACCGTCCTTGCGCAGCACCCGGGTGGGGACCCCGAGCTTGCCGACGTCGTGCAGGATGCCGGCGAAGCGGATGACCTCGAGCCGCTCCTCGTCCATCCCCAGCTCACGTGCGATCAGCATGGACGCCCGCCCCACGCGCTCGCTGTGCCCGCGGGTGTACTCGTCCTTGATGTCGACGGCCTGGACCAGGGCGCGGATGGTGGCGCGGTGCGCACCGCGCTCGTGGTGGCACTGGGCGAACACCCACCAGGAGATGTACACCGGGAGCAGCACGAACAGCGCGGAGACCGGCCCGTAGGGGCTGTGCCACAGCACGGCCGCCGTCACCGCGGCGAGCCCGTGCACCAGGTGCGGGGCCAGCGAGCAGGGCAGCAGCCCGCCCCAGGTGGCGACCACTGGCGAGCGCTCGGCGGTGGCCAGGATCGCCGCGTCGAGGGCGGTGAGCACCAGGCAGAACGCCAGCGCGGAGGCCAGCGCCACCGGCACCGCCCGGGGAAACACCGGGGCGGTGCCGAGCCCTCCGCACAGGACAGCGGCCCAGGAGGCGGCCCATGCCGCCAGGGCGAGTTCGGCGGCCCGCCACAGCCGCCGCACGCCCACGGGGGTGCGGTCCACAGATGCTACGAGCGCACCCGGGATCGCGGCCAGCGCGGCGGCGGATGGTGGCAGCACGAGGGCCGCGGCGAGCAGTACGGGGAAGAACGATCCGGTACCGGACGGCGGAACCCGGTCAGCGGGCCGGCCCCGCAGGAGCCCCCGGAGCCGGCGCAGGGGCATCTCGCCCACCGCACAGGCCCCGGCGAGCAGGGCGACATCGGCCCACGGGACCCGTGCGCCGGGGCGCAGGGCGGGCAGCGCACTCGCGACGGCGCACAACACGGCGCACAAAATCAGCACGCGCGCCCTGCCTGGAATGCCTCTCACCCGCCCGGGCCCTCCTCGGCTCCCCCGGCTGCCCACAAACAGAGCGCCAGGCTAGCGAGTTGACCGGCGGGTGAGGGGGGAAGAGCAAGGGTTCGCACCATCGGGTGACGCAGGTACGCATAAGGGGCGCACCCCGCAGGTGCGCCCCTCACGGACATCGGATGCCCGACCTCCGGCGGCTACTGCGCGGTCGCGCCCGGCAGATCCGTCCCGACCGTCAGATCCTGCTCCGGCACCGCCTCACCGGCCCTGATCAGCTCGATCCGGCCCATGACCTTCGCCCGCAGGTCGGACGGCACGTCGTCATGCCCGCAGCAGCGCTTGACCAGCTTCTTCACCGCCTGCTCGAGCCCGTACTTCTCCAGGCACGGCGAGCACTCCTCGAAGTGCGTCTCGAACTTGGTGCAGTCGGCGTCGGGCATCTCACGGTCGAGGAACTCGTACAGATGGCCGAGTACCTCTGCGCAATCCGTCTCATGCGGCTCTCCGCAGCTCATGAGCCCGAGCCCTTCCGATCGTTCGTCGACTCCCCGGCGCCCGCGGGCACCAGCCCGCGCTCACGGGCGTAGTCCTCCAGCATTCCGCGCAACTGGCGACGGCCCCGGTGCAGTCGGGACATCACCGTACCGATGGGGGTACCCATGATGTCCGCGATCTCCTTGTAGGCAAAGCCCTCGACATCCGCCAGGTAGACCGCGATGCGGAACTCCTCGGGGATCTCCTGGAGCGCTTCCTTCACATCGGAGTCGGGCAGGTGGTCGAGCGCCTGGGACTCGGCGGAGCGCAGACCGGTCGACATGTGCGACTCGGCACGGGCGAGCTGCCAGTCCTCGATCTCCTCCGCCGCACTGCGCTGAGGCTCGCGCTGCTTCTTGCGGTACGAGTTGATGAAGGTGTTGGTGAGGATGCGATACAGCCAGGCCTTGAGGTTGGTGCCTTCACGGAACTGGTGGAACGAGCCGTACGCCTTGGCATACGTCTCCTGCACGAGGTCCTCGGCGTCGGCCGGATTGCGTGTCATGCGGAGCGCGGCCGAGTACATCTGGTCGAGGTAGCCGAGAGCGTCCCGCTCGAATCGTGCGTTGCGCTCGGCGGCCGTCTCTTCCGTGCGGCCGTCGTCGGTCCCAGTGACCGGACCCACCTCCTCCAACGCTGGGACGGGGCCGAAAGCGGACCCGCTCGAATCGGAGGATAGACGACCAACCCCTCCGCCCGCCGCCTGAATAGCCCCGCTCCTGGGCGTCGAAAGCACGGTCCAGTGCAGGTCAGAGGCGTGCGGGAGGCTCGGGCAGATGGTCGAACCCATGTGGCGGTCTTCCTCTCCAAGCTCGTGTGGTGACGTGGAGGTCAACGGAGACAACGCCCCGGGTATTCCCGCGCCCACACGGCTTCCCCCGCCGTTCCCGGCGGCCGCGCCTCACCGCAGAGCCGTGATCCACTTGCGTACCCCGCCGACCACCGCGGCCAGCGCTTCCTCCTGGCTGAGCGCCGCCCGCCTGGGTACGGACAGTCCGTGATCGGCGGAGTCCACCTCGATCAGCTCGTACTCCCCCGCGGGGAACTCCTCCGGTCTGCCGAAGGGGTCGTTCCCGCCCTGGACGACCAGCACGGGCACACCGGCGCCGAGCAGCTCACCGGCCCGGGACTTCTCCGGGCGGCCCGGAGGATGCAGCGGGAAGCTCAGCGCGAGTACGGCGCGGGCCCCGAGCTCACTCGCCGTACGGCAGGCCACACGCGCCCCGGCGCTGCGACCGCCCGCGACGATCGGCAGCCCCGGCTTCTCCAGCGCGGGCCACAGCCCCCGCCAGCCGGTGTCCAGCGTCTTCGGCGCGGGCGCGACCTTCTTGCCCGCGACCCGCCAGGGTTGCTCCACCAGAGCGACGCTCACACCGGAGGCGGGCAGCGCGGCGGCGAGCGCCTGCAGGTCGCTCGCCCCGATGCCGCCGCCCGCGCCATGGCTCACGGCCAGCACGAGCCGGGCCGTGCCCTGGGCAGGGTGCCAGGTGATCCGGGCGTCCCCGGCCGGCGTCTCGACGATCTCGCTCTGTGTCACGGAAGTCACGGACGCAGTCTCACATCCGTGCACGCCGTACGGCCGAAGGCCCGGGCCCTCACCTGGCGCGGGCCTTCGATGAGCGCGGCTTTCCCGGGGCTTCGCCAGGTCGCTCAGCGCTCAGAAGAGCGTGCCCACCTCGGGCGCCGCCAGCTCCTCCAGCAGCTCGGGGCCGTTGTTGCGTACGTTGCTGACGGCCGTCGCCACCGGATACGCCCGCATCAGCCCGGTCGGTGGCGGCGCGAGCAGCTCCCGCAGCTCGTCCACGTCCGTGCGCGACGGGTCGAGCCAGGCGTCCCAGCGGTCCTGCGTCAGCATCAGCGGCATCCGCGGATGGATCTCGGACAGCGAGTGCGGGCCGTCGGCGGGTGCGACCGCCAGTGGGCCCGTCTCTGCCTCGGTCGTGATCACCGAGCAGGTCACCCACCACGACTGCGGATGGTCGTCCGGGAGGGTCCGGTCCCGCCAGAACTCGTAGAGTCCGGCCATCGCGAAGACCGCCCCGTCGGCGGGCGTGACGAAGTACGGCTGCTTGCGCGGCCTCTTCTTCCTGCCCTGGACCTCCAGCTCCCGCTCGTCGGACCCGGTGACCCACTCGTAGTAGCCGTCCGCGGGCAGGATGCAGCGACGGGCGGCGAACGGGCGCCGGAACGAGGGCTTCTCGTGCACGGTCTCCGCCCGGGCATTGATCATCCGGGCCGCGCCCTCGGGGTTCTTGGCGAAGGACGGGACCAGGCCCCACCTGAGTTTCCGCAGCTGGCGAACCGGACGGCGGTCCTCCGCGTCCTTCAGAGGACGTTCGAGTACCGCGTAGACCTCCTTGGTGGGAGCCACGTTCCAGTCGGGGGCCAGGGTCTCCGCCGGCTCCCACTTCTCGATCTGGAAGAGCCCCGTGAGGTCCTCGGGCCTGCGACTCGCTGCATACCGTCCGCACATAAGTGCCACACTGCCACGACCCCCCGCGCCCCGAGGAGCCTCCCCGAAAATGGCCACAACCGAAATCTTCGGCACCCAGCCCGCCCCGGACATATGGCTGGTCATAGGCACCGCCGCCCTCGCCCTCGCCGCGGTGGCCCCGCGCGTGGTCTGGCGGCTGTCCAGGAACGCGATCACGATCGCCCACGAGGGCGGGCACGGCCTGGTCGCCCTGGTCACCGGGCGCCGGCTGGACGGTATCCGGCTGCACTCCGACACCAGCGGACTCACCGTCAGCAGGGGCAAGCCGACTGGGCTCGGCATGATCCTCACCGCCGCGGCCGGTTACACCGCCCCTCCGCTGCTCGGGCTGGGCGGCGCCTGGCTGCTTGCCGCGCACCGGATCACGCTGCTGCTGTGGGTGGCGACCGCGCTGCTGGTCGCGATGCTGGTCATGATCCGCAATGCGTACGGGGCGCTCACCGTGATCCTCACCGGCGCCTCCTTCCTGCTGGTTTCCTGGCTGACCGGCCCGCTGGTGCAGGCGGGGTTCGCGTACACGGCGGTGTGGTTCCTGCTGCTGGGCGGGGTGCGGCCTGCCTTCGAGCTCCAGTCGAAGCGACGGCACGGCGGTGCGCCCGACTCGGACGCGGACCAGCTGGCCCGGCTGACGCATGTGCCCCCCGCGATGTGGTTCTTCCTCTTCCACGCCGTGTCACTGTGCTCGCTGATCGGGGGCGGTCGCTGGATGCTCGGTCTGTGAGCCGCGTACGTCCCTGAGCGGCGTAGGTGACCAGCGCATGTGGCCGGTGTCCACGACCCGGCAGAGGAACGGCTCCTACTGCCGCGGACCACTAAAGTGATGGCCATGACCGACAGCTCCGTGCACCCCGACCCCTGGCCCGCCCCTCACGCAAGCGGGCCCGTCCGTGCGACGGTCACCGTGCCCGGATCCAAGTCCGTCACCAACCGCGCGCTGGTGCTCGCCGCGCTGGCCGCCGAGCCGGGCTGGCTGCGCCGCCCGCTGCGCTCACGCGACACCCTGCTGATGGCCGAGGCCCTGCGGGCGATGGGTGTCGGCATCGAGGAGCAGGTCTCCTCCAGCTCCACCTCGACCGGTGGCCCCGACAGCGGCGAGGCCTGGCGGATCATCCCGGCCGGGCTGCACGGCCCCGCCACCGTCGACGTCGGCAACGCCGGCACCGTGATGCGCTTCCTGCCGCCCGTGGCGGCCCTGGCCGACGGGCCGATCCGCTTCGACGGCGACCCGCGGTCGTACGAGCGTCCGCTCGGCGGCGTGATCGACGGTCTGCGCGCCCTCGGCGCCCGGATCGACGACGACGGCCGCGGCGCCCTTCCGCTGACCGTGCACGGCGGCGGTGCGCTGGACGGCGGACCGGTCGAGATCGACGCCTCGTCGTCCTCCCAGTTCGTGTCCGCCCTGCTGCTGTCCGCGCCACGCTTCAACCAGGGCGTGGAAGTGCGGCACACCGGCTCCACGCTGCCGTCGATGCCGCACATCCGGATGACCGTCGACATGCTGCGTGCGGTCGGGGCCCAGGTGGACGAGCCGGAGACCGGTGGCGAGCCCAATGTGTGGCGGGTCCGCAGCGGCGCCCTGCTCGGCCGCGATCTGACCGTGGAACCGGATCTGTCCAATGCCCAGCCGTTCCTGGCCGCGGCGCTGGTGACGGGCGGCAGGGTCACCATCCCCGACTGGCCGGAGCGGACCACCCAGCCCGGTGACGCGCTGCGGGAGATCTTCACGGCGATGGGCGGTTCCTGTGAGCTGACGGACGCCGGTCTGACGTTCACCGGCACGGGCAGGATCCACGGCATCGACGTCGACCTCGGCGAGGTCGGCGAGCTGACGCCGGGCATCGCCGCGGTGGCGGCCCTCGCCGACTCCCCCTCCACTCTGCGCGGTGTCGCGCATCTGCGACTGCACGAGACCGACCGTCTCGCCGCGCTCACCAAGGAGATCAACGAGCTCGGCGGCGATGTCACGGAGACCGCGGACGGGCTGCACATCCGGCCCAGGGCCCTGCACGGCGGGGTGTTCCACACCTACGACGACCACCGGATGGCCACCGCGGGTGCGGTCATCGGCCTCGCCGTCCCCGGGGTCGAGATCGAGAACGTGGCGACGACGGCCAAGACCCTGCCCGACTTCCCGAGGATGTGGACCGACATGCTCGCGGGCAACTGAGCGGGGACGGCAGGACATGCGCCGCTACGGAAAGCACACCGACGAGGACGACGTCCGCGTACGCCCCAACCGCAAGGGCAACCGCCCTCGTACGAACATCCGGCCCAAGCACGAGGACGCCGCCGAGGGCATGGTCCTCACCGTGGACCGCGGCCGGCTCACCTGCCTCGTCGACGGACGCACCATCATGGCGATGAAGGCCCGCGAACTGGGACGCAAGGCGGCCGTCGTCGGTGACCGGGTCAGCCTGGTCGGGGACCTGTCGGGGGGCAAGGACACCCTCGCCCGTATCGTCCGCATCGAGGAGCGCGCCTCCGTACTGCGGCGCACCGCCGACGACGACGACCCCTACGAGCGGGTGGTCGTAGCCAACGCCGACCAACTCGCCATCGTCACGGCACTCGCCGACCCCGAGCCCCGGCCCCGGCTGATCGACCGCTGTCTCGTCGCGGCCTACGCCGGCGGTCTGGAGCCTCTCCTGGTGCTGACCAAATCGGATCTGGCCGGGCCGGAGAAGCTGCTGGAGCTGTACGGGGCACTGGACATCCCCTATGTCGTGACCTCGCGTGAGGAGCTGTACGGAGGAGACGCGGCCGACCGGGTCCGCGAGCATCTGGGCGGTCGGACCACCGCGTTCGTGGGGCATTCGGGCGTCGGCAAGACCACGTTGGTGAACGCACTGGTGCCGGAGGAGCGGCGGCGTTCGACCGGCCATGTCAACGCGGTCACGGGCCGCGGCCGGCACACCACGACATCGGCCCTGGCGCTGCCGCTCGCGGGTGTGGGCGGAGCCACCCCGGTCGAGGGACGCGAGGGATGGGTCATCGACACCCCCGGGGTGCGTTCCTTCGGGTTGCACCACGTCGACCCCTCCCGGGTCATCCACGCCTTCCCGGATCTGGAGCCGGGCACGGAGGGCTGTCCGCGCGCCTGTTCGCACGACGAGCCCGACTGTGCGCTCGACGAGTGGGTGCAGCAGGGGCATGCCGATCCCGCGCGCCTCTACTCCCTGCGGCGACTGCTGGCCACCCGCGAGCGGCGCGACGGCGACTAGGGCGCGACGACCTGGGGCCGGTCCGGAGGTGTGCTGGCTCCCGAAGAGCCGGCGACACCGCGCGTTGCCGACGAAGGGACGGGCGACGCGCGGATGATCATGGCGTGCACGTTTGCGAGTGACCGCGGCTGGTAAGGGCATAATCGCACCAAGTGACACGAAGCAGTCACCGACGCGGGAGGCACTCACGATGGCGTGGCTGCTCGTAGTGGTCGCCGGGCTCCTGGAGACGGGATTCGCGGTCTGCCTCAAGCTCTCGCACGGTTTCACGCGGTTGTGGCCGACGATCGCGTTCGCGGTGTTCGCCCTGGGCAGCTTCGGCCTGCTCACCCTCTCCCTGCGCAAGCTCGACGTGGGTCCCGCGTACGCGGTGTGGACCGGTATCGGCGCGGCCGGGACGGCGATCTACGGCATGATCTTCCTGAACGAGGTCACATCCACACTCAAGATCGTCTCCATCACGCTGGTGATCGCCGGGGTCATCGGCCTCCAGCTCTCGGGTTCGAGCCACTGACGCCGCCGGCACCGCTACCGGCCATGTGACGGACCAGCGGACCGACGCCTGCGACGCCCCCGGGTGGTGGTGCGACGACGCAGGACAGCGCGAGCCTGATGGCCAGCTCACAGCGCCGCGCCAGCTGCACGGGCTCCTCCCTGCCGCGTCCCCTGCCGTCATGCTCGAACACGGCGAGGATGCGGTCCCGTACGGAGGCGACCAGCTCCCCGGGTGCCGGGTGGCCGGCGTCGGCCCGCCGCTGTGCGGGCACGATGGCGCGCGACACGGGCCGGGCGGCGCGGGGCGCGGGAAGGTGTTCTCCCCAGCAGCCGGTGAGCAGAGCGCGCAGCAGCGGCCTGGAGCGGGCCTCGCCCACGGTCCACTCGGCGATCACCGCCAGCCGCTCGGCGCAGTTCGCCGCCCGGTCCCGGCCCAGGAGCCGGTCCACCCCATGGAGATAACCATCGGCCTCGCGCCGTATGAGAGCGCGGGCGAGGCCGTCCTTGCTGCCGAACTCGTTGTAGAGCGTCTGCCGGGACACTCCGGCGGCGACGGCGACATCGACCATCCGGATCCCCGACCAGGGCAGCTCGGACAGCGCGGTCAAGGCGGCGTTCAGTAGTGCTTCGCGGGTTGTGGGCATCACGGCCTCCCGGGCGGGGCCTCGCGGGCCTCGCGTACCTGCGGCTCTGCGCCCAGAGTTGACGTATCGCCACACATCGTCAAGAGGGCCTCCGAATCCCACCCGTCCGCCACGGCAGTAGAGTGCGGCCATGGCCGACTACCACGATGATCTGCGTCTTGCCCATGTCCTGGCGGACGCCGCGGACGCGGCGACGATGGACCGGTTCAGGGCCCTTGACCTCAAGGTCGAGACCAAGCCGGACATGACACCCGTGAGCGAGGCCGACAAGGCGGCCGAGGAGCTGATCCGCTTCCAGCTCCAGCGCGCCAGGCCGCGTGACGCGGTCCTCGGCGAGGAGTACGGCATCGAGGGCACGGGACCGCGGCGCTGGGTCGTCGACCCCATCGACGGGACCAAGAACTACGTCCGCGGCGTGCCCGTCTGGGCGACCCTGATCTCTCTGATGGAAGCGGGCGAGGGCGGCTACCAGCCGGTCGTCGGAGTGGTCTCCGCACCTGCGCTGGGACGTCGCTGGTGGGCGGCGAAGGGCACCGGCGCCTATGCGGGCCGCAGCCTCCTGTCGGCGACACGGCTGAGCGTCTCCAAGGTCTCCCGGCTCTCCGACGCCTCCTTCGCGTACTCCTCGCTGAGCGGCTGGGAGGGGCGCGGCCGACTGGACGGCTTCCTGGATCTGACCCGTTCGGTGTGGCGCACGCGTGCGTACGGCGACTTCTGGCCGTACATGATGGTCGCCGAGGGCTCGGTGGACATCTGCGCCGAGCCGGAACTGTCCCTGTGGGACATGGCGGCGAACGCGATCATCGTCCAGGAGGCGGGGGGTACGTTCACCGGGCTCGACGGCACTCCGGGCCCCCACAGCGGCAACGCGGCAGCGTCGAACGGACTGCTGCACGACGAACTGCTCGGCTTCCTCAACCCGCACCACTAGAGAACTGCACACGGCCGGTTCGCCTGCGCGCCCCCGCACGCCCCCTGACGGGCCACGCGCCACCCCTTGTTGGCATCCGGAATCACTGCGACTCTGAGAGTCCCCCCACTTGTGAACTTGTGAAAGATTTCTCAGGCGCCCGCCGGGGCGCCGAGTCCCGTCCACCCCGGGGGGTTCACCAAGGAGGTGGCTCCATCCATGCTCGTCCGTGACGCCATGAGCACGGTGGTTCTCAGCATCGGCCCCGCCCACACCCTCCGGCAGGCAGCACGACTGATGGCCGGCCGCCGCGTCGGAGCGGCCATCGTCTTCGACCCCGACACCAGCGGCCTCGGCATCATCACCGAACGCGACATCCTCAACTCGCTCGGCGCGGGCCAGGACCCCGACCACGAGGCCTCAGGCGCCCACACGACCACCGACGTCGTCTTCGCCGCCCCCTCCTGGACACTGGAGGAGGCCGCAGCGGCCATGACCCACGGCGGCTTCCGCCATCTCATCGTGCTCGACGGCGGCGAGCCCATCGGCATCGTCTCCGTGCGTGACATCATCCGCCGCTGGGCACCGGCGCGTCAGCGAACCACGACGCTCACGGGGTAGGCGCGGCCAGGGACGGCTGGACGACCAAGCCGCAGCGGACAGGCGCATACGAGAGGGCCGGGCACCCGCGGGGGTGCCCGGCCCTCTCCTGACTGTGCCGGATCCTACAATGGACATCGTCTAAGTCCCGCCACTGACTGTTAGGCTGATAGGTATGAGTGACCTGTTGGAACGACTGCGCGGACGCGGTTGGCGTATGACCGCGCAGCGGCGCGTCGTGGCCGAGGTCCTCGACGGTGAGCACGTCCATCTGACCGCCGACGAGGTGCACGCGCGCGCCGTCGAGCGGCTGCCCGAGATCTCACGGGCGACGGTGTACAACACGCTGGGTGAGCTTGTCTCGCTCGGTGAGGTCCTCGAGGTGTCCACGGACCGGCGGGCCAAACGCTACGACCCGAACGCGCACCACCCGCACCAGCACCTGGTCTGCTCGCGATGCGGCACGATCCGGGACGTCCACCCGACGGACAACCCGCTCACCGCCCTCCCCGACACGGAGCGCTTCGGCTTCACCGTCTCCGATGTAGAGGTCACCTACCGCGGCCTCTGCCCGAGCTGCGCCGCGGCGTAACGCCCGGCCCCGCCCGTCCGGATGCCCGGACGGGGCGAGCAGGCGGACCAAATACGCCGGAACACGCCGAAGGCCCAGAAGCAGATGCTTCTGGGCCTTCGGCCTATCAGTAGCGGGGACAGGATTTGAACCTGCGACCTCTGGGTTATGAGCCCAGCGAGCTACCGAGCTGCTCCACCCCGCGTCGGTGAACCCAACAGTACGGGATACCGACGACCAGTGCAAAATCCCTTTCGCCCGGCCCCGGATCCCGCCCCTCAGGCCGTCAGCTCCTGGCGCAGGGCGTCCCGCAGCCGCGCGGCCCGCTCGGCGACCTCGGCAGGGCCCAGCGCCACCGCCCGGCCGCACCAGTGCTGCGCCTCCACCAGCTCACCGCGCC
Organism: Streptomyces sp. NPDC019396; assembly: GCF_040632375.1. Classification (NCBI taxonomy): domain Bacteria; kingdom Bacillati; phylum Actinomycetota; class Actinomycetes; order Kitasatosporales; family Streptomycetaceae; genus Streptomyces; species Streptomyces sp. NPDC019396. The sequence goes on along the minus strand of NZ_JBEYBS010000002.1, from coordinate 176,493 downwards.
GCGCGCTCAGCAGCGCCAATCGCAGTGCAGCCCGCCCGTGGCCGGCGTCGGCGGCGCGCTGCCACCACAGCGCGGCCTCCTGCTCCTCGCCCTCACGGGCGAGCAGCAGCCCGAGGTTGAACGCCCCGTTCCGGCTGCCCGAGTCGGCCGCCTCCCGGTACCACCGCACCGCGTCGGCCAGGTCACCCCGGGCGGCGGCCAGCATGCCGACCCGCACCTGCGCCCGCCGGTGCCCCTGCTCGGCGGCCCGCTCGTACCACTCCTCGCACTCGGTCTTCTCGGCGACCGGCTCCCCGAGCACCGGCGCGCCGGGCGGCGGCTGGCGCGCGTCGAGTACGGTCGCGAGCCGGAACGCGGCCTCGGGACTACCGCCGCCCGCCGCGCAGCGCAGATAGCGCTCCGCCTCACCGTGCTCACCGTCGCGCAGCCGGGCCATCCCCACCTGGAGTGCCGCCTCGGTGTGCCCGGCCGCTGCCGCGCGCTCGTACCAGCACAGGGCGGTGCGGTCGTCGTCCCGACCGGCGTACAGGATGCCGAGGTTGAAGGCGGCATCCACACTGCCTGCTTCCGCGGCCTTGGAGAACCACGGCTCAGCACCGGTCGGGTCGCCCGCCTGGAGGAGCAGGACCGCGAGCGCGTTGGCCGCCTCACGGTGCCCGGCGTACGCCGCACGCCGGTACCACTGCTCCGCCTGGGACGTACGCTCCTGGGCCGCGCAGAGCAGACCCAGGTTGTACGCACCGTTGACGTCGCCCGCGTCCATCGCGGCGCGGTACCAGCGTTCGGCGGTCTGCTGCTCACCCCGCGCAGCGTGCAGTGCACCGAGCGCATTGGCAGCGTTGCCATCGCCGTCCTTGGCGGCCCGCAGCCACCACACGGCGGCGCTGTCCTCGTCGCCCGCGTCCCGCAGCAGGAACCCCAGTGCACAGGCGGCGCGGGGCTCTCCGTCCTTGGCAGAGGTGAGATACCAGCGTCCGGCCTCCTTGAGCTCGCCCCGCCGCTCGAGGACGGCCCCGAGCTGGAGCGCCGCTCGCCGGTGTCCACGCGCGGCGGCCTGGCGGTACCACTGCTCGGCTTCACGCCAGAGCTCTTCGGCTGCGCGGTCCCCGGCCGGGGACTCGTCCGCCGTGGCGGTGTCACCGGATGCACCACGGTCCGGGTCCCGGGGTTCGCTGCCCGCGACGGTGAACCGCGTGCCGGTGCCGCCGCCCACGGACACCATCGCGTCGTCTCCGTCGCCGTATCGCGGGTGGTCCTGTGCCGTGCCGAGGGCCAGCCCCGCAGCCGCCGGCCCGTCGCCCGCCCGGAGCGCGACACGCGCGCAGCGCTCGAGCACGCATGCCAGCCGGTAGGCGGCCTCGCGGTGCCCCTGCTCGGCCGCCGCGCGCAGCCATCGCTCCGCGCCCGGCTCGCTGCGGTGCTCCAGCAGATCGGCGAGGGCGTAGGCGCCGAGGGCATGGCCCTGCTCGGCGGACTGGCGCAGCCAGTACTCGGCCGCGGGGTCGTCGCCGCGCTCGCGGTAGTGCCGGCCCAGCGCATGTGCGGCAGCGGCGGAACCCGCGACGGCTGCGATACGCCACCAGCCCGCCGCCTCGTCCGGGTAACCGCGCTGGTGGAGCAACACACCCAGGTTGTTCGCGGCAGCGCGGTCCCCCTCGGCGGTCGCTGCCCGCAGCTGCGGCTCGGCACCGTCGAGGTCGCCGCGGCGCAGCAGCATGGCTCCGAGGATGCTCATCGATGCGATATCGCCGGCCTCGGCGGCACGGCGATGCCGGGCCTCGGTCTCCGCCCCGGCCGCCTCGACGGTGTCGCCCGCGTCTGCGGCGTCTGCGGCGTCTGCGGCGTCTGCGGTGTCAAGGCTGACGAGCGAGGCAGGGTCGGCGGGTGCGGCGGGCCCAGCCGGGTCAGGGGGCATGGGGGCGTCAAATATCTCGGCAAGCCGAAGAGCGCTCCCTGCCTCCACAGCATCGACTCCGACCGCTGCCATCGCGGTCCCGGTATGCCCCTGCGCAAACCGCCCTGTTCCCAACAGAGTTGCCCTGTCCCCCATAAATCCCATCGTCGCACCACCCGCAACCCGCGTACACCTGGTATATCGCAGCCAGTGAGGTCACTTCAGCGTTTTGTCGACATGCCCACAGAGAGACAAGTCAAACACGTCCCACCCCAACTCGGGCCCCTCGGCACGCGCTTCTCCCCCCGCGTGTTTCTCACACGCGCCAACTCGCATGAAAAGGCAGGAACATGCATGCATGAAGAAGGCCCGGATCCTGATGGATCCGGGCCCTCGACTTCAGTAGCGGGGACAGGATTTGAACCTGCGACCTCTGGGTTATGAGCCCAGCGAGCTACCGAGCTGCTCCACCCCGCGCCGTTGTGCGACTACCGTACCACGCCGCGTGGTGAGCCCTGGTCGGGGGCCGTGCGGGGCTTTCGGCCCACCGACCAGGGCATGGTGCCGATGTCCGTTCAGCCGCTCTACGGAGCCTGGGACGGGGCTGCCGAAGGCGCTGTGGAAGCAGCCGGCGGGGGTGCTGACGACGCGGGCGGTGACTGCGGCGGCTGCGCCCCGGACGACTGGGCCGCAGCAGCGCGCTCCAGCGCCGACTGAAGGTCCGCCTGGGCTCGGCCGTATGCCGTCCAGTCGTTCTTCTTGAGCGCCGCCTGGCCGTCCTCGTACGCCTTCTGGGCGTCCGCGATGGCCTGCTTCAGCGCCGCGTCACCGGTGGCCGGCGGCTTGGTGGTGTCGCCGGGTGGCTGCGGAGTCGTCGGCGGCTGCTCGACGTCGCCTTCGACGCCGAACACGGCGTTGAGCGCCTCCGCCAGGCTGTCCTTGAAGACGGGCTTCCCACCGTACGAAACCGCGACCTTCTTCAGCAGCGGATAGTTCGCGCTGCCGCCGCGTGCGTAGACCGGCTCGATGTAGAGGAAGCCGCCGTCCAGCGGCACCGTCAGCAGATTGCCGTACTCGATGTCCGAGTCCGTGCCTCTGAGGTCGCGCACGAACGTGGCGACCTCCGGTACACCGTTCAGCTCGGACTGGACCTGCTGGGGACCCTGCACGGTCGAGGTGACTCTCAACAGCCTTATCGACCCGTACTTGTCACTCGTCGCATCCGCGTCCACCGCCATGAACGCACCCAGGTTGGGACGTCCGCTCGGAGTGAAGGTCGTGGTGAGCGAGAACTTCTGGTCCGCTTCCCCGGGCATCTTGAGGCTCAGGTAGTACGGGGGGACCGTCCGGGCGTTCTTGTTGGTCGGGTCGTCCGGCACCTGCCAGGCGTCGCTGCCGCTGTAGAACTGGTCGGGGTCGGTCACGTGGTACCGGGTCAGCAGCTCGCGCTGGACCTTGAACATGTCCTGCGGATAACGCAGATGGGCCTTGAGCGCGGGGGCGATGTCGCTCTTCGGCTTCACCGTGTCCGGGAAGGCCTTCATCCAGGTCTTGAGGACCGGGTCCTCGGTGTCCCACTGGTAGAGGTCGACGGTGCCGTCGTACGCGTCGACGGTCGCCTTCACCGAGTTGCGGATGTAGTTGACCTGGTTCTGCTGCGCGACCACCGCCCGCTGGCTGTCGGTCAAGGAGTCGGCCGTGGTGTCGCCCAGCGTCGTACGCGAGGCATAGGGGTAGCCGTTGGTGGTGGTGTAGGCGTCGACGATCCACTTGATGCGTCCGTCGACCACCGCCGGATAGGCGTCGCCGTCGATGGTGAGCCAGGGGGCCACCGCCTCGACGCGCTCCTTGGGCGTGCGGTTGTACAGGATCCTCGAACCCTCGCCGATCGCTCCCGAGTAGAGGATCTGCGGCTCGCTGAACGCCACGGCGTACGCGGCACGGTTGAACGCGTTGGAGAGGTCGACCCCGCTCTTGCCCTTGTAGCTGGTGGTCGCCTCACCCTCGCCCTTGCGCTCGTAGTCGAGCTCCTTCTGCGGGCCGCCGACGATCGAGTACTGCGCGGTCTTCTCGCCGTAGTAGATCCGCTGCTCGTACGTCCCGAACTGGCCGGTCGTGGGCAGTCCGGACTCGGTGAAGTCGGGCGAGCCGACCGTCCCCTGGTCCTCGTTCGTGATCGTGTTGGTGCCCTTGGCCGCGATCGCGCCGTAACCGTGGGTGTAGGTGAAGTGGTCGTTGATCCAGTTGTGCTTCGGAATGCCCTGGACGTTGAGCTCGCGAAGACCGATCACCGTGTCCTGCGGCTTGCCGTCCGCACCCCGGTACCGGTCGACATCCAGCGTGGCCGGGAACTGGTAGTACTTACGCTCCTGCTGGAGCTGCTGGAAGGCCGGCGAGACGACATTGGAGTCGACGAGCCGGTAGCTGGCGGCGGTCGCCGCCTGCTCCCGCTGCTGCGCCTTGCGCTTGGGGTCGCCCTTGCCCGCGTAGTCCTCGGCCTTGGCCTGGTCGATGCCGTACGCCTTGCGCGTGGCCTCGATGTTCTTCTGGATGTACGCGGCTTCCTTGGCCTGCTCGTTCGGCTGGACCTGGAACTTCTGGACGATCGCCGGGTAGAGGCCGCCGATCAGGATCGCCGACAGCACCATCAGCCCGAAGCCGATCACGGGGAGCTGCCAGGTGCGGCGCCACAGGGTCGCGAAGAACAGCACGGCGCAGATCACGGCGATGCAGAAGAGGATCGTCTTCGCCGGCAGATAGGCGTTGGCGTCGACGTAGCGCAGCCCCGTCCAGTTGCCGGTGGCCTTGAAGTCACTGGACTTGACCGCCAGACCGTACCGGTCGAGCCAGTACGCGACGGCCTTCAGCGCGACGAAGAAGCCGAGCAGCACCGACAGATGGCCGGTGGCCGCCGCGGTGGCCCGCGCGCCGGGGCTGGTGATGCGCAGCCCGCCGTACAGGTAGTGGGTGAGGGCGGCGGCGATGACCGAGAGCACGGCCGCGGCGAAGCCGAAACCGAGCAGGAAGCGGTACCACGGCAGGTCGAACGCGAAGAAGGCCACGTCAAGGCCGAACTGCGGGTCCTTCTGTCCGAACGGGACTCCGTTGACCCACATCAGCCAGGTGCGCCACTGCGTGGAGGCGGAGGCTCCGGCGATCAGCCCGACCAGCGCGGTGATCGCGAGCAGCAACCACTTCTTGTAGGGAGCGATCCCCATCCGGTACCGGTCGAGGCTCTGCTGCTCCAGCGACATCGCGCTGAGCGGCGGGCGCAGGCGATAGGCCAGCCAGATGTTCGCTCCGACCGCCGCGGCCATCAGCAGACCGAAGACCGCGAAGAGACCGGCCTTGGTCCAAAGGGTGGTCGTGAACACGGACGAGTACTTCACCGAGCGGTACCAGAGCCAGTCGGTCCAGAACCCGGAGAACATGACAAAGGCCATGGCCAGCACGGCCAGCACGCCGAGTGTCATCAGCAGGGTGCGGACGCGCCGGGACGGCCGACCGACTCTGATCCGTGGCCCGCTTGGGCCTCCGCCGCGGTCCGGCATCTGGAAAGCCAACGTGCGCCCCTCGAAGTTCGCGGTTGTGTAAAAAACGTACAAGCATATCCGCGTGGCGCGGATGTGCCTCGGGCCCTGGCGATCGTAGAGCCCACTCATGGAACTTACTGACGCTTTACCTAGTTCCCGACGGCGGGGGCGGAGGAGGCAGGATATTGGCATGTCCAACGTTTCCTCTTCATCGTCCCCCTCATCTCCTGACGATCAGCCGTCCCGGGCGGCCACCCCGCTGGCCGGGAACCCCCTGACCCGGGCGGTGCTCGAGATCGACGAGTACGCGTCCGGCCTCGGCTGGGACCAGCCCGCGCGGCTGTTCGCCCTGGTCGACACCGCCAAACTGCGCACCCAGGAACCGGGTCTCGCCGACCAGCTCGGGCTGACCGAAGGCGAGACGTCCGGTGCGCTCACCCCGGTCGAGCAGGACGAGATCCCGCCCGGCACCCCGCTGGACGAGTTCCTCGGGACGATCGCCTGGCCCGACGCCGTCGTGGGCTGCGCCCTGACGGTGGAGCGGCTGATGCTGCCGCCGTCGGCTGAGGCGTCCGTACCGAAGGGCCTCGACGAGGCCGGCCTGACCGCCTGGGTGGCGGCGCATCCGGACCGCCAGGAGGTACGGATGACCGTGGCGGTGCTCCGCGACGGCGCGCGGGAGTCGGCGCTGCGGCTGCGCGAGAAGGACTCGCCGAGGGAGGTCGTCACCGGCGCGGACCTGGTGCCGGGGCTGGCCGAGGCCCTGTCGGCGACATTCGAGTCATAGCAGCGCAACGGGGACGGCGGGGATGATCGCCGGGGGTGCGCTCCGCGTGGGCGCACCCGCTGCACTGCCGAACCCGCCGGCTTCCTGGGCCCGGTGGAGGGTCGCCGCGTACGGGCGGTCAGCCCTTCGAGCAGCTCGGCAGGCCCTTGGTGTCCCCGCTGCGGATCTTCTCCAGGGACTTCACGGCGTCGCCGATGGCCTTGACCTTGACCAGGGTGAGCCCGGCCGGGATGTCGGAAGCGGCGGCGGCGCAGTTGGCTTCGGGCGTCAGGAAGTACTCGGCGCCCGCGTCCCGTGCCCCGACCAGCTTCATCTCGATCCCGCCGATCGGGCCGACCGTCCCCTTCTCGTCGATCGTGCCGGTGCCCGCGACGAACTTGCCGCCGGTCAGGTCCTCCGGGGTGAGCTTGTCGACAATGCCGAGGGAGAACATCAGCCCCGCGCTGGGGCCGCCCACGTCGGCGAGCTTGATGTCGATGGTGAAGGGGAAGGTGTGGTCGGTACCCGCGGTGATACCGATGACTGCCCGGTCGCCTTCATCGGACTTCACCGTGTTCACCTGCACGTCCTGGGTGGCCGACGGCTCCTTGCCCGCCTTCTCCGCAGCCGCCGCTTCCTTCGCGGGCACGATCGTGAAGACGGTCTTCTGCCCGGGGCGGTGCTTGGTGACTGCTTTGGCCACCTCGTCCGGTGCCTTGACCGCCGCACCGTCCACGGCCTTGATCACATCCCCCGCGTGCAGGGTGCCCTCAGCCGGGCTTCCCTTGCGGATCGATGAGACCACCACCCGGGTGCTCACCGGAACACCCAGCTGCTTCAGTGCCGCGACCTTGGCGCTCTCCTGGGACTGGCTGAACTCCTCGGCGTTCTCCTGGTTGGACTGCTCCTCGGTCTTGCCGTCCGGGTAGAGCGTGTCGTGCGGCACCACCACGTTGTCATGGGCCAGCCAGCCGTAGATGACTTCGGCGAGGTTCATCCGGTATGCCGCGCCGGTGACCCTGACCGTCGTCATGTTGAGGTTCCCGGAGGTGGGGTAGCTCTTGCGCCCGGAGATCCGCAGCACCGGCTCGCCACCTGCCTCGCCCAGCGTGTTCACCGTCGGCCCGGGCGTCATCTCGGCGTAGGGCGGTGCCAGGTACACACCGACACAGAGCAGCACGATCAGGACGAGGGTGGAGGCGAGCATCGTCGCTGTGCGGCGTGGCATGGAACGACAGTACGGGACTGGTCCGCCAGTGCACTCGCCGGGCCAGTCCGTACGGGCGCGAGAAGCCGGCACGCGCCCCCAGCGAGGGCACGCGCCGGCCAAAGCCTCAGAGCGACGTCAGCGCGGGAACATCAGGCAGCGTCCGAACCGGAATGGGACTTCTCCATCGCGTTCCGGAACCGCGCATAGCCGTCCAGCTCGGCGATGTCCCCGGTAGCTCGGCTGCGCGAGGCCCAGCTTCCCCAGATCGCCGCACCGACGGCGGCGAAGAGCGGAATCAGCAACCAGGCAAGTGCCGCCATCCCTACCTCCCGACCCTTGGGCTGGAACAACCACTGCTACAGCTAGCCGATCAGCAGATTAACCATCCGTCTGTTCAACGCTGGTGGCAGGGTGACAGTTACGCAAACCGGTTTCCCTGCCCGCCGACCGGGTTGCCGCCAGTCCTTCCACGGGTACCCGTGGAGCACACCTGCACGCGCCCTAAAGAGGTACCTAAGAGTGCATATAACCCACTAGCACCCGCCCAAGGGCGCTACGCGCCCACCGGCAACCCCTCGGACGGGGGCGCTACGCGCCCACCCATTCTTCTGACCCGTCCGAGAAGCTCTGGTGCTTCCAGATGGGGACCTCGCGCTTCAGGTCGTCGATCAGCTTCCGGCAGGCTTCGAACGCCTCGCCGCGGTGCGGGCACGAGACGGCGACCACGACGGCGAGGTCACCGACCTCAAGATCACCCACCCGGTGGACGGCGGCCAGGGCCCGGACCGGATACTCGGCGACGACCTTCTCGGCGATACGCCGCATCTCCACCTCGGCCGTGGGATGGCACGAATAACCCAGCGCGTCGACATCGGCGCCGCCGTCGTGATTGCGCACGGTGCCCACGAAGAGCGCGGTGCCGCCTGCCGCGGCGTCGCCGACCGCACGGAAGACCTCGTCCACGGAGAGCGGGGACTCGCGGATCTCCAGCAGCCTGATCGGATCCGCTGCCGCCTGCTCGCCGGGGTGATCGCTCATGTGTGCCATGACTCCATCGTGCCGCACCGCCCCGACACCCCGGAACAGGCGCTTTGGCCCGGGCGCGGACGGCGGCTCTTGGAGCCTCCTACAGTCCGCGCCGCTTACGTGCGCGCCGTACCAGGGCGGCCGTACCAAGCAGCGCGACGGTCGCACCCGCCGCACCCGCCGCCGCCGTCGTCGCATCCTTGCGACCCAGACGGCGACCCGCGACGGTGTGCCGGCCCTCGACCTCTTGCAGCAGCGCGGCGAGCACCTCCTCGTTGGTCCACTCGGGCCGCCATCCGGCGTCGTGCAGCCTGCCCACGCTGACCACCCAGGGGTGCATCGTGTAGGCGAGGTCGCCCGCGGGGGACGGGGTGAGACCGATCCGGTGCAGCCGGGCAGCCGCGCCCAGCGCGACCGCGGACGGCAGCTCCATCCGGCGGATGCCGCTGAGCTCCTCGACCTCCTCCTGCTCGAGCCAGCCGTCGCAGCCGACCGCGAACTCGCCGTCGACCTTCTCCAGTGCCGCGTACTCCAGAGCGCTCACCAGGTCCTCGACATGGCAGAACTGCCAGGTCGGCCGGGATCCGGCGACGACGAGCAGACGCGGTGACTCGAAGTAGCGGGTGAGGGCCGTGTCCGTGCCGCCCACCAGCACCGCGGGCCTGAGCACCGTGACGTTCAGTCCGGGGTGGGCACGCGGAGCACGGCGGCCCAGGCGCTCGATCTCCAGCAGATCGCCGACCCCGGTGGCCTCGGCCGTCGCTCGCAGCTCGGCGTCCTCGGACAGCGGGACGTCGTTGTCGGGCAGAGCCCCGTAGACCATCGCCGACGTGCACAGGACGACCCGGTGGACACCCGCGGCAGCGGCGGCGGTGAGCACGGTCTGCGTACCGCGCACGTTGTACGCGGAACGGGCCGCGGGGTCCGTCTCCAGATCCAGATCGAGCGCCAGGTGCACGACGACGTCGGCGCCGCGCAGCTTCTCGGCGATCGCCGGGTCCCGGACGTCGAGGATGTGCCAGTGGGCCTCCGGGATCTCACCGCGCCGCTCGTCGATGGCGATGACCTGTTTGATCTCGTCGGACGCCACGAGGCGCCTCGCCAGCAGGTCGCCGATACCCGAAGCGGCGCCGGTCACCGCGACCACGGGGCCGCGCCCCGCGGCGGGGCTGAGGGGGTTTCGCGCTGCGCGAACCTGCGGATCTGCTGCACGAACCTGCGGATCTGGGGAACTCACCAGGCGTCTCCAGCGGTTGTCTTCAGTACGTACGCGAAAGCCGTGCACGCACCAGGTGGCGTCCATCCTGCCGCAGGCCGCGGGTCGGCGGAGCACCCAGCCCTCGTCCGGTCCGGATCAGCCACGGTCAGGTCCGGAACCGCCATGGTCTTACGAGAGCAGTCGGCCGATGACGCCACCGCGGCCAGCCGGGCCACGCTTAGGCTGGTGGTGTTGTCGGGCAGCCGCCGCCGGCAGGAGCCGGCGGCCCTACGAGCCGAGGAAACCCGTGAGTGACTCTCCATTCGGATTCGGCCTTCCGCCGGAGGAGCCGGAGAACGGCGACGAGGGCAAGAAGAAGGACCCCGCTGGAGGTGGGCAGGATTCCGGTGGCGGCCAGGGCGGCCCGGCCAACCCCTTCGGGTTCGGTTTCCCGGGAGCAGGTGCCGGAGGGCCTGGCGGAGCGGACAATCCGTTCGCCGCGATGTTCGGCTCGCTGAACCCCAACGACCTCGGCGCGGCCTTCCAGCAGCTCGGCCAGATGCTGAGCTACGAGGGCGGCCCGGTGAACTGGGACATGGCCAAGCAGATCGCCCGCCAGACGGTCTCCCAGGGCACTCAGGACGGCACCAAGGACGCGAGTGTGGGCCCGGCCGAGCGTTCGGCGGTCGAGGAGGCCATGCGGCTCGCCGACCTGTGGCTCGACGGATCGACATCGCTGCCGTCCGGTGCCACGAGCGCCGTGGCGTGGAGCCGCGCGGAGTGGGTCGAGGCGACGCTGCCCGCGTGGCAGCAGCTCGTCGACCCGGTGGCCGAGCGCGTCGGTACGGCCATGGGCGATGTGCTCCCCGATGAGATGCAGGCGATGGCGGGTCCCCTGATCGGCATGATGCGCTCCATGGGCGGCGCCATGTTCGGCCAGCAGATCGGGCAGGCCATCGGCGTGCTGGCGGGAGAGGTCGTCGGTTCGACGGACATCGGGCTTCCGCTCGGTCCTGCGGGCAAGGCCGCGCTGCTCCCGCTGAACGTGGAAGCGTTCGGCAGGGATCTGGGGGTCTCCAAGGACGAGATCCGGCTGTATCTGGCCTTGCGCGAGGCCGCTCACCAGCGGCTTTTCGCCCACGTGCCGTGGCTGCGCTCCCATCTGTTCGGCGCGGTCGAGGGCTATGCGCGGGGCATCAAGGTCGACACGACGAAGCTGGAGGACGTGGTCGGGCAGTTCGACCCGACGCATCCTGAGCAGTTGCAGGAGGCGCTCCAGCAGGGGATGTTCCAGCCCGAGGACACCCCGGAGCAGAAGGCGGCCCTTGCCCGGCTGGAGACGGCGCTGGCACTGGTCGAAGGCTGGGTGGACGCCGTGGTGCACGACGCCGCCAAGAACCGGCTGACCTCGGCGGACGCCCTGCGCGAGACCCTGCGACGGCGGCGCGCCTCCGGCGGTCCGGCCGAGCAGACCTTCGCGACGCTCATCGGTCTCGAGCTGAGGCCGCGGCGGCTGCGGGACGCCTCGCGGCTGTGGGCGTCGCTGACCGACGCACGCGGCCTGGACGGGCGCGATGGTCTGTGGGAGCACCCGGACATGCTGCCGACGGCTTCCGACCTCGACGACCCCGACGGCTTCGTCCACCATGAGCAGCTCGACTTCTCCGAGTGGGACAGGATGCTCGGCGAGGCCGCACAGGGCCGCCGCGAAGGCGGCGAAGGCAACGGCGACAGCGACAGCGACAGCGACAGCGGTAAGGACGACACCGACAAGTGAGCCTGTACGACGACGCCGTACGCGTACTGAAGGACTACGCGCACAGCGGGGACAGCGCCGAGCGGGGCACCGGTCAGGAGTCCCTGTGCCAGGAGTACCTCGACCATCTGGCGGCACACCCGGACGGGATGTGGAAGGCATGCGGGGCGGGGCACCTGACGGCCAGTGCGCTGGTGGTCGACCCGCACCGTGGCCGGGTGCTGCTGACCCTGCACAAGAAGCTGGGCATGTGGCTCCAGATGGGGGGCCACTGCGAGCCGGGCGACGCCACGCTTGAGGAAGCCGCACTGCGTGAGGCGACCGAGGAGTCGGGTATTCCCGGTCTTGAGCTGATGTCCGGCGGCCCGGTGCGGCTGGACCGGCATCCGATTCCCGCGCCCTGTCACTGGCACTTCGACGTGCAGTACGCGGCCGTGGCGCGGCCGGACGCCGTAGCGGCGATCAGCGACGAGTCGCTGGATCTGCGCTGGTTCGGGTACGACGTGGTGGCGGGGGTCGCCGACGGGTCGGTCGTACGGCTGCTGGAGCACACCAGGGCCAGGCTGTAGACACCGCCCGGAAGGGGCGAGCGGGCCCCGGGACTCCTCCCAAGGCTGCTGCCCGCCCCTCCGCGAGGCCCCGCCGGCTGCCCGCTCAGCTCCAGACGTTGCCCTGGTTCTGAGCGTGGGACCCCTGCTGGCCCATGCCGTACTGCGCGCGCACTCCCTGCCCGATCTGGGCGTTCTGCGGCGGCAGCAGCTCACTTGGCTGCACGAGGGCGAAACCCTGGCCGAGGAAGCTGAGCTCCCAGCCCTCACCCGTGTTGCCCCGGCGCCGCCAGACACCCGTCGAATGGGTCTGAGCCTGCATCTGGACCCGCAGCGACGACGACCAGGCGACGATCGCGTCCGCGTCCGCGTTGACGTACTTGTCCGGGGTGACCTGCATCATCAGCGGCTGCCCCGAGGTCATGAGGGCGACCTTGCCCCGCCCGGAGATGTTGAGCTGGTACTTCCCGGAGCCGGAGATCCCGTACTGGCTGTCCACGGCGATGACCTCGGTGTGCAGACCGGAGTCGAGCGCCAGCACATAGGCGCTGTCGACGGTCATGCCCTCCTGGTCGACGTCCACGACATGGATGTACTGGGCGAGGTTGGCGAAGTAGACCGTGCCCTGGCCGGAACAGCGCATCAGGTCAAGGCCCTCGCCTGTACGGGCACGGGCGCGCCGCTGCCCTCCGGACTGGTACTCGCCGTCGAAGTCGATGAGCCCCTGGTAGGCGACCATGGCGCCCTTGCGGGCGAGGACGTCGTCGTGCCCGGTGAGCGCCACCCGCAGGAGCTGCGGGTTCTGGACGGCGTACCGTTCCTGGGACTGCTGTTCGGCGTAGCTGAAAAGCGGGCTCTGCATGGTGTGTTCTCGCTCCCCCTCAGCCCCGGACCCGCAGGCGGTCGGTGCTGTCCTCACTCGGCTGTACGACGACGATGCCCTGGCCCGAGAAGGCCATCTGATACGCCTCGCCGCTGCCCCGGCCGATCAGGGACGAGGCCTTGAAACTGCGCTTGCCCTTCACCTTCAGGTTCGGCGACCAGGCGACGAGGGCGTCCGGGTCCACGTAGGTCTCGTCGTCCCCGCGCCCGCAGTCCACCACGATGGGCGTGCCGCGCGAGGTCAGGGCGACCCAGCCGGTGCCGGCCACCGTGACGTTCCACAGGCCCTGCCCGGCGAACTTGGCGAGGCCCTTGACGCGTTCGACACCCCACTGAAGGTGTGCGTCGAAGGCGAGAAGGTTGGTGCCGTTGACCGAGAGCGAGTCGTTGTTGAGGTTGATGACGATGACATCGGCGCCGTAGTCGGCCAGATAGAGCAGTCCGTCGCCGGAGCACTTCATGATGGGCGCCCCCTCGCCGGTCACCCATTGTGAGGCGACCTGGCGGACAGCGGGCGGGTTGGGCTCGTACTGGATGAAGCCCTCGTACGCGACCATCGAGCCGGCGCGGGCGAACAGGTCCTGGCCCGAGGCCATGGCGACCTTGAGCATCGTGCGGCCGTGGTTCTCCATCCTGGCCACCACGGGGGTCGGGGCGTAGCCCGCGAGTTGCTGGTTCATTCTCCGCGCTCCCTCAGACCTCGTAGGGCTGGACGACGATGAAGTTGCCGGGTGCGCCCCGGAACTGGAGGTTCACGGTCTCTCCGCTGTGGCCCGGGTAGGCGTTGCGGCGCAGCCTGACCTGGCTGGACAGGATCACCTGGGAGGCTGCCGACCAGGCCACGACGGCATTGGAGTCGGCGAAGGTGGTCGGGGTGACCGGGAGTACCACCGGGATGCCGCGGGTCTTCACGACGACCGTGCCGGTGCCCTGGAACATCATGGTGAACAAGGCCCCGCCCGGGATGCCGTGGCCCTCGATACGGCGCACCTCGTGCTGGAGCGACTCGTCGAAGGCGAGGACGTTCTCGGCGGAGACGCAGATTCCGTCGCCCTGCAGCTCGATCGGGTGCAGATGCGCACCCTCCTCGGCGAAGAAGACCTGGCCCCGGCCGGTGCAGCGCATGAGCTGCATCTCCTGGCCGGTCGCGTTGCCGACGATCCGCCCGGCGAATCCGGCGCCCTTGTAGCTGAAGTCGATCTTGCCCTGGTACATCACCATGCTGCCCTGCCGGGCGAGCACGGGTGCGCCGCCCATCGCCAGGTCGACCCGCATGAGCTGCTGGTTCTGCGGGGTCCAGCGCTGGCCTGTGGGCAGTTCCTTGTAGGGCTGGAGGGCCGCCTGGAGACCCGCACCACCCTGGGGTGCGCCTTGCGGGGCACCCTGAGGCACGCCGGGCTGGCCGAACGGGGCGGGCTGCTGGCCGAACGGCGGCTGCGGCGGCTGGTGCTGAGGCTGCTGGCCGTACGGAGGCGGCTGGACCTGAGGGGGGACCGTGCCCGTCGGCGGGGTCATGGGTGCGGCGATCGTAGGTGCCGAGTGGATCTGCGGCTGGGCAGGCGCGGGGGCCGTGGCCTGCGTCTGGGGCGCGCCGAACACGGGCGCGGGCTGCGGGGCCACAGGGGCCTGCGGCGCTGCGGGAACGCCGAAGGACGGCGCCTGCGCGGGCGGGGCAGTCTGCGCGGGCGGGGCGAAGCCGGGCGCCTGCTGCGGCTGCTGCGCGGCGGCCTCCTCCTCGGCCACCTCGCCGCCGAAGTTCTTCAGCAGCGCGTCCAGTCCACCGTCGAAACCCTGGCCCACGGCGGCGAACCGCCAGACGTCCTTCAGGTAGAAGTCACCGAGCATCAGAGCGCGTTCGGAGGAGAACTCCGAGCCCGTGAAGGCGTATCTGACGACCTCCTCGCCGCCCGCCACGATCCGGATGTGTCCAGGGCCGATCTGCGACATCTGCCCGGCACCGTCGACCGTCGCGGTGAACGACAGCTTGTGGATGTTCGCCGGAATACGGTCCAGCGTGACCCGGAACGACTCGGTGTCACCGGCTTGCGCGCCGAGCAGCTGAATGGACTCCTCGGGCGACTTGGGCTGGTTGAAGAAGATGAAATACCGGTCGTCCGAGAGCTGCTCATGGGCATCGAGACCGAAGCAGCTGATGTCGAAGGTCAGTCCGGGCGCCGCGATCTGCACTCCCACGTACAGATCCGTCCCCGGAGTCAGATCACTGATCTTGGCCTTGTGGCCCCGTTGGAATTCCCTTGCCATGCGTAACGACCGTCCCCCATCCCGACGACTTGTGTCTATGCCGCGCCAGGCTAACCGGTACGGACGACATTGAGCCGAGCCGGGACACATTCGGTACAGGATCGGTGAGGCTCGCGCATGGAACCCTGCTGGTGATCCGGCGCCAGACAACAGCGGTCGACGGTCAGTCGTCAGTTGTCAGCCGTCAGTGAGTTGACCGTCCGGTTCGACCGGGTCATCGGGATCGGCGGGCGAGCTCGGAAGCCGGCCCGCAGCCGCTACGCCCTCGAGGTAGCCGCGGGCCCGCTCGGTACGCGGATAGGCCTCGAGGAGCTTCCAGAAACGAGGTCCGTGGCCAGGCACGAGCAGGTGCGCCAGCTCATGGACGAGTACGTAGTCGACGACGTACTCGGGCATGCCCTGGAGCCGGTGGGACAGCCGGATGCTGCCTTCCGCGGGAGTGCAGGAGCCCCAGCGGGTGTTCTGGTTGGTCACCCAGCGGACGGACGCGGGTCCGGCCCGCCCGCCGAAGTACTGTGCGGACAGCCGCCGGGCCCGCTCCACGAGCTCCGCGTCGCCGAGGGTCCGCTTGCTTTCCTGGGCGGCGAGCTTGTCGAGCATGACCGTCACCCAGCGCTGCTCCTCCGCCTCCGACATCCGGGCGGGGATGAGCACGATCGTCCGGTCGCCTTCGCGGTAGGCGGAGACCGTTCTCCTGCGCCGGGCGCTCCTGCGGACCTCGACAGCGCTCGTCACGGTGGACCGGGACGCATATCGGGGCACACTGCGCTGCCGGCTTTCGGCGCTGTGCGGTGGGTCGGCGGACACGCCCCGACGTTACCCGCTGCGCGTCCGGTAAGTCCCGCCCGCGGGTCGCATGGACCTTGATCCATTCGGCGGGCTTCGATGGCGCGCACGATTTGAACGATTAATACGCACTGCCTGTGGATAACTTTCCGCACCCGCCGCCGGGCACCTGCATTCTGATGCCCGAAGGACTCGTCCGGAAAGCCGGGCGGGTGGACGGCGGATGGACGCGGTCCTACATTGCGGTCCGTTTGCCGGAGAGGACGGGGGAGTTGTGCATCCGATGGTGAAGCGGGGACTTCGGCGCGCCTGGCGGGATCTGCGGTATGTGCAGTTCGGTGCCACGTCCGCACATGCGGTGATCGTCGGACCGGTGGACACGGCGACCGGGAGTCTGATCTCGCTGCTCGACGGCACGCGCGGGCTGCCCAGGCTGCGGGACGAGGCCAAGGCGATGGGGCTTCCCGAGAGTCAGGTGGACGCCCTTCTGGCACGGTTGGCCACAGCGGGTCTGGTCGATGACACGACAGGGGGCGGACCGGAGGCCGACGCCTTGCGCGAGCGGGCAGGTGCCGCGCTGGAGCGGCTGCGCCCCGATCTCGCCTCGCTCTCCGTCGTCCATCCGGAACCGGGTGCGGCGATGGCCCGGTTGGCCGCCCGGGGCGCCACGCGTGTCCAGGTGCGCGGCGCCGGACGGGTCGGGGCGGCGATCGCTGCCGTGCTGTCCGCCTCCGGTGTGGGCCGGGTGGATGTCCTGGACTCGGGACACACGGCGCCCTGGGATGTGACACCCGCCGGGCTGGCAGCCGATGCGGTCGGTGAGCGCCGGGACGCCGCGGCGGGCCGACTGGTGCGGCAGTGCGCCCCGGTGAGGCTGCCGCGCGGGGTGCATCGTCCGCCACCCGCCGACCAGCCACGGGACGAGCCACCTCTCTCCTTGGTGGTCGTCGCGCCGCGGGACGGTCTCGCTGTGTACGCCCCGGATCCCGCCGTCGCCGAACAGTGGCTCGGCACCGGCACCCCGCATCTCTACGCGGGGGTGCTGGAGGCCACTGGGGTCGTGGGACCACTGGTGCTACCGGGTGGCAGCGCCTGCGCGGGATGCATGCAGGGGGCGAGGACCGACCGTGATCCCGCGTGGCCGCGGATGCTTGCGCAGTGGCGTTCGGGACGTGACGCGTCTCTGGCCGGACCTTGCGATCTCGCGCTCGCCACCGCGGTGGCTGGGCTCGCCACGGCACATGCGCTGGCGTTCCTCGACGGAGATCTCCCAGCGAGCACCGGTGCTCGCTGGGAGGTGTCGCTGCCTCTCTTGGAGTGGCGGTCGGAGTGGTTCAGAGGCCATCCGGACTGCTCGTGCGGCGCGGTTGGGCACACTGTGGGGGAGCGCGCGCCGGGGGCCGGGGAACCGCACGACACAATGACCGGGTAACCACCGCACGCGGCACGGCAGTCTGGGATCTGGAGGGGCGCAATGTCTGATCTTCCCCGGAAGGCGGTCACCCGCACCGCCAAGTTGGCCGCTCTGCCCCTGGGCATCGCCGGTCGCGCGACATGGGGGCTGGGCAAGCGGCTCGGCGGCAAGTCCGCGGAGATCGTGGCCAGAGAGCTGCAACAGCGCACGGCGGAGCAGTTGTTCAAGGTGCTGGGCGAGCTCAAGGGCGGCGCCATGAAGGTCGGGCAGGCGCTGTCCGTCTTCGAGTCCGCGCTGCCCGAGGAGGTCGCGGGCCCCTATCGGGCCGCCTTGACCAAACTCCAGGACGCCGCTCCCCCTATGCCGGCACGCACGGTCCACCAGGTGCTGGCAGAGCGTCTCGGCGAGGACTGGCGAGATCTGTTCCGGGAGTTCGACGAGAGCCCGGCCGCCGCGGCATCGATCGGCCAGGTCCATCGCGCCGTCTGGCATGACGGGCGCGAAGTCGCGGTGAAGGTGCAGTACCCGGGGGCCGGTGAGGCGCTGCTCTCGGATCTGACCCAGCTGAGCAGGTTCGCCCGACTGCTGGGTCCGCTGGTTCCGGGGATGGACATCAAGCCGCTGATCACCGAGCTTCGGGACCGGATCTCGGAGGAGCTGGACTACGGGCTGGAGGCCCGGGCACAGCGGAAGCACGCGGCGGAGTTCAGCGGCGATCCGGATGTGGTGGTCCCGGATGTGGTCCACCAGGGTGACCAGGTCCTGGTCACCGAATGGATCGGTGGCATACCGCTTGCCCAGGTGATCAGCGACGGCGCCCAGGAGCAACGCGACCGTGCCGGCCAGTTGCTTGCCCGCTTCCTGTTCTCGGGTCCGGCTCGCACGGGGCTGCTGCACGCGGATCCACATCCGGGGAACTTCCGGCTGCTCCCGGCGGATGATAGGGACGATGACGACGAGGGCTCGGGCGCATGGCGACTGGGAGTGCTGGACTTCGGTACGGTCGACCGGCTTCCGGGCGGGCTGCCCGCCACCATAGGCGAGTCGCTGCGGATGACCCTCGACGGTGAGGCCGACGCCGTCTACGAGTTGCTCTGCGAGGAAGGCTTCGTCAAGGAGTCAATCGATCTGGACCCCGACGCCGTCCTCGAGTATCTGCTGCCGATCATCGAGCCGGCCGAGTCCGACACGTTCACCTTCACCCGCGCCTGGATGCGCAGCCAGGCGGCCCGGATCTCCGATCCACGTTCCCCCGCACACCAGTTGGGCAAGCAGCTCAATCTCCCGCCCGCGTATCTCCTGATCCACCGGGTGACGCTGAGCACCATCGGAGTGCTGTGCCAGCTGAACGCGACCGTGCGGCTGCGAGACGAACTGGAGGAGTGGCTGCCTGGTTTCCTGCCGGATGACGCGCTGATGGCCGGGCACGAGGACGAGGACGAGGACAGAGGCAGGGCCGGCGAGCTGAGTACGGTGACCGACGGGGATGAGCTGGTCGCGGGAGCCTGAGACAGGCAGGGACGGCACCGACCATCGTCACCACCACGATGAGTCGAGCCGCCCCTCGATGGCTCTGATATTGGCCCGGGCGCAGTCCTCGCAGAAGTAGCGGCGACGGCCGTTCTCCACGGAGCAGATCCAGGTCGGCGGGGTGCCCTCGGCGACCTTGCCGCACCGGGAACACACGACGTTCTCGGCACCCGGCTGGACTGGGTGATGAGTGTGCTGGTCCACCACGTGACGATAACCCCGGACGGCCCGGACGGCGGGGACAACGCACCGGAGGGTGCAACGCACCGCGGGGGCCGGCCCTGTCGGACCGGCCCCCGCGGGGAAGCTCATGCTCGGGTGGCTACGAGGCCCTGGGTCAGTGCATGACGGCCA
Organism: Streptomyces sp. NPDC019396; assembly: GCF_040632375.1. Taxonomy (NCBI): domain Bacteria; kingdom Bacillati; phylum Actinomycetota; class Actinomycetes; order Kitasatosporales; family Streptomycetaceae; genus Streptomyces; species Streptomyces sp. NPDC019396. The sequence continues at coordinate 157,334 of NZ_JBEYBS010000002.1, read as the reverse complement.
TGGCCAGCGCGCGGCGGGCGCGCAGTGACACGCGCTCGGCACGGCGCTGCATCCGCCGGGCGGCGATCAGGCGCAGGGCCTGACGTTCCGCTTCGGCTTCCCGCAGGCGGTCGTGCATATGCGCACGAGCCAGGGCTTCTGGGATGAGTTGCATCTCACGGGTCCTGTTCTGGCGCGAGACGTTCGCGCCGGTGGAGCTGAAGACTGGGGTCACGGAGCCGGACGGCTCGCTGGTGGAAGAGGTCATCGGGGCCTGCTTCTGGGGATCGTGCGTGAGGGGACGGTCGATGGTGCCGGCGGTGTTCATGCGGCAACCGGGTTCTTGCGCGGACGGCCACGGGGCCGCTTGCGGGCCACGACCACGCCCTGGACGAAGAGCTCGCCGCCCCAGACGCCCCACGGCTCACGCCGCTCCTTGGCGCCTGCGAGGCAGGCCGCCACAAGCGGGCAGGTCCGGCACAGCGACTTGGCGTACTCGACATCGGCCGGCGACTCGGCGAAGAAGACTTCCGGGTCGTAGGAACGGCAGGGGACGGGTACGCCGAGGTTCTCGATGGCGTCATCGAGCGCGGTCAGCGCGGTGAGGGGGGTCAAGGTGGGGTCCTCCGTGAGGCCGGGCGGGGGGATCGTTTCGGAAGGCGGTACGGACGGGGCGTGCGCTTCGAGTTGCACGGTGGTGTTTTCCTCGTCTGTTCGTTCCGGTCTGTGGACCGGGCTTCGGCTGGTACCGGGTCTTGCTGGTCCCGAGGCTCCTTCGCTCTGTTTCCTCATCGGGGAAAACAGAAGGGCCGCGGATCCCTGGTGGGGTTCCGCGGCCCTGAAGGCGCCGGCCTGATCCTGGATCAGGCTGGATCACTCCAGGGTTCGAGCCCACGGAAGGCCCACATCGTGTGGTGCTGCTTCGTCTGCTTCATTCCGGCACTGGCGGCCGCAAAGGCATAGGTCTTGACCTCTGTCTTTGCTACTCCTGCTGCCAGTGCCTTGGTCGGTCGCTCATTGCGCTCCCGGACGGGCAGAGCCGCGCGCAGGGAGGCCGGAAGTTCGGCTGCGAAGCCGGACAGACCGGTGCCAATGAACGCCGAGCCGGAGAGGCCGAGCGGGCAGACGGAGACGACCGAGCGATCGGTCATTTTGGCGGTGGTGCGGATGGAGCTGGCGTTGATGCTGATCACTGGAATCGCCTCCTCTCGGCGTCTCTGGGACCGGCCGGGGCCGATCGCGCGTATATGGGATAAGTACAGCTAAGTACAGCACGAGGACAGGGCTTCAGAGAAGCGCTGCTCTCGTGGTTAAGAACCTATGGGGACGACCAGGGCGGGCGCAAACTATTTTCTCGACGAGTTTGTATCAGTCCTCTTCACCCTCGTCCTCAACTTCCTGACCTGCACAGAGGGTCAGGACATCGGCTCCGAAACGCTCCAGCTTCCGGCCGCCCACACCGGAGATCGCGGCCAGCTCGCCCTCGCTGCCGGGGACCGCCTCGGCGATCGCCATCAGGGTCTTGTCCGTGAAGACGCAGTACGCGGGCTGGCCGAGCTCCCTGGCCTGCCCGGAGCGCCACTCCCGCAGCCGCTCGTACAGCGCCTCGTCCATGTCAGACGGACACTCCTCACAGCGCATCAGTTTCATCTCACCGGCGTCGGTCAGCGTCTTGCCGCAGACCCGGCACAGCGCCGGACCGCGCCGCCTGCGCCGGGCGGCGGAGCCGCCGCCCCGCTCGACGCCCCCCGCACCGCCCGCGCCGCCGCCACCGGGCGCCGACGAGCCGGGGCGCAGCCCGGCGAGGAAGCGGGTGGGACGGCGTGAGGCCCGGCCACCGGGCGACCGGGACAGCGCCCAGGAGAGCGACAGATGGAGCCGTGCGCGGGTGACACCCACATAGAGCAGCCGGCGCTCTTCCTCGATCTGCTCGTCGGTCTTGGCGTAGGTGATGGGCATCATGCCCTCGGTCAGACCGACCAGGAACACGGCGTCCCACTCCAGGCCCTTGGCCGAGTGGAGCGAGGCCAGGGTGACGCCCTGCACGGTCGGGGCATGCTGGGCGGCGGCCCGCTCATCGAGCTCCGCGACCAGATCGGACAGGGTCGCCTCCGGCTTCGCCCGGGCGAAGTCCTCGGCCAGCCGGACCAGCGCGGCCAGGGACTCCCAGCGGTCGCGAACGGCGCCGGAGCCGGCCGGGGGCTCGGTGGTCCAGCCCTTGGTGGACAGCACCGCCCGCACCTGGGAGACCAGGCCCTCGGCGTCGTCCAGCAGGGAATCGTTCCCCCCTGCCCTGGCGGCCCCGCGCAGGGCGACCCCGGCCTCCCTGACCTCGGCCCGCTCGAAGAACCGCTCGGCGCCCCGCAGCTGGTAGGGCACCCCGGCGTCGGAGAGGGCCTGCTCATAGACCTCTGACTGGGCGTTGACCCGGAACAGCACGGCGATCTCACCTGCGGGGACTCCCGTGGCGATCAGTTCACGGATCCGGCGGGCGGTGCCCTCGGCCTCCGCGGGCTCGTCCCCGTACTCGGCGTACGCGGGCTCGGGGCCCGGATCACGCTGCGAGACGAGCTCGAGGCGGTGCTCGGCGGCACGTCCGCTGGCCTGCCGCAACAGACCGTTGGCCAGGTGCACCACCTGAGGGGTCGAGCGGTAGTCGCGGACCAGCTTGACCACCGTGGCATGCGGGTGGCGGGTCCGGAAGTTCAGCAGGTGGTCCGGGGTGGCTCCGGTGAAGGAGTAGATCGTCTGGCTGGCATCGCCGACGACACAGAGGCTGTCCCGGTCGCCCAGCCACAGGTCCAGCAGCCGCTGCTGGAGCGGCGACACGTCCTGGTACTCGTCCACCACGAAGTGCTGGTACTGGCGGCGGACCTGGTCGGCGATGTCATGGCGGTCCTGGAGAATCCCGACCGTCAGCAGCAGAACGTCCTCGAAGTCGATGGCGGAGCGGTCCCGCTTCAGCTGCTCGTACATCGCATAGATCTGGCCGACCTCGGCCGGGTCGCGAGGGGCGTCCCTGAGCGACTTGGCGACGGCCGCCGGATAGTCGGCGGGCACCGTCTGGGTGACCTTGGCCCACTCGATCTCGCTGGTCACATCCCGGAGCTCATTGCGGTCCAGCCTGATCCGGCAGCGCGCCGCCGCTTCGGCGACGAGCTGGACCTTGCGCTCGAGCAGCCGGGGCAGCTCCCCACCGACGACTTTCGGCCAGAAGTACTGGAGCTGGCGCAGGGCGGCCGAGTGGAAGGTGCGGGCTTGCACTCCCCCTGCCCCCAGCTGACGCAGCCGGCCCCGCATCTCCCCCGCGGCGCGGTTGGTGAAGGTGACCGCCAGCACACTCGACGGCTGGAGTATCCCCGCCCGCACCCCATAGGCGATGCGATGGGTGATCGCCCGCGTCTTGCCCGTGCCGGCGCCGGCCAGCACGCACACCGGACCAGCCAGAGCGGTCGCGACCTCGCGCTGCTCGGGGTCGAGCCCGTCGAGCACCGCGTCCGCCGACTCGGGGACCTGAGGGAAGAGTGTGGAGTGCGTTGCTGCTGTCACGCCGCCATGCTGCCAGGTCCGGGAAGATCACCGGGACCGTTGTCCACAGGCGGAGCCGACCGGTCGTACGAATCGGGTGTGAGGCGTGTGACGGACGCGACGGGGAATGGCGGCGGCATGCCGTACGTTCGAGTAGCCGGACAGCCCACGACCTGGAGCAGCGGGAGAAGACATGCAGGGATCTCTGACGATGTACAGCACGACCTGGTGCGGGTACTGCCGTCGGCTGAAGAGCCAGCTCGACCGGGAAGGCATCTCGTACGTAGAGGTCAACATCGAGGAGGACCCGGAGTCGGCGGCGTTCGTGGAGAAGGCGAACGGCGGCAACCAGACCGTCCCCACCGTCCTTGTGGTCCCGCCGAGCGGTGGGGAGAACGTCGTCATGACGAACCCGAGTCTGGCCCAGGTCAAGCAGGCTCTCGCGAGCTGAGCCGGTCCTGCGGCTGCGCCCGCGCACCACGCCCCTCCGGCACATCGCGATCGGAGGGGCGTTCTTGTGCGCCGGGTGCCCTGTGCGGTGCCCCTCAGCCGGCCGCTCCGGGCTTCGGCAGGGGCTTGCCGTACCACATCTCGACCAGGTGGGACGCGATCGAGATGCCGTACGGAGGCAGCACCTCCCCCGACTCGAAGGCGGCACACAGCTCCTCCCGGGAGAACCAGCGGGCCTCATGGATTTCCTCGCCGTCGACCCTGATCTCCGACGAGGTGGCGCGGGCCATGAAGCCCAGCATCAGGCTCGACGGGAAGGGCCAGGGCTGGCTGGCGACGTACTCGACCTCGCCGATCGTGACGCCGGCCTCCTCGTGGACCTCGCGCGCCACCGCCTGCTCGATCGACTCGCCCGGCTCGACGAACCCGGCCAGGGTCGAGAAGCGTCCCTCCGGCCAGTGCACCTGGCGCCCCAGCAGGGCACGGTCCTCCTCGTCCGTGACCAGCATGATCACGGCCGGGTCGGTGCGCGGGTAGTGCTCGGCACCACAGGCCGGGCAACGGCGGACATGCCCCGCTGCCGCGATGATCGTGCGCTCCCCGCAGCGCGAGCAGAAACGGTGCAGGCGCTGCCAGTTCTCCAGCGCGACGGCGTGCACCATCAGGCCCGCGTCGCGCGGTGAGAGCAGAAGTCCGGCCTCACGCAGTCCCGCGGGGCGCGCCGACTGGTCGATACGTCCGGGCAGGGCGTCCTTCTGGAGGGCGAAGTAGCTGACTCCGTCCTGGTCGGTGCCGAGGAAGTACCGGTGGGTCTCGGTGACGGGGGCTTCGAAGGCCGGGGTCATCACCAGCTCGGTGCCGCCGTCGGGTCTGTCGTCGACGAGTACCTGGCCGCCGGAGACCACGAAGACCCGGGTGGAGGGATGGCTCCACGCCGCCGCCAGCCAGGCCTCGTCCAGGCGGTGATGGGCGGCGCGGTCGATACCGCTCGGCGCGGTCAGCCCGATCGGCCGGCCGCCGACAACGTGATGGAAGGTGCTCACGGGTACGTTCCACTCCCCCTGGTCGTTCGGGTCGTTCGGTGTACTGACGTTCAGCGGCGGGCGGCGCGGGCGGTGGCCAGCTCTCCCCACAGGTAGGCGCTGGCCTCCACGCCTTTGAGCAGCAGATCGAGCTCGACCTTCTCGTTGGGCGCGTGCCATCCGTCGGACGGCACGGAGATGCCCAGAAAGAGGACGGGCGCACCGAGCACGTCCTGGAGATCGGCCGCCGGGCCCGAGCCTCCCTCACGTGTGAAGCGGATCTTCTCGCCTTCGAAGGCCCGGCTCATGGAGCGGACGACCGCCTGGAGGGCGGGGTGGTCCAGCGGGGTCAGGCAGGGGCGGGTCGAGGCGCCGAAGGTGATCTCGTGGCGGATGCCGGCCGGGATCCGCGAGGCGACCCAGTCCCGCACCGCCTCCTCCACGCGGTCCGGATCCTGGCCCGCGACAAGCCGGAAGGACAGCTTCAACATGGCGGACGACGGGATGATCGTCTTTCCACCGGGACCCTGGTAGCCGCCTCCGATGCCGTTGACCTCGGCGGTCGGCCTGGCCCAGACGCGCTCCAGGGTGGAGTAGCCGGCCTCACCGAGCGTCGCGCGGGACTTGGCCGTCCGCAGCCACTCCTCCTCGTCGAACGGCAGCTCGGCGAACAGCTCGCGCTCGGCGTCGGTGAGCTCCGCGATGCCGTCGTAGAAGCCGGGAACGGCCACCCGCTCGTGCTCGTCGTGGAGCGCCGCGACCAGCCGGGCGGCGACCGTGGCCGGGTTGGGCACCGCACCGCCGAAGGAGCCGGAGTGGATGTCCTGCCCGGGGCCGTGCAGCTCGATCTCACAGTCGGCGAGACCGCGCATCCCGGTGCACACCGTGGGGGTGGTGTCCGACCACATCCCGGTGTCGGAGACGATCACCACATCCGCGGCAAGACGGTCCAGGTGCCGCTCCACGAGGGCGCGGAAGTGCGGGGAGCCCGACTCCTCCTCGCCTTCGACGAGCAGTTTCAGATGGACGGCCGGGGCAGTGCGGCCCGTGGCGGCGAGATGGGCGCGCACACCCAGGGTGTGGAAGAAGACCTGGCCCTTGTCGTCGGCCGCGCCGCGTGCGTACATCCGGCCGTCCTTGACGACCGGCTCGAACGGATCGGTGTGCCAGCCGTCCTCGCGGGCCGCCGGCTGCACGTCATGGTGGCCGTAGACCAGCACCGTCGGCGCATCCGGATCATCGGACGGCCACTCGGCGAACACGGCGGGGGCGCCGGGGGCGGCCTCCGGCATGGCCAGCGGTACCTCCCACACCTCGGCGGCCGGAAAGCCGGTCTCCTTGAGCTTGGCGGCGAGCCACTCGGCACTGCGCCGCACGTCCCCGTCGTGCTCGGGCTGCGCCGAGACCGAGGGGATGCGCAGCCACTCGGCGAGGTCGTCGAGGAAGGCCTCGCGGTGCCGATGTATGTGGGTGCGGACGACATTGTCCTGGGTCTCGCTCATGCCCCTGAGCCTATCCGGCGCCCGGGGCGGGCTCGTCTGCGCGGTCGTGCGCCGGCTCCTCCGCTGCCGACCGGTCCGCGAGCAGCTGTTCGAGTCCACTGCGGTCGGGCAGGGCACCGGGGCGTACGACCTCACCGGTGCGGACATAGACGAAGGACGCGGCCACGGAATCCGGTGCGAGACCGTGCTGCTCCGCCCAGGCGAGCCGGTACACGGCGAGCTGCAGCGGGTCCGCGTCGTACTCCCGGCCGGTCTTCCAGTCCACGATCTCGAACGCCCCGGTGGCGGCGTCGCGGTAGACGGCGTCGATGCGTCCCCTGACGATCCGTCCCGCAAGGGTGAGCTGCACCGGTACCTCCACTCGGTACGGGGTGCGGCGGGCGTAGGAGGTGCGCCCGAAGGCCTCCTTGAGCATGGCGAGGTCCCGTTCATCGGCGATCTCCGCCCCGTCCGGGTCGTCCGGGTCGCGGCCAGGAAGCTCATCGGGCCCGAGCATGGGGAGTGGCAGCTCCTCGAACCGCGACTGGACCCAGGCGTGGAAGCGGGTGCCCCTGCGGGCCGCCCGCTGGGGCCGGCGCGGCATGGGACGGGCGAGTTCCTGGGCGAAGCCGTCAGGATCGGCGGCGAGGTGCAGAAGCTGGGATGCCGAGAGGGATGGGGGGACGGGGACCTCTCGCACCGTGGCACGGGCGCGGCGGAGTTCGCCGGTGAGCGCCTCGAGGTCGCGGTCCCAGGAAGCGATGGTGCGGGCGTCCTCGGGGGTGAGGGACTCAGGGGCCGGGGCCCCGGGGCTGCGCTGGCCGGGGAGCCGGGCGTGCGCGTGGTCCCCGGAGTCGTGGTCGTCCCCGGCCCACCGCGCCGGGTCGGGGTCCTCTCCCGTTTCCGTGTCCGCGTCGTCGCTCGCGTAGTCGTGTGTGTCGGCGCAGTCCTGCGGCCACGGCTCGTCGTCGGGCTCCACGGGTTCCTCAGGCCAGAAGACCTCCTGATCCTGGTGGTCCTGGTGGTCCTGGTGGTCCTCGTGAAGGCCATGACCGGAAGGACCCTCGTCGGAAGCCGCAGCCCCGTCTGCCGTCACCGACATCGCCGACAGATGGCTCAGCACCGTGTCGGCTGCCCGGCGGCGGCGGCGCATCGCCTCGGGATCCAGGGGAAGCGGCCAGGCCTGCTGATCGGTCTCCCCGGCCTCCCGGTGCAGGGCCGGGTTCTCCGCGTCCTCGTCCGGCTCTTCCGTCCAGACCTCGATCTCTCCGTAGCCGGCCGCGCAGTGGTCGTACAGCGCGTGCAGAAACGCGGACGGGCCACGGCGCCGCTTCTGGGTCGGGCCCCACCAGTGGGCGGAGCCGAGCAGCAGGGAGCGGGGGCGGGTGAAGGTCACATAGCCGAGGCGCAGCTCCTCGATGTGCTGGTGGTCCTTCATGTCCGCCTTGAAGGCCTTGAGGCCGCCGGCGTCCCACGACGCCATGTCCGGAAGGGTGTCGGCATCCCCCCGCAGCGCATGCGGCAGGACCTTCGCCTGGGCGGTCCAGGACTCACGGGAGCGGGTGCTCGGGAACTGGTCGGCGACGAGCCCCGGCACGGCGACCACATCCCACTCCAGTCCCTTGGCCTTGTGGGCGGTGAGGACCTTCACCGTGTTCTCGCCGCCTGGCAGTGCGTTGTCCAGGCCCTTCTCGTACTGCTCCGCGGTGCGCAGGAAGCTCAGGAAGGCGAGCAGGCTCGCCTCGCCGTCCAGCGAGGCGAAGGAGGCGGCTGTGTCGAGGAAGTTGGAGAGGGTCTCGCGCCGGCGGGCCGCGAGGGCGTGCGGGGACGCGGAGAGCTCGACCTCCAGACCGGTGGTGGCGAGGACACGGTGCAGCACTTCCATCAGCGGGTCGGCGAGAGAACGCCTCAGCTCCCGCAGTTCCTGGGCGAGGTGGGCGAAGCGAACCCGGGCCTCACCTGAGAACGGCAGCCCGTCGTCGGGCTCGCCGGACTCCAGGAAGGTGTCGAGTGCGTCCGCGAGCGATACCACTTCGGCGGGGTCGGTGCCTTCGACGGCCTCGGCGAGCCGCTGGTCCACGTCGGCGGAGCCGTCGTCAGCGCGGGCGCGGTGGACGAGGATACGGGCGCGGCGGCCGAGCAGGGCGAGGTCACGGAGCCCGATGCGCCAGCGGGGGCCGGTCAGGATCCGGACCAGCGAGGCGTTCGCCCCCGGGTCCTGGAGCACTTCGCAGACGGCGACGAGGTCGGCGACCTCAGGCAGATGCAGCAGTCCCGAGAGGCCGACGACCTCCACCGGGACGTCCCGTGCGACGAGGGCGCCCTGAATCGCGGCGAAGTCCCCTGCCGTGCGGCACAGCACCGCGATCTCCCCAGGCTCCTTGCCCGTGCGGACCAGATGGGCGATCGAGTCGGCGAGCCACTGGATCTCCTCCGCGTGGCCGGGCAGCAGGGCGATGCGCACGGACCCGTCGCGTTCGGCGCCGGTCGCGGGGCGCAGTGCCTCGACCCCTTCGTGCATGGCCCGCAGCGGCTCGGCGAGGCCGTTGGCCAGGCTGAGCAGACGGCCGCCGCTGCGGCGGTTCTCACTGAGGGAGTACCGCGCGGCGGGGCGGCCGTCCGCGAACGGGAAGTGCTCGGGAAAGTCGTCCAGATTGGCCACGGAGGCACCGCGCCAGCCGTAGATCGCCTGGCAGGGGTCGCCTACCGCCGTGACCGCGTGGCCGGTACCCGTACCGAACAGGCCCGAGAGCAGCAGCCGCTGGGCCACGGACGTGTCCTGGTACTCGTCGAGCAGGACCACCCGGAACTCGTCCCGCAGGATCCGGCCCACCTCGGGGCGGGTGCGTGCCAGCTCGGCGGAGAGGGCTATCTGATCAGCGAAGTCGAGCAGGTCGCGGGCCTGCTTCGCCGCGCGGTAGCGAACGACCAGCTCGAGCAGCTCACGACGGGCGGCCGCGGCCTCGGGGATCTTGCGCAGTTCGGCGTTGGTCAGCCTGGCGGACTCCAGGTCCCGCAGCAGCGCGGAATCGTATGCCAGCAGGCGATCGGGAGGTACGAGGTGCTCGGACAGCTCGGCGTCGAGCGCGAGCAGATCGCTGACCAGGGAGGGAAAGGACTTGGTCAGCGCCGGGTACGGCCCGGGGGCCTCCCTCAGCACACGCGCGGCGAGCTGGAAACGGGTGGCGTCCGCGAGGAGCCGGGAGGTCGGCTCCAGACCGATCCGCAGCCCGTGGTCAGTGAGCAGTTGCCCGGCGAAGGCGTGGTAGGTGGAGATACGGGGCTCGCCGGACGGATGGGCTCCGGTCACGGATCCGGGGCTGGCGAACTCCTCGGGAACGGCCCACTGGATCGCCTCACCGTCGGTCACCCCCGCCCGTACCAGCGCCGTGCGGACCCGCTCGGCGAGCTCGCCGGCGGCCTTGTTGGTGAACGTCAGACCGAGCACCTGCTCGGGTGCGACCTGTCCCGTGCCCACCAGCCAGACCACGCGGGCCGCCATCACCGTCGTCTTGCCCGAACCGGCACCGGCCACGATGACCTGCGGGGCGGGCGGCGCCGTGACGCAGGCCATCTGCTCCGGGGTGAACGGGACACCCAGGAGCTCCTTGAGCTGCTCGGGATCGGTGATACGCGCGGACACCCGAGAGAGGCTAACGGCCGCCACTGACATCGACCGCCGATGCCCGGTATCGGGCATCGGGCATCGGGCATCGGGCATCGGGCATCGGGCATCGGGCATCGGTGGTGCCGTCGGCTCACTCCACGATGTGCCGGCCCTCGGGCTGGGCACTGCACGAGGCCCGGAACGCGCACTGACCGCAGTGCGGGCCGGTGGTGGGCGTGAAGCGTTCGTCCAGAACCCTGCCCGCGGCGGTGGCGAGCAGCTCGCCCACCCATGCCCCGGACAGCGCCTCCTGAGCCTGGATCTTCGGCAGGGCGTCACCGCCCTCCTTCTTGAGGGCGGGCTGGCGCAGCTGCACGAGTTCGGCGCCGCCGGGCTCGGGCCTGCGCCCGTCGAAGACCTCGTCCACCGCGCCTTCGCGTACCGCGAGCTGGTAGACCGCGAGCTGGGGGTGGTGGGCCACCTCGTCCCTGGTGGGTGCCTGCTTGCCGGTCTTGAAGTCGACCACGTAGGCCCGGCCGTGCTCGTCCTGTTCGACGCGGTCCATCGAGCCGCGGATCCGCACCTCGTACTCCCCCGCCTCCAGAGTGACGTCGAAGGCGTGCTCGGTGGCGGCGGGGCTGCGCCCACCACGGTCCATGACATGCCAGCGCAGAAAGCGTTCCAGGGCGGCGCGCGCCTGTTCCTTCTCCTGCGCGGACTTCCACGGGGCGTCGAAGGCGAGTGCGTCCCAGACCGCGTCGAGGCGTTCCACGAGGACGGCGAGGTCGGCCGGCGTGCGGCCCGACGCGACATCGTCTGCGAGCACGTGGACGACATTGCCGAAGCCCTGTGCGGCGCTCGCGGGGGCGTCGGCCCGGACCTCCCGCCCGAGGAACCACTGGAGCGCGCAGGTGCTGGTCAGCTTCTCGAGAGAGCTCGGGGACAGGGCCACGGGACCGTCCCGGTCACGCAGCGGGGCACCGCTGTGCGTCGGTTCGTTCAGCCCCCACCAGCGGTACGGATGCGCGGCGGGTACGAGCGGCTGGCCCTCGTCGTCGGTGAGCGCCGCGAGCCGCGCGAGACGGCGGGCGGCGGCGTCGCGCAGCTCATCGGACGCGTCCGGGTCGACGGTGGTGGCGCGCAGCTCGGCGACCAGCGGAGCCACGGCGAGGGGACGCCGCGGGCGGCCCGTGATGTCGCGCGGTTCGATGCCGAGCTCGGCGAGGAACCGCGATGGCTGGTCCCCGTCCTCAGCCGGGGCTTTCACGGCGGTGACGACCAGCCGCTCACGGGCGCGCGTCGCTGCGACGTAGAACAAGCGCCGCTCCTCGGCGAGCAGTGCGCCGGGGGGCAGGGGTTCGGCGATGCCGTCGCGGCCGATGCGGTCGGCTTCGAGCAGGGAACCGCGGCGGCGCAGATCGGGCCACAGCCCCTCCTGCACACCGGCCACGACGACAAGGCCCCACTCGAGGCCCTTGGCGCGGTGTGCCGTCATCAGGCGTACGGCGGCGGGCCGGACACCGCGCCGGGTGAGGGTGTCGGCGGCGATGTCCTGGGCTTCCAGCTCCTCCAGGAAGTTGTGGGCGCCACGGCCACCGGTGCGCTCCTCGGCCCGCGCGGCGGTCTCGAAGAGGGCGCAGATGGCGTCGAGGTCGCGATCGGCGTTGCGCCCGGCGGCGCCGCCGCGCAGCGAGGCCCGCTGGAGGCGCTGTGGCCACGTGGTGCCGTTCCAGAGCTCCCATAGCGCCTCCTCGGCGGTGCCCCCTCCTTCGAGCAGCTCGCGTGCCTTGCGCAGCAGCGCGCCGAGCTGCTGAGCGCCGCGGGCGTACGCGGGATCGTGGGCGGTGAGCCGCTCAGGCTCGGCGAGTGCACGCGCGATGAGCGTGTGGGAGGGAGCGGGGACCCGGTGTCCCGCGGCGCGCTCCTCGTCACGCAGGGCGCGGCCGAGGCGGCGCAGGTCCGCGGTGTCCATGCCGCCGAGGGGTGAGGTGAGAAGGGTGTGGGCGGTTTCGGGGTCGAGCGGGGCGACCGGGGCCAGCGGGTCGACCTGGGCGGCGGCCGGATAGGCCCCCTCCTCGGTGACCGTGTCCTTGGCGTCCTTGGCGTCCTTGGCGTCCTTGGCGTCCTGCTCGGCGTCCCCGGCGGCCTCGGCGCCCGGCACGGCACCAGACCGGGTGGCGTCCGGTGCGGCGGCCACCGCCCGCAGCGCGGTGAGCAGCGGAACGACCGCGGGTTCATGGCGCAGCGGAATGTCGTCGCCGTCCGTCTCGACGGGGACCCCCGCGGCCGCGAGGGCGCGCCGTGCCGATGGCAGGGTCCGCGTACCGGCACGCACCAGGACGGCCATGTCGTTCCAGGGCACGCCGTCCTCGAGGTGGGCGCGGCGCAGGATGTCCGCGATGTTGTCCAGCTCGGTCGAGCCCGTGGGATACGTATAGGTCTCGACCCGGCCGCCCGGACGGACCGCGGTCAGCGCGCGGTGGGCCCGGACCGCCCCGGCCGGCAGCCGGGGCAGCGGCATGCGCTGGGCCAGCAGCCGGGTCGAGGACAGCAGTGCCGCACCCGAGCGCCGGGATGTGGTGAGCACGGCGACGGGTGCCGGGCGGCCGTCCGACCGCGGGAAGGCGCTCGGGAAGTCGAGGATGCCGTTCACGTCGGCGCCCCGGAACGTGTAGATCGACTGGTCGGGGTCGCCGAACGCGACCACTGTCCGGCCGCCCCCGGCGAGCGCCCTCAGCAGCCGCACCTGTGCCGGGTCCGTGTCCTGGTACTCGTCCACGAAGACGGCGTCGTAGCCGGGCAGCGCGGTGGTCTCGGCGAGCAGCGCTGCCCGGTGGACCAGCTCCGCGTAGTCGAGCACCCCCTGCGTGTCGAGCACGTCCAGGTACTCGGCGAGGAACGCGGCAGCCGCGCCCCAGTCCCTGCGGCCCGCGCGTGCCGCGAAACCGGCCAGTGAGCGGGGGCCGAGGCCCAGCTCACGGGTGCGGGCCAGCACGGCACGCACCTCGTCCGCGAATCCGCGTGTGGTCAGGCAGGCCCGCAGCTCGTCGGGCCAACGGACCCTGGCCGGCAGCCCCTCGCTCTCCAGATCCAGCTGGCCGGCCAGCAGGTCCCGTACCGCCACGTCCTGCTCAGGACCCGACAGCAGCCGCAGCGGCTCGGCGAAGAGGTCCGCTTCCTGATGGGCGCGAACCAGCGCGTAGCAGTACGAGTGGAAGGTCGTCGCCTGCGGTGCCCGGACGACCCCGCGGCCGCCCCGTCCGCTGCGCGGCTCACCTTGCCGGCCGTCGATCCGCAGCGCCATCCGGTCGCGCAGCTCGACAGCCGCCTTGCGGCTGAAGGTGAGGACCAGCAGCCGCTCCGGATCGGCACCGGCCGCGATCCGCGCCGCGACCGCCTCCACCAGGGTCGTGGTCTTCCCGGTGCCCGGTCCGGCGAGGACGAGCAGCGGCCCCCGCTCGTGGTCAACCACCGCGCGCTGAGCGGCGTCCAGGAGAGGGGGATGCACCGGGCCCGGCGTGGTACGCACCAGTCGGTACGCGCCCGGGGTCCGCCCCCTGGCTCCTTGCGGGCGCGGGGGGACCCCTTGCCGTACCCGACGGTGCGGTGTACGCCCGGTGGAAGGGGAGGAACTCACGTGGGTCGCCGGTCCTGGTGGGTGTGCTGGTGGTGAGATGTGCGCTTCGCCGCGGTGGTGCGGGCGCCGCGAAAGGCTCCGACGACGCTACGCCACGCGCCGCCCGGCCCGCAGGGAGTCCGGTCCGGGACCCCGCGGGTACCTCGTGCGGGAACCGGGGCACCCATCGCGCCCTCGAATGGCGGAAGCTGTCAGTTGTGAGCTTCCATGTCCGTGACGCCGTCCCAGCGCGCCCGCCGTATGTCCAGGCGGGGGATGTGCCCCTGCGCACCGCGGGCAGCCTCGCGCAAGGGCGTCCCCTCGGCGCGGTAGCGGTCCAGTGCGCTGAGCTCATGGCCCGGCAGCAGGGCTCCGTCCGCACGCACCACGCGCCACCAGGGCACCGCGCTGCCGTACAGCGCCATGACGCGGCCGACCTGGCGAGGGCCGCCCTCGTCCAGCCACTCCGCCACGTCTCCGTAGGTCATGACACGACCTGGCGGGATACGCTCAGCGGCGTCGAGCACCCGCTCCGCATATTCCGGCAGCTCCGGCAATTCCGGCAGCCCCGGCACCTCATCGCTCATCCGGCCCATCCTGCACCATGGCACCGACAGCGACCGGGCACCCTGATGCCCCCGTCCGTCGGCGCGGCATGCCACCATCATCCGGGCGGTGACTGGTGATACGAGATCAAGAAGAGACCGACACGACGAAGGAGCGGGGCGTGCAGCCTGCGACAGCGGCGAGCACATCCGGCTCCGAGTCGCGCCCGGATAAGGCCGGTCAGCGATCCGGTGAAAGCACGGATCCGGGTGAGCACGCGAAGCCGGACGAGAGCGCGGTCCGCGAAGGCGGGCCCGGCACCGAGGCGACGGGTGCCGCGGAACCGCGGGAGGTGACCCCCGCGGGACCGGAGGCCGCCCCCGAGGACAACCAGGGCAGCTGGCCCGGGGCCGCGGAGAGTGTCCGGTCCGACCACGGTGACGACCCCGCCGTCGACTCCCGGGCAGGCGACACCCCGGCGCACGAGACCCCGTCGGCCACCGAGCGGGTGTTCGGCGACGAGCCCCTGCTCCCCGCCCGGGTGCACCGCCCGTCCGACCTGACCCGGCTGCTGACCGGCATCCTGCTGGTCGCGGCGCTCCTTGCCATCGCCGCCTTCGCCCACGGCACCACGTCCGGCCTGGAGTCGGACATCTCCAAGCGCACGGGGCAGGCCCCCGACCTGCTGGTCAAGCTCGCCGGCCTGCTCGCCAGCATCGCCGTGCTGCTCGTCCCCGTGGCTTTCGCCATCGAGCGTCTGATCAAGCGGGACGGACTGCGGATCGCGGACGGCGTGCTCGCCGCCGTGCTCGCCCACGGTGTGACGCTTGCCACCGACCTGTGGGTCGCCGACGCCGCGCCCAGCCAGATCCAGGACGCGCTGACCCAGCCGCAGACGGGCGGAGGCCTGACCGATCCCGTCCACGGCTACCTCGCGCCGGTGATCGCCTATATGACTGCCGTCGGCATGGCCAAACGCCCACGCTGGCGGGTGGCGCTGTGGGGGGTGCTGCTGCTCGACGCGTTCGCGATGCTGGTGGCGGGCTACACCACCCCGTTCTCGATCATTCTGACGGTGCTGATCGGCTGGACGGTCGCGTACGGCACGATCTACGCGGTCGGCTCGCCGAACGTCCAGCCCACCGGGCAGACCCTGCTGGCGGGTCTGCGCCGGGTGGGCTTCCGCCCGGTCACGGCCATGCGTGCGGAGGACGCGCCCGAGTCGCCCGAGAACGGCGACCGGGGCCGCCGCTATCTCGTGACCCTGGAGGACGGCCCACCGCTGGACGTCACCGTCGTCGACCGTGAGCAGCAGGCACAGGGCTACTTCTACCGCGTGTGGCGCCGGCTCACCCTGCGCGGCATCTTCACGCGCCGTTCGATCCAGTCACTGCGCCAGGCGCTGGAGCAGGAGGCGCTCCTCGCGTATGCCGCCATCGCCGCGGGTGCGCATGCCCCCAAGCTGATCGCCACGTCGGAGCTGGGGCCCGACGCCGTGATGCTGGTGTACGAGCACCTCGGCGGGCGCTCGCTGGACTCGCTTCCCGACGAGGAGATCACCGATGCGGTGGTGCGGGGTGCCTTCGAGCAGGTGAAGGCGCTTCAGTCGCGACGCATCGCCCACCGCAGGCTGACCGGCGACGCGATTCTGGTGGATCGTTCCGGCAAGGTGCTGCTGACCGATCTGCGCGGCGGTGAGATCGCCGCCGGCGACATCGTGCTGCGTATGGACATCGCCCAGCTGCTGGCCACTCTGGGCCTGCGGGTCGGGGCCGAGCGCGCGGTGGCGGCGGCCGTCGACGTGCTCGGTCCCGACGCGGTCGCCGACTGTCTTCCCCTGCTCCAGCCGATCGCCCTGAGCCGCTCCACGCGGGCCACCCTGCGGCGGCTCGCGCGGGAGCGTTCACAGCGCGAGCGCGAGGCGGTGCTCGCGACGGCCGAGGCGGCCAAGCAGGCGAGGGCGCAGGCATCCGTCGCTGACGACGGCGAGCAGGGCGGCGAGTCCGACAAGGTCGCCAGAAAGGCCGCCCGGAAGTCGCAGCGCGCCGAGAAGCAGGCCGAGAAGCGCGCCATGGACGAGGCGCTGGACGAGGCACGCGAGGAGGATCTGCTGGCCCAGATCCGGCGGCAGGTGCTGCTGATCCGGCCGCAGGCACCGGTCGAGCCCGTCCGGCTGGAGCGGATCAAGCCGCGCACGCTGGTCTCGCTGATCGCCGGGGCCATCGGTGCGTACTTCCTGCTGTCGCAGCTGACCAAGACCGATCTCACCGTGGTCGCCGAGGCCCACTGGGGCTGGGTGTCGGCGGCGGTGCTCTTCTCGGCCGTGAGCTATGTCGCGGCGGCGATGAGCCTGCTGGGCTTCGTACCCGAGCGGGTGCCGTTCCTGCGGACCGTCACGGCGCAGGTCGCCGGCTCCTTCGTGAAGATCGTCGCCCCGGCCGCGGTCGGCGGAGTCGCCCTCAACACCCGCTTCCTCCAGCGCTCCGGAGTACGCCCCGGGCTCGCCGTGGCGAGCGTCGGCGCCTCCCAGCTCTTCGGGCTCGGCGCACACATCATGCTGCTGCTGGCCTTCGGCTATCTGACCGGTACGGAGAAGACTTCGCCGGTGACCCCGTCCAGGACTGTCATCGCCGGTCTGCTGACCGTGGCCGTGCTGGTGCTGGTGGTGACCGCGATCCCGTTCATGCGCAAGTTCGTGTCGACGAGACTGCGCTCGCTGTTCGTCGGTGTCGTCCCGCGCATGCTGGACGTGCTCCAGCGGCCGGTGAAACTGCTCACCGGAATCAGCGGCATGCTGATGCTGACCGGTGCCTTCGTGATGTGCCTGGACGCCTCGATCCGGGCCTTCGACAACGGCAACCAGCAGCTCAGCTACGCCAGCATCGCCGTGGTCTTCCTCGCGGGAAACGCCCTCGGATCCGCCGCGCCGACACCGGGCGGTATCGGCGCGGTCGAGGGCGCGCTGACGGTCGGCCTGGTCGCTGTGGGGCTGCCGTGGGAGGTCGCGGCCCCCGCCGTGCTGCTCTACCGGCTGCTGACGCTCTGGATCCCGGTGCTGCCGGGATGGGTTTCCTTCACCCACCTCACCCGAAAGGGTGCACTCTGAGGTAGGCGTCACTGACGTACGGCTGCTGGTGCTTCCGCCCGTGTTTCACGCCACCGGCCCGCAGGAGCCCGACAGGCGGGCCGTGGCGCAACGCCGCAGGATGGGCTCATGCCGACCTCCACCCCCCTCCTCGCCGCGGCGACCGCGGCGGTGCTCCTGGTGACCGCAGGATGTTCTGACGGCGGAGGGGGCAGCGGCGCCCGGACGACACAGGACACACACGGCCTCGGCGGCCAGAAGCTCGACTGGCAGCCGTGCCCGGCCCCGTCGGAGGCGGAGGGCGGCGGGCCCGCGCCCTCCCCGCTGCCCGGCGGCGCGAAGTGGGAGTGCTCGTTCATGGAGGTCCCGCGCGACTACGCGGACCCGGACGGCGACACGTTCGAGATCGCCCTCATACGCGCGAAGGCCAAGGACCAGTCCAAGCGAATAGGCTCCCTGCTCTTCAACTTCGGCGGTCCGGGGGGTTCCGGAATCAGCGCGCTGCCCTCGATGGCCAAGGACTACGAGAAGCTGCGCGAGCGCTACGACCTGGTGAGCTTCGACCCGCGCGGCGTCGGCCGCAGCGAGCCCGTCGAATGCGCGGACAACAGGCAGCTCGACGAGTACTACGCCCAGGACGCCACGCCCGACGACGCCAAGGAGGAGGCGGCGTACACGGACCGGCTTCGCTGGTACGCCTCGGGCTGCGAGGAGAACTCCGGCGCCTACCTGCCCTACGTCGGCACCACCAACGCCGCCCGCGACATGGATCTGATGCGCCAGGTGCTCGGCGACGACAAGCTCCACTACCTGGGCTTCTCCTACGGCACCGAGCTCGGTGGCGTCTACGCGCACCTGTTCCCCAAGAACGTGGGCAGGGCCGTCTTCGACGCCGTCGTCGATCCCAACAGCACCTCGGAGCAGGGATCGCTGGGCCAGGCAAAGGGCTTCCAGCTGGCGCTGGACAACTTCGCCGCCGACTGTGTCGCCCGCGGCGACGAGTGCCAGTTGCCGGGCAGCACGGCGCAGGAGGTCGAGCAGTTCATCATCGGTCTGCTCGCGAGGCTGGAGAAGAAGCCCATCCCGGCCAGCGGCGACCGTGAACTCACCCAGACCCAGGCGACGAACGGCATAGCGCAGGCCCTGTACTCCAAGGAGTACTGGCCGCTCCTGGAACAGGGCCTGGACGAGGCGGACGGTGGAAACGGAGCGCTGCTGCTCGCCCTCTCCGACGCGATGAACGGACGCAATCAGGAGGGCCAGTACAGCAACATCCAGGCAGCCAATTCCGCGGTCAACTGCGTCGACTCCAAGGAACGCTTCTCGCTGGAGCAGACGAAGGCCAAACTGCCCGAATTCCGCGAGGCATCGCCGGTCTTCGGCGACTTCCTCGGCTGGGGCCTGATGAACTGCACCGAATGGCCGGTGCCCGGGCAGTGGGAGCACCCGGACGTCTCGGCACCGGGCGCCGCGCCGATCCTGGTCATCGGCAACACCGGTGACCCGGCGACACCGTACGCGGGCGCCAAGGCCATGGCCGAGCAGCTCGGCAAGGGGGTCGGCATCGAGATGACCTACCGCGGCCAGGGGCACGGTGCCTACGGCAGCGGAAGCGCCTGCGTGCAGTCCGCCGTCGACAGGTACCTGTTGGACGGCGTTGTTCCGGCCGCCGGGACGGTGTGCGAGTGACTCCCGCAGCGGCCCTCCGGACGACGTTCCGGGACCGTTCCCGGTGGTGTGCCCCGAGTTGACAGAGATCACAGAGGTGACGTTCTGTCATCGGACCTCCCGGTTATCCACAGGCGCGGTCACTGTCGGTGGCGGAGCCTAGGATGGCGAAGCAGTCGATCACATGGACGGGGGGCCCAGAATGACGTGGCGCACGAGGGCGGGGGCGATGGTGTTCGCGCTGGCGTTGTCGCTCACCTGCGGAGGGCTGACGGCCTGCGACACCGTCGGCGGGGCGAGCGGCGCCCACGGGCGACAGGCGCCCGCGCCACTGCCCGTACGGAAGGGCGATGCGGCGAGCGGACTGCCGGATGTCCTGGTCAAGCAGCGACCGGACTGGCGGTCCTGCGAAGGCGACGGCTGGACCTGCGCCGAGGTGAAGGTTCCGCTCGACTACGCCGATCCGGACGGCGAGACGATCTCGCTCGCCCTGATCCGCCGCGAGGCACGCGACCAGGACAAGCGCCTCGGCTCGCTGCTGTTCAACTTCGGTGGGCCGGGAGGCTCGGGAGTGGAGAGCCTGCCGGGCTTCGCTCCGGAGTTCGAGACGCTCGGCGCCCGCTACGACCTGGTGAGTTTCGACCCGCGCGGAGTAGCGAAGAGCGCCGGTGTGGTGTGCCGCAGCGACCCGGAGCAGGAGGAGGCCACCACCCGTGTCGATCTCACTCCCGACACCCCGGCCGAGGAGGCGGCGTACTTCCGGGACGCCGAGACCTTCGGCGAGGGCTGCGCCGCGCGCTCGGGCAAGATACTCGCCCATGTCGGCACCACGGACGCCGCCCGCGACCTGGATCTGATCCGCCATGTGCTGGGTGACCGCAAGCTCAACTACTTCGGCATCTCCTACGGCACGGAGCTCGGCGGCACCTACGCCCATCTGTTCCCGGGGAACGTGGGGCGGACGGTGCTGGACGCCGTGGTCGATCCCACGGCAGACGCCACGGGCCACGCCCGCAATCAGGCGACCGGCTTCCAGCGTGCTCTGGACAACTACCTGACCGGCAGAGGGGAGGATCCGGCTGCCGGGTCGCAGCGGATAACGCGGCTGCTGGAGCGCATCGACCAGCGACCGCTGCCCGCCGACAACGGGCGCGAGCTCAACCAGAGCCTCGCCCTCACCGGCATCGTCATGGCGCTCTACTCCGAGAGCCTGTGGCCGAAGCTCACCGACGGCCTGAGGGAGGCCGAGCAGCGTGGCCGCGGCACGAAGCTGCTGACGCTCGCCGACTTCTACAACGACCGGGACGCCAGCGGCCATTACAGCACCCAGAGCCATTCACAGCGGGCGATATCGTGCGCCGACAGCAAGCGGCGGCCGAGCCCCACGGACGCGAAGGCGCTGCTGCCGGAATTCCGGAAGATATCCCCGGTGTTCGGCGAGTTCCTGGCCTGGGACACGGCGGGCTGGTGCGCGAAGTGGCCGGTACCCGGCGAGCGGCTGACTCCGGAGGCGAGCGCCCCGGAAGCGGGGCCCATCCTGGTGGTCGGCACGACCGGGGACCCGGCGACACCGTACGAGGGCTCCCGCCGGATGGCCGACGAGCTGGGCGAGGGCGTCGGGGTACTGCTGACCAACAAGGGCGAGGGCCACGGGGGCTACAGCCCGGAGAACCGCTGCGTGACCCGGATCGTTGACGACTATCTGCTGAACGGCACGGTTCCGCAGGACGGAAGGACCTGCGGCTGAGGCAGGCCCGTCATCCGGAGCGATCCGGAAAGAGCTGCGGGCAGGCACCGGCCCGGAGGCCGGCCCTGCCCGCTGAGCTCGAAACGGGACCTGGGGTCTAGTAGATCGGCTTGTCCGGCTCGATCTGGTTGACCCAGCCGATCACGCCGCCGCCGACGTGCACCGCGTCCGCGAAGCCCGCGGACTTGAGCACGGCGAGCACCTCCGCACTGCGGACACCCGTCTTGCAGTGCAGGACGATCTTCTTGTCCTGCGGGAGATCCTGGAGGGCGTTGCCCATCAGGAACTCGTTCTTCGGGATCAGCCGCGCGCCGGGGATCGAGACGATCTCGTACTCGTTCGACTCGCGGACGTCGATGATGTCGATGTTCTCGCCGTCGTCGATCCACTCCTTGAGCTGCTTGGGAGTGATCGTCGAGCCGAGCGCCGCCTCCTGGGCCTCCTCGGACACGACGCCGCAGAAGGCCTCGTAGTCGATGAGCTCGGTGACGGTCGGGTTGTCACTGCAGACCGCGCAGTTCGGGTCCTTGCGGACCTTGACCTGGCGGTACTGCATCTCCAGGGCGTCGTAGATCATCAGTCGGCCGACCAGCGGCTCACCGATACCGGCGAGCAGCTTGATCGCCTCGTTCACCTGGATGGAGCCGATGGACGCGCAGAGCACGCCCAGCACCCCACCCTCGGCGCAGGAGGGCACCATGCCGGGCGGCGGGGGCTCCGGGTAGAGGCAGCGGTAGCAGGGACCGTGCTCGGACCAGAAGACGGAGGCCTGACCATCGAACCGGTAGATCGAACCCCACACGTACGGCTTGTTGAGCAGCACGCACGCGTCGTTCACCAGATAGCGGGTGGCGAAGTTGTCCGTGCCGTCGACGATCAGGTCGTACTGGCTGAAGATGTCCATCACGTTCTCGGCCTCGAGCCGTTCTTCGTGAAGGACCACGTTCACATAGGGATTGATGCCCTTGACGCTGTCACGCGCGGACTCGGCCTTGGAGCGGCCGATGTCCGCCTGGCTGTGGATGATCTGGCGCTGCAGGTTCGACTCGTCGACCTCGTCGAACTCCACGATTCCGAGCGTGCCGACCCCGGCTGCGGCCAGGTACATGAGAGCCGGCGAGCCAAGCCCGCCCGCGCCCACGCAGAGCACCCTGGCGTTCTTCAGCCGCTTCTGCCCGTCCATCCCGACATCCGGGATGATCAGGTGGCGGGAGTACCTGCGGACCTCGTCTACGGTGAGCTCGGCAGCCGGCTCGACCAGGGGTGGCAGCGACACGGAGACCTCATCAATACAGCTGGTGGTCGTTACGTCAGTACGGTTGTTCTGGCTGTAACACTGCCACGCGCCCTCTCATTCCGAGACACCCGGTCCAATACGCGAGACAATTTCGTCCCAGTAGCCGGGCAAGGAGTCGAACGCCCCGGTTCGTCCGGTTCGGTCGGTGAAGAAGATCGTGCCCGCCCCCTGCCAGCGGGCGATGCGCATGGCCTCCTCAAGATGCGTCCGCGGCACCCCGTGCACGAAGTGGACGAACCGCTCGGGCGGATGGTTCGCGGTCCACTCGGCGACCTGGGACCAGCGGTAGTCGGACCAGGCACCGGAGAAGGTGACGAGCTGGTCGGCGACCTCCGCATAGCCCGGGTAGGGATGCGTGCCCTGGCCGAGGACCAGGTGTCCCCCGTCCAGGACGGCATCGAGGGTGGCCGTCAGGCGCCGGACGCCGGGCAGGTCCGCGCGGTCCACCGGGCAGCGGTCCAGCAGGAACCCTCGGACCCGGTACCAGTCGAGATAGCGCTGGGCGTCTGCGACGAGCTCGGCGAAGGGGCGGGCGCCATGGGCCAGGTCAAGATGGCCGAGCACCCGCATCCCGGCGTTGTTCAGCCTGCCCGCGGCCTCCAGGCAGTGCGGGTCCGGCTGGATGCCGGGACCGCCGTCGGCGACATTGAGCACCGCCCAGTGCAACGGGGTTCCGGGGCGGGTCAGCTCCGCCCATTCCACGGGAGCCACCAGCGGATGGGCATAGCCGGGGACGCCGAAACCGAGCCGGTCGGCGCCGGGAGCGGAGAGCACGGGGCCGGTGGAGGTCAGATACGGCACGCCGCCTCCATCCAGATATCCGCGAGGGACTCCTCCAGGTTGATCCGGGGCCGCCAGCCCAGCCGGTCACGGGCCGTGCGCACATCCGCCTGCTGCCAGCTTCCGCAACCGTCGGGGTACGGGAACGGGGTCGCGCCGAGCTGCTCGGCAAGGGACTCGGGGCCGCGCGGGGCACCGATGTGACCATGGCCGGGACGCACGGGGGGTGCGTCCACCTCGTGGAGCGCCCCGGTGAATCCGGCGACCCTGGCGAGCACGGCGGCAGCGTCCCTCAGGCGCACGGAGCGGCCGGTGCCGATGTTGACGACGCCCTGCGCGGCGGACAGTGAGGCGGCGTGCACGGCGCGCGCCACGTCCCGTACGTCCACGAAGTCCCGCTGCACGCCGAGGCCGCTCAGCTTCAGCTCGCCGTCCCCGGACTGCATGGCCCGGCGCATCGCCTCCGCCAGCCGCCCCAGGGGGGATCCGGCGGGGGTGCCGGGACCCACGGGTGAGAAGACCCGGAGCACCACGGCGTCCAGTCCCGAGCCCAGCACCAGCTCGGTCGCGGCGAGCTTGGAGACGCCGTACGGGCCGCCCGGGCGCGGGACGGCGTCCTCGGCCGTGGACGAACCGGCCTGGGACGGCCCGTACTCGGACGCGCAGCCGAGCTGGACGAGCCGGGCGTCGCAGCCGCTGCGTCGCAGGGCCTCGCAGACGGTGGCGACGGCCACAGTGTTGTGCCGGGTGAGGTCGCGGGCTCCGCCGCGGGTCGCCCCGGCGCAGTTGATCACCACGCCGGGGTGGACGGCGTCCAGGAAGCGTGTGAGCGCACCCGGGCTGCCGCCCGAGAGGTCGAACCGCACATCGGCGTCATCGCCGCGCCCCAGGGCCGTGAGGTGCACGGCCGGGTCGGCCAGCAGCCGTTCGGCGACGAAGCGGCCCAGGAATCCATTGGCTCCGAGCAGCAGCACCCTCATCGCGCGGCTCCTCGCTGCCGACGGGCCGCGCCGGCCTGGACAGCCGATGCTGGATGGGACGGGTTCATGTCGTGCGTCTCCTCAGGGATGTTGCTCGGAAATCGGTCAGGTACGCCCGCGGCGTCGGCTCCGCGGGAACGTGGGGGGTGTGGGGGCTCAGAAGGGCCTCAGCAGGTCCTCCGGAGAGTCAGGTGGTGTGCGCGGAGGCCCGGGACAGGGCGGCGGTGGCATGGAGCAGCAGGCCGAGGGCAGCCGCTCCGCAGGCGAGCGCCGGGACGGCACCCTGGCCCCAGGCAAGGACGGCGGACTCCACCGGAAGGGCCACGGCGGCACACCCGGGAAGCAGGCCGACGAGCACGAGGGCCAGGGCGAGTGCCTCCACGACGACGGCCGCAACCAGCCCGGCAGCGGCGGACCGGGCGCATCCATGCACCGTGAGCAGCCGCGCCAGGAACAGCAGCAGGCCCAGGGTGACGGCGGGCGCCGCGTCCACCGGTTGCACGAGCCCGGTCAGCGCCACCAGCGCGATCAGGACGGCTGCGTACAGCGCGACGGTCGCGAGCAGCAGGGGGCGCACCGCGGCGGCGAACTCCTCGAGACTGCGACTGCCGCCCAGCCTGCGCCGCGCCGCGACGGCGAACAGCCGGGCGCTGAACGCCGCGGGAGCGACACCGAGGGCGAGAGCGACGAGCAGCCCCGTCATCGGCGGCCAGAGCCAGCCGGGAGCTGCTGACGGGGGGACAGCGCCGCCCAGGAGCCGTCCCACGAGGCCGCCGCCCGCCAGGGAGAAGGCAAGGAGCCAGCCCACCCACAGCCGACCCGACCGAACCCTGCGTCCTGATGCCCGCAGGGGGCCGCGCCGGAGGCTGTGGGCCAGGGCCACGGCCAGGACCATCACCCCGGTCGCCGCCGCGCCGATGCGGATACCGCCGCTTGTGAGGTTCAAGGCGGTCACGGCGGCGATGGCGACGGCACCCGGCAGCAGCGCGGGCAGCAACAGCACCGTCGCGTGCGCCGCTGGTGCCCGACCTGCCCACTCGGCGGCCCCCGCGCCTTCGGCGTGCGCGCTCGCGGTGGCGGCCTCGCCCCGTGGCACCCGGGCGTACATCTCCTCGGCCAGCGAGAACACATCGCGGTGCCGGAACCTGGCCGCGGTCCGGTCGGTCAGCCCGTGGGCCTCCAACCCAGCCGCGATCTCCAGGGGGTCGACGGCCCGCTCGCACAGCTCGCGGTGCCGGTGCATCAGCGTCTTCACGGGGTCGGCGGGTCCCCGCCGGGCGGCGGTCTGCCCAAGGGAGGCCCCGGGGCGCACGGTGGTCTGGATCGCCGGGATCGCCGGGATCTCTGAGGTGGTGTCAGGCATCGGGGGCTCCTGCGGTGACCGCGTCGGCCAGTGGGCCGTCCGCCCACGTGGGGCGGGTACGGGCCCCGGTCCAGTGGCCCGGGATATGGGCCTCGGCGGGGGTGGTGAAAGGGAGGGACAGGGCACCGGTGTCGCGGTGCGGGCAGCTGTGGGACAGGAGCTCCAGGTAGATGGCGCGGAACGCGGCGAGGTTCTGTTCGACGGTGAAGAGCTCAAGTGCCCTGGCCCGCGCCGCCGCCCCGAGCCGTGCACGGCGTTCCGGGTCGCGCAGCAGCGCGACACAGGCGTCCGCCAGCGCCTTCGGGTTACGCGGAGGCACCACGAGGCCGGTGCCGCCGATGACCTCGACGACGGCCCCGGCGTCCGTGGACACGGTGGCGCACCCGCAGAACATCGCCTCGACGAGGCTGATGGGGAAGCCTTCGACGACGCTCGAAAGCACGACGACGGCGCCTGCGGTGTAGGCATCGGCCAGCTCCGGTGCCTCGGGTCCACCGATCTCCTCGAACGAGACGGGGTTGTCCCCCACCGTGTGCGCACCGACCGCCTCGTCGGGAAACAGCTGCGCGGCCAGCGCCCGGCAGTGCCCGAGGTAGGCGAGCCCCTCGGCCTCCTGCACCGGGGCGGCCAGGATCCGGAGCCTGGCATCCGGCTCCGCCGTGCGCACCTGCGCGAAGGCGTGGAGCAACGCGACCAGGTCCTTGGCCGGTTCGATCCTGCCGACCCAGAGCAAGGTGTGCGGGTCGCCCCCGGCCCCCCCCTCACTCACCTCGGCGAAGCGGTCGCCGTCCATTCCGGGGTAGACCGTGCGCAGCCGTGCGGGGTCGGCACCGCAGCGCTCCTGCCAGCGGCGGGCATGGGTGTTGCCGGGGGTGATGAGGGACGCCTGGCGGTACAACTCGGTGGCCAGCAGCCCCTGGAAGCGCGCCAGCAGGGCCCGCACCGGCACGCTGGCACCCTCGCCCCCGGCTCCGCTCCGGGCCGCGCCCGCGGCGAGATAGTGCGCCCGCAGCTGCACGCCGTACTCGGTGACCAGCAGCGGCACCCCGAAGAAGCGTTTGGCCAGAAGCCCGGGCAGCGCCGCCGATCCACCGGAGGTGGCATGGCAGAGGTCGACGGCGCCGAGCGAGTCGCTCCCGTACCAGTCGAGGCTCAGCGGGCGCAGCGCTCTCTCCAGCTGGTCGGCGAAGGCGAGCAGGTCGGGCACCGTCGCGGTGTGCGCGGCGCGGGTGGCGCCGGGCGCACGGCAGGCGGATTCCATGGCGCGCGCGGCGGGATCGGACCGGAGGGCGGTGTGGAGACCACCGTGCTCCCGCGCCAGCTCCGCGAGTCCGTAGAGCCCCTCGGCGAAGCGGTGCTCGTCGCCGCCGCAGACCCCTGCGGCAAGCTCCCCGAAGTGTTCGGCGAACTGCTTGCGCGCGCGCCGCCCGTGGCTGCGGCCGTCATCCTCAGGCGCCCACAGCGGCGCGGTGCGCACCCGCTCGACCTGCGGCGGAAGGTCGACCCAGCCGGAGTCCTCCTGCTCGGCGCTCCGACTCAGGGCGTAGACATCGAATTCGTGCTGTGTGAGCCCGCGCACGAGCCGGTCGCACCAGAGCCTGGACTCACCCGTCGTATACGGATAGCCACCTTCCGTGAGCAGTCCGATCCGCACGAGTGCACCCCCGATCTCTTCTGTGGACGACCGCCGTTGGTCCCGGCGGCTTGCGGCGGGACGACGTTATGCGGACAAGACGGTGGCGCGACGGACGGTTGTCCATCGCGCCACCGGAAGGGGTGAATACACGTAACTTTCCCGGGCTCGCGGCGTTCGATAGCGCTACGAACCGCGCCCGGGCGGCGACTCCGCGTCAGCCGGTGGGGTAGGCCCAGGGGTTGGGACGGCAGCGGACTCCGTCGATGTCGAGCGACTTGGTCTGCTGCTGCATCACGGGCGCCAGGGCGCCGGGCGTCTCGCAGTTCACGTGACCGTGGCCGAGCCGGTGGCCGACCTCGTGGTTGATCAGCATCTGGCGGTAAGCGAGCATCGCCTTGGAGCCGTAGGTCGGGGAGCCCTGGGCCCAGCGGTAGCCGTTGATCATCACGCGGTTCGTGTTGGGGGAATTGCAGGAGACGTTGCTGACGGTGACGTCCAGGTCGGACTTCGCGCACCAGACCCCGGTGGTCCCTGGGCTGGCCAGGGTGACCACGAACTCGGGTTCTCCGGAGGAGATGCGCTCGAACGTCATGTCCCCGTCGTGAGCCCAGCTCCGCTTGTCGTTGAGGGTCTGCTGGACGGCCTTGGCGAAGAGCCTGCCGTCCAGGGCGAGGCCCTTCTCGACGTCGACCCGGTAGCGGATCTTCTTGCCGGCGCCCGGCGCCTTGTCGGATCCGGGCACTGCTTCGAAGCTCCCCTGCCCCTTGAGCTTGGGGTCCAGCGGGAACTGCCTGGTCATCAGCTGCGCGTAGCCGAGCGGGGCGGCCGGAGCCCGGGGGGCCTGGCGCGGCGGGGCGAGCCGGTCGTCGGAGCGGGACGCGGAGCCGTCCGCGCTGCCCCGGTCCGCTTCAGCCGCCGCCTGCGGATCCGCCTCGTCCGCACCGCTGCCGGCGACCTGTCCGGCGACGACCACCGCGAGGACGGTGGTCACAGCGGCGGCGGCGATCCCGGTGACCGTGCGGCCCTTGATGGTCCTGGCTGCCGGCTCTTCGGGCGCCTCGTCATCCGGTGTGCCGTCAGGAGCGGGCTGCGCCTGGGGCCCTGGTGCGCCTGGCTCGTGGTCGAAGGCATCGACGAACTCCCGCCGTGGGCCGGGGATCCGGGCTCCGGCGCCGATCGGCGTGCTCTGCCGCGCGGGCCCCGGCGAGGCCACGACCGGGTGCGCGCCCGTCGCGGTGGCCGTCTGCCCGCGCGGGACGCCCTGCCAGTCCCCGTACCGGGTGCCGTTCCGCGGCACCCCCCAGGCTCCGCCGGGCTCGTGCTGTTCCGGGTGGCCGCCGCGCACCCGGGGGACGCCGTGCGCCGGGGTGCCGTCGACGGGGATGCCGTGCGCTGGGGTGCCATGCGCCGGGGCGCCGTACACCGGTGACCCGTGTGCGGGCGTGCCGTAAGCAGGAGTTCCGTGTGCGGGAGTGCCATGGGCCGGTGACCCTTGTGCGGACATGCCGTAACCGTGTGCCGGGGCCGGGTATCCCCCCTGTCCCCCGTACTGCCCGGTGTCACCTGCGCTCGCCGCCGTGGCGGTCCCCGCGGTCCTGCTGTCCGCGGCCTTGGGTGCGGGGCCCTTGCGGCTGTGTCGTCCCACGCCCCGGATCAGCTCCTGCCGCTGTTGTCGTCGAGAAGTGATCTGACGGCCGCCGCGACCGTCTCCGGATACTCCATCATGGCGACGTGTCCGGCGTCCGGCAGAGTGAGCAGGCGCGAGTCACGGAACGCCGCGGCCGCCCTGCGCGCCATCCGGTACGAGACGAGCTGGTCCCGGCACCCGTAGATGAGGAGCGTCGGCGCGAGCACCCGTTCCGCCTGTCGCCACAGTCCGTGCTGCCCGCCGAGCGTATAGGCGTCGACGATGCCGCGGGACGAGCGGGCCATCGCGTCCCAGAAGTACGGGAGTTCGAGCCGTCGCTCCATCTCCTCCACAGCATGCCGGAAGCCCTGGTCGGACACCCTGCCCGGGTCCCCGTAGCAGAGGGCCATCACCCCACGGACCCGCATCTCCGGGGTCCAGTCCTTCGTCAGACGGCTGAACAGCCGGGCCACACCGGGCACCGCGAGCGCCACCGTGGGCCAGGCGGGGCGCTGGACGCGCAGCTCGGGCAGCGCGGGCGAGACGAGGGTGAGGCTGCGGACGAGGTCGGGGCGTACCGCGGCGATACGGGTGCAGACCGCACCGCCCAGCGAGTTCCCGAGCAGGTGCACCGGGCCTCGCCCGGAGGCGTCGAGCATCCGGATGACCGCGCGCGTGTGTGCCGTGATCGAGTAGTTGCCGTCGTCCGGTGGCGGGGAGTCGCCGAATCCGGGCAGATCGACGGCTTCACCGTCCACCCGGTCGTCGAGCTGCTCCATCAGTGCGGACCAGTTCTGGGACGAGCCGCCGAGACCGTGGACGTAGAGCGCGGGGGGCAGGCCCGCGGAGGCCGGGGGACGCGCGCGCACGGTGAGCGTCAGACCGGGCAGGGCCACGGAGCGCAGCTCCTCGCCCGCCGCGACCCGGACGGCGCGGATGCGCGGAGCCGGTGCGGAGGCACGGGAATCCGGCAGCTCGGTCGAAGACATGAGGGCAATGTTACGAGACGATCACGCCACCAAAGCTGTGTTCGCCGTCACACGTCCCAGGCCCCCCACCGGTCTCAGGACACGCCCTGCGTTCGTCCGCGCTCGTCTGCGCTCGTCTGCGTTCATCCGCGCCCGCCGACCCCCACGGTCTTCCCGGATCTGCGACTCACACGGACACCGTCACCAAAACAGCACACTCCACCGCATAGCGCTGGGCAGCAGGAACTCCTACGCTCTACATAGGGCACGCGCCCCGCCCACCTGCTGCCCGGATACGCACAGGAAAGGGATCCCGATGGCTGTCGATCCGGCGGACCCGGAAACCTTCACGGAGGACGACCAGGGCCAGGCGATCGCTCTCGACGAGCTCGCCGACCTCGAGGATCTCGATGAGGAGGTCCCCGAAGCGGATGCCGCCGAGCAGCACACGGAGCTGCAGCAGCGACGGGACGACCCACTGACCCGGATCAGCATGTTCGCCGCGAACGAGGCGGATGCGGTGGAACAGGCGCGAGTGGTCGCGCTCGACGAGGACGACTACCGCTGAATTGTTCGGATTCCTGTCCGTTCCGGCTTCCATGGGCGTCCGGTACGTGAAATTCTGCGCTCGCACCGCGCACACCACGGTTACCCAAAAGTACGATGGCGGCGCGGCGCCAGTGGCCGCGGCACAGGACACTGTGCGTGTGACATCGAACGTGGGAGGCGGCGTGACAGCCATCGAGCAGACAGAGGCAGCGCGCCCTCGAGGCACCCGCTTGCCGCGCCGTGCCCGACGTAACCAGCTCCTGGGCGCGGCTCAGGAAGTGTTCGTCGCCCAGGGCTACCACTCGGCGGCAATGGACGACATCGCCGAGCGCGCCGGTGTCAGCAAGCCGGTGCTCTACCAGCACTTCCCCGGGAAACTGGAGCTCTACCTCGCGCTGCTCGACCAGCACTGCGAGTCGCTTCTCCAGGCGGTCCGCGGCGCCCTCGCGTCGACGACGGACAACAAGCTGCGGGTCGCGGCGACCATGGACGCGTACTTCGCCTACGTGGAGGACGAGGGCGGCGCGTTCCGTCTGGTCTTCGAGTCGGACCTCACCAACGAGCCCGCGGTGCGCGAGCGCGTGGAGCGGGTCTCCTTGCAGTGTGCGGAGGCGATCTCTCAGGTGATCGCCGAGGACACCGGCCTGTCCGAGGAGGAGTCCATGCTGCTGGCCGTGGGCCTCGGCGGCGTCTCCCAGGTCGTCGCCCGCTACTGGCTGTCCAGCAGGTCGGCGATTCCGCGGGAGCAGGCGGTACACCTGCTGACATCGCTGGCATGGCGGGGCATCGCCGGGTTCCCGCTCCAGGGCGGCGAGGCACACTGACCGTTCGGCGGGGTCCGTCCGGCGACCCCGGCAAGGGCCCGTGTTCGCTCCCGGCGTGCGCGAGAGCGCCGTACCGGGTCCCCTCACCGGGCTAATGTGTGCAGCGTACGGCGCGGCTGACCGCGCATCGCTGACCGTTCGGAGGGACTAAGCCGTGGAGGTCAAGATCGGCGTGCAGCACGCGCCCCGGGAGATCGTTCTGGAGAGCGGTCAGACCGCCGAGGAGGTCGAGCAGGCCGTGGCCGACGCCCTGGCCGGCAAGGCGCAGCTGCTCAGCTTGACGGACGACAAGGGTCGCAAGGTGCTCGTGCCTGCCGACCGGGTCGCCTATGTGGAGATCGGCGAGCCGGCGACGCGCCGTGTCGGCTTCGGGGCGTAGCTCCAGGCAGAGCGTGGCGTCTCTTGCGCCTTGAGGGCCCGGCGGATACCGCCGGGCCCTTCGCATGCCCGGGTTGCGGTGAGGGTTGCGTCATGGTGGGTTCGGGTAGGACGGGCTGTGACCCGAAATGCCCGGCCGACGCGCGTGAGGTGATCCGTGGTGATCGTGGAAGCTCTCGGCTCCGTACTGCTCGGATGCGTGTTCTCCTGGGCGGCAGTGCGATGGCTCTCCGACCGGCTTCCGGAGCCGCGTGTGGTGTACGCGAGCGGCACGCTCGGGGCGCTCTTCGGGGCGTATCTGACGCACGCGGCGATCGGATCCGGTCATCCGCTCGCCACCCTGCTGGGGGCCCTGCTCGTCGCGGGCGTCACCCTGTCGCTGCTGGTCCGCCCGGCGGCCCGCAGGCTGCGGCGGGGGTCGGCCGCAGCCTGAGCCTGAGCCGGACCCCGACACGCGACGAGCGAAGCTCCTGGAGCGCGTGCTACGCCGCCAGACCCAGTGCCGCCATCCGCTTGGTGTGCGCCTTGGTGATGCGGGTGAACATCTCGCCCACCGCGGCCAGGTCGAATCCGCCCGCGACCCCGCCCACCAGCATGGTCGACAGCGCGTCCCGCTCCGCCACGACCCGCTGCGCCTGGGACAGTGCCTCGCCCATCAGCCGGCGCGCCCACAGCGCGAGCCGGCCACCGACCCGCGGGTCCGCCTCGATGGCGGCGCGCACCTTCTCCACGGCGAAGTTGCCGTGGCCCGTGTCGTCGAGCACGGCCAGCACCAGTCCGCGGGTGTCCGAGTCGAGACGCACCGCGACCTCGCGGTAGAAGTCACTGGCGATCGAGTCGCCGACGTAGGCCTTGACCAGGCCCTCCAGCCAGTCCGACGGAGCGGTCTGCCGGTGGAACTCGTCCAGCGCCGCCGCGAACGGCTCCATCGCCGCGGTCGGGTTCGTCTCGATCGCGGCCAGCTGGTCCCGCAGCCGCTCGAAGTGGTGGAACTCCGCCGAGGCCATCTTCGCCAGCTCAGCCTTGTCCGCGAGCGTCGGTGCCAGCTTCGCGTCCTCGGCGAGCCGCTCGAAGGCCGCCAGTTCGCCGTAGGCGAGCGCGCCCAGCAGATCCACGACCGCGGCGCGGTACTGGGGGTCGGCCGAGGCCGTGGCCCAGTCCTGGGCGGCGATCCCGGTGAGTTCTTCGTCTGTGCCGGATGCGGATGCTGACTCGGTGGCGTTGTCTGACGTCTCCATGAAGCGCACAATAGCCCGCCGCCCGGTTGGGTGAAGGGCCTGGTCAACACCCGCCACAACGCGGCTTGCCGGAATTCGCCCAACACAGATGCGCGATTCCGGGGTACAGTGCTATGAGAGCCTGTCGCATACGCACAGTCGCGTACGCAGATGGGCCCTATGAATGAGGATGCCCGGTCGGTGGCCCGATCGGCTCCGACCCGACAGCTCTCTGTGCACCCTGTTCGCACACGAGGGACCCTCAGCGGCATGAGCGCTCGAGCGACGGCAGTGGTCCCGCGCCTTCCGGCCAATCCACGGCCGGGCCACCAGTACCAAAGGTGCGGTAAGACCCCCAGCGTTCGCCTCGCGCCGCGTCTCACAGAAGAGGCAACACCCTGACTACGCAGATCAAGACTTTCCGGGACCTCGGGATCCTTCCCGAGACCGCCGAGGCCCTTGAGGCCGTCGGCATCATCGCTCCCTTCCCCATCCAGGAGATGACCCTCCCGGTCGCGCTCTCCGGCACCGACGTCATCGGACAGGCCAAGACCGGTACGGGTAAGACCCTCGGTTTCGGACTTCCGCTGGTGGAGCGGGTCACCGTGCCCGCGGACGTCGAGGCGGGCCGTGCCAAGCCGGAGGAGCTGACCGAGGCCCCGCAGGCGCTGGTGGTCGTACCCACCCGCGAGCTGTGCACCCAGGTCACCAATGACCTGCTGACCGCAGGCAAGGTGCGCAACGTCCGGGTGCTCGCGATCTACGGCGGCCGTTCCTACGAGCCGCAGGTCGAAGCCCTGAAGAAGGGCGTCGACGTGGTCGTCGGCACCCCCGGGCGGCTGCTCGACCTGGCGGGCCAGCGCAAGCTGGACCTGTCGAAGGTCAAGGCGCTCGTGCTGGACGAGGCCGACGAGATGCTCGACCTCGGCTTCCTGCCCGACGTCGAGAAGATCATCCAGCTGCTGCCCGCCAAGCGTCAGACCATGCTGTTCTCGGCGACCATGCCGGGTGCGGTGATCGGCCTCGCACGTCGCTACATGTCGCAGCCGACCCACATCCGCGCGACCTCCCCGGACGGCGAGGGCGCGACCGTCGCGAACATCACCCAGCGCGTCTACCGGGCTCACTCGATGGACAAGCCGGAGATGGTCTCGCGCATCCTCCAGGCCGAGGGCCGCGGGCTCGCGATGATCTTCTGCCGGACGAAGCGGACGGCCGCGGACATCGCCGAGCAGCTTGCGCGCCGCGGCTTCGCCTCCGGCGCCGTCCACGGGGACCTGGGACAGGGCGCGCGCGAGCAGGCGCTGCGCGCGTTCCGTAACGGCAAGGTCGACGTGCTCGTCTGCACCGACGTCGCCGCCCGCGGCATCGACGTCGAGGGCGTCACGCATGTGATCAACTACCAGTCGCCCGAGGACGAGAAGACCTACCTCCACCGCATCGGCCGCACCGGCCGCGCGGGGGCGTCCGGCACTGCCGTGACCCTGGTCGACTGGGATGACATCCCGCGCTGGCAGCTGATCAACAAGGCACTGGACCTGGGCTTCAGCGACCCGGTCGAGACGTACTCGACGTCGCCGCACCTCTTCGAGGAGCTGAGCATCCCCGCGGGCACCAAGGGCGTACTGCCCCGCGCCGAGCGCACCCGCGCCGGTCTGGCCGCCGAGGAGATCGAGGACCTCGGGGAGCCCGGCGGCCGTGGCCGTTCCGGGCGGGCGAAGAAGAAGGATGAGGAGGAAGCTCCGGCCCGTACGCGCACTCCGCGCGCCCGGCGTCGTACGCGAAACGGTTCGCCGGTCGACGAGACCGCGAGCACGGCGCCGGAGGCTCTCGAGCCCACCGCGTCCGAGCCGTCGGATTCCTCTGACGCAGCCGACGACACGGCTCCGCGCACGCCCCGCCGTCGCCGCCGCACGCGTGCGGTTGCCACCGAGGCTGTGACCGCCGAGGCCACCGTGACCGAGCCCGCTGCCAGCGAGCCGGCCGAGCCGGCCAAGCCCCGTCGCCGTCGCACCCGCGCGGCCGCCGCCAAGTCCGCGGGCGCCGAGGCCCCCGCGGCCGAGGCCGCGAGCGAGCCGGACGCCGGCGAGGCCGCTGAGGCTGCGAAGCCACGCCGCAGGCGCACCCGAGCGAAGGCCGCGACCACGCCCGAAAGCTGAGCTGGTCCGGTCGAGTATGTGTGAAGAGGGCCCGTACCCCCTGGGTACGGGCCCTCTTCAACTGCTCGGTAACCTCTGCGTATGAGCCGCCCGCCCACCTTTGTGCCACCGGCCTGCGCCCGGTCCCGCATGCTCGACACCTCCCGCGGCGCCTTCGCCGTGCTGGACGCCGCACCGGACGGCTCGCCCCGGGGCACCGCGCTCCTC
Organism: Streptomyces sp. NPDC019396; assembly: GCF_040632375.1. NCBI lineage: Bacteria > Bacillati > Actinomycetota > Actinomycetes > Kitasatosporales > Streptomycetaceae > Streptomyces > Streptomyces sp. NPDC019396. The sequence continues at coordinate 122,620 of NZ_JBEYBS010000002.1, read as the reverse complement.
CTGCCCGGCTACACCGGGAGCAAGGAGGACTTCATCGCCATGCTGGAGCCGCTCGCCGCTGCCGGATACCGTGCGGTCGCGATCGACGGCCGTGGACAGTACGAGAGCGATGGGCCCCAGGCGCGGGAGGCGTACACCCAGGAGGAGTTGGCCCGGGACGTGCTCGCGCAGGCGGCGGCGGTCGGCGGCCCTCTCCACCTGGTCGGCCACTCGCTGGGCGGGCAGATCGCACGTGCCGCCGTCCTCACCGATGCGCGGCCGTTCGTCTCGCTGACCCTGGTCTCGTCGGGTCCGGCCCGGATCGCCCCCGAGCAGCGCGACAAGGTGAAGCTGCTGAGCGACGCGATCGCGGCCATGAGCATGGCCGAGATCTGGGAGGCCATGCGGGCGATGGACACCCCGGAAGAGGCGGAGCTCAACGGGAACCGCGACGACCTGCGGCATCGCTGGCTGCGCCACAACCCGCACCAACTGCTCGCCACCGGCCACCAGCTGACCGTCGAGCCCGATCGGGTGCCCGAACTGGCCGCCGTGCCGCTGCCCAAGCACGTGGTCTCCGGTGAGCACGACGACACCTGGCCCGTGCCCCTGATCGACGAGATGGCCGTACGGCTCGGGGCTCGGCGCACGGTCATCGAGGGCGCCGAGCATTCACCGAACACGGACCGTCCTCTGGAGACCGCCGCGGCGCTCGCAGGGTTCTGGCACGAGAGCTGACGTCAGAACTGGCCCTGCAGGTGCTGCCAGAAGCCGTCGCGCAGGGAACGCCTCAGATGGGCATAGCCCCGCAGTGAGTGCTGGAGCCGCTTCTCCGCCTCCATGAGCAGGTCCTGGTCCACCGGGCCCGGCAGATAGGGGTGCCCGGGCAGCAGCTCCGCCATCGCCGCCCGGCCGCGCTCGGCAAGCCAGGTGGCGGCTATCTGTGCGCCGACGAAGCGCACGTCCTCACGGGAAGGTGTGGGCGTGTCGTCCTCGTACGTGGTGACAGGCCGCCGGGTCACATAGGGCCGGCAGAAGTCGAGGTCGAAGGTGCGCTGGCTGTCGACCTCCCAGAGCAGCGGCTCCGCCTGGTTGCGCCCCTCGGCTGCCTCGATACCCCAGAGGTGGACGCGCGCCCCGTATCCCTGGGCCGCCTCGACTGCGGAGACCAGGTCCTCGTCGCCGCCGACGAGCGCCGCGTCACTGATCGCCCGGTGCCGTGCCAACGACTCCAGGTCGGTGCGGATGAGGGAGTCGACGCCCTTCTGCTGGTTGTTGGCGTTGAGGTTGCCGAGCCGGACCTTGACGTCAGGGAGCTCGGCGATGGACTGCTGCTCGGCGGTGTGGATGCGGCGCCGGGCGCCGTCGTACCAGTAGACCCGCAGCAGCCGGCTGTCCGCGAAGATCGTGCGGGCCTTGTCGATGAAGGCCTCGATCAGTCCTTCGGCGTCCAGGTCGAAGGAGCGCCGGTCCTCGGTGCCCGCCACCAGCAACCCGGCGGAAGCATAGACGTAACCGGCGTCGACGAAGATGGCATGTGTGGAGGGCGTCTTCGCGACCTCGGCGAGCATGCGCTGGAGCAGCTCGTTGGTGCGCTCCAGCCGGGCGCTGATGCGGCTGAGCTGACCGTCGGCGCTCATGTCGTTCATATGGACCTCATGGACATCATGGCCATCATTCTGTGTGGGTGCAGTGTCGTACCCGTGAGTAGTTAGCCATCCAAAAAATTTGTTTAGCGTAGGGAATGTTTGCGGCTCTGCTCCTGTTGGCAAGGGTGGAACTGGGACGGACAGAAGGGAGAGGCCTTTTATGCGCTTCGAGATCATGCGACTCGACGACGTCGACGGCACCGCCGTGGACAGCACCGTTGTGGACGCCGCCTCCGTCAACCGGATGGTCCTTCAGGCCGCCGCGATCGGCCAGCGGATCTACATCCGACCGGCCGATTGCACTGCCTCGTAACGCACGGCACCACACGCCGGCGCCGTCGGCCATGGGCCGGGCGCACCTCGCCCCCGTACGGACGGATCCGTACGGGGGCGAGGTGCGTCTTGGAGGCCTGGGCGCCCGGGCCGTCTACGAGCCCTGGATCACCTGGGTGACTCCGTTGATGATCTGCTGCACGGCGATGGCCGAGAGCATCATTCCGGCGAGCCTGGTCACCAGGACGACACCGCCGTCCTTGATGACCCGGATGATCAGCAGCGAGTAGCGCAGGGTCAGCCACAGCACGACGTGCATCGCCACGATCGCCGCCCAGACCGCGGCCTGCTCCGCGCCCCCGGAGGCGTTCTGCACCGCGAGGATCACCGAGACGATGGCGCCCGGACCGGCCAGCAGCGGCATCCCGAGGGGGACGAGCGCGACATTGACGTCCTTCGTCTGCGTGGGCTCGTCGGTCTTGCCGGTCAGCAGGTCGAGCGCGATCAGCAGCAGGAGCAGACCGCCCGCGATCATCAGGGCCGGCACGGAGACATGAAGGTACCCGAGGATCTGCTGGCCCAGGATGCCGAAGACGGTGATGACGCCGAAGGCCACCGCCACGGCCTGCCAGGCCATCCGGCGCTGCACCTTGGCGGCGCGCCCCGAGGTGAGTGCGAGGAAGATCGGTGTGATCCCGGGGGGATCCATGATCACGAAGAGGGTGAGGAAGAGCGAGCCGAAGACGGCGAGGTCGAACACAGTGGAGCCTTGCAGGGGTGTGGTGGGTGGGTGAGCGCGTACCGGCCCGTGTTCCGGCGTGGTGAGCCGGGTCGGTGGGGGCCGTACGTGTGCCGGGTCAACGGTGGGCTGGGACCGGCCTGGAGCAGCAGTGGGGCGGATCAGCACGGACGGGTCGAGGTGCGGATCAGCATGGGCTCAGTGGGCGGGCGTTCCACCCGTGCCGGGGACGGGGAACGCGCCGGTCGCGCGGCGCGTGATCTCGCCGTAGATCTCCGGGTCGGTCGTGAAGTCGCCGAGCCGGCAGGTCTTGCGGCTGCCGTGGTAGTCACTGGAGCCGGTGGTGAGCAGCCCGAGCTCGGCGGCGAGTGCGCGCAGCCGGATACGTGACGACTCGTCGTGGTCCATGTGGTCGACTTCTATGCCGTCGAGCCCGGCCTCCGCCAGCCGGGCGATGGTGTCCTCGGGCACCACTTCGCCGCGGGCGACGGCGAGCGGGTGGGCGAAGACCGTGACGCCCCCGGCCGCCCTGACCAGGCGGATGGCGTCGAAGGGGTCGAACTCGTGCTTGTCGACGTAGGCTCGCCCGTCGTTCGCCAGCCAGTCGGGCGTGAAGGCGGCTGAGACGTCCGGGACGACGCCCAGTTCGACCAGCGCGGAGGCGATATGGGGTCGACCGACGGAGATCCCGTCCGCTGCCTCGGCGCTGTGCCCCGCGATACCGGCCACCTGCTCCCAGGTGACAGGCACACCCAGCTCCTGGAGCTTGGCGATCATGGCTTTGGCCCGTGGCACCCGGTCGTCCCTGACCAGCTCGCGCTCGCGCGCCAGCTCGGGCTCCTCGGGGTCGAAGAGGTAGGCCAGCATGTGCATGCTCACCCCGTCGACCCGGCAGGAGAGCTCGGCTCCGGGGACGAGGGTGAGATGAGCGCGCAGACCGGCGAGCGCGGCGACGGCCTCGGCGTGGCCCGCGACGGTGTCGTGGTCGGTGAGCGCGACGACATCGAGTCCGGCCGCGACGGCGTTCCTGACGAGCTCGGCCGGGGTGTCCGTGCCGTCCGAAGCCGTGGAGTGGGTGTGCAGATCGATACGCACGACGCATGGCTCCATGGCTCGGGGGCCGCGGGGGCCTCGGGGCGAAGGGGGACGTTCCATCGTAACGGGGCACCGGGGGCCCTCCGGACACCGCCCCGGTGAGGGGCGTCACGGCGGTGCCCGTGCGCCCCGCACCGCGAACGCCCGGCGCACCGTGACCGCTGGCGGCGTTCACCGTTTGACGGCGTTCACCGCTCACGGCGTCCGCCGTTCAGGACAGCGCCCTTACAGCAGCAGCCGCGGCGACAGGGCCCCGCACGGCAGCAGGTCCACCTCCGAGCCGGCGTCCCGCAGATCGGTGAGTATCAACTCGTCGTACATCAGCAGTCCGGTCGACTCCGGCCAGACGACTGCCCACAACCACAGCCCCAGCGCCTCGCCCGCGAAGACCGCGCGATCCTCCGGCACCCCGTTGACCTGCCAGAGCGGGGTGGGCCGGCCGGCGGCGAGCACCTTGGCCTGGGGCGGTTTGTCGACGGTCATATGCGTGCCGGGGTCCGGTCCGTCGATCCCCGCGAACCGGGCGCCGAGGCCCACTCCGAGCTCCTCCGCGACCAGCAGCAACTCCCCCACGCCGCCCAGCGGTCCGGGACCGGAACAGGCGACGGCGGTGGCGCGGCCTCCACTGCGGTCGTCTCCCGCGTAGGCCACGCCGGTGAAGAGCCAGCCGACCGGGAGCGGCCAGGGCATCCACACCGGCACCTTGGCCCGGGCCACGACGACGGTGAGGGCTTCGACGCTGGGCGGGATCACCGGTTGCAGCGGTTGCACGGCACCATGCACATCGCACTGCCACGTGTCGGCGAAGAGACCGGGCGCCCTGACCCGGCCACCGCACTTCGGGCAACTGGGTTCGCCCCTCATAGCGCTCAACGGTCCTACCCGCCCGGCGTCACGTCAAGGACGATCACCCGTCCGGTACGGCGGTTTCACCCTGGTTCACCAGGATGAAGTAGGTGCATATTGAATTCATTAGACGCTCTAACTTATTATTTGCATGGCGCATCGCTCTACGGCGGTCAGGGACCGCCGGACAGGGAGGAAGGAGTGCCGATACACACAGAGGACCCGTTCACCGGGCACACCGCACCAGCGGCGGGAGCGGGGGCACTCACCGCGCTCGCCCTGGGCGTCCCGGACGCGCCCCGACCGGTGGCGAGCGCGGGCCACAACTTCGTGCGCTGGTTCGCGGCCGCGGCGGCCCCGTATCTGGCGTCCCCGCTCGCCGAACGAGCCGGTGTGCGGACGCCGTTCGTGGCGGCGGGGGCCGCGGCGCTGATCGGCACGGTCATCGTCCGGGCGGGCCGGGCCTCACTCGCCCGCCCCGCGCACGAGGCGGAGCCGCGCCCCGTGGCCACGGCCCAGGACGGGGTCGCGGTCCTCGCCGACTGAACCGCCGTCAGAGCGGAACGCGGCCGAACCCGCCCATGAGATAGCTCACTTCAGCGGCCTCTGAACTCACGTCAGCGATACGGGCCCGCGCAGCGGGTCGCGCAGGTCCGTACCGTGCTTCAGCCAGCGCTCCTGGAGCGCCGCGGCCCCGTGCACCCGCTTCCACGCCGCTTCGTTCGGTGTCATCGGCAGCAGGGGGAGAAACCGCACCGGGTCCATCGGCTCCGGCAGCTCCAGATCCTCGACCAGGCCGCCGGGCTCGGCGACCAGCACGGAGGTGAAAGGGGCGTTCGGCCAGAGCGGCTCACCGACGTCCATGGAATTCCCCGGGGCCACGATCACACCTTCCACCTGCGGCGACGAGGCCAGGGCCGCGAGTGGCCGCAGCACCTTGTCGGTGTCGGCGAGCCCGCCCCGTACCGACAGCAGCAGCTCGGCGCGCGGCCCCTTCACCGGGTCGGCGAGTAGGTCCTTGGGGTCGTTCATGGGCTGTGCGGACATGCCCAGCGTGGCGTACCGGACGATGCCCCGGTCGTCTCCGGCAATGAAACGGAGCACTTCGATCCGGTCCGTGCCCAGGAACGTCATCGCCGCACGCGCGTCCGGCTCTCCGAACGTGCTGAACAGACGGGCCTCGACAAGAGCAAGAATTTCTCCCATCCCGCGAGCATAGATCGCATCAGGAACGGGCAAAGGAAGGGATTGACCCTCAGTCGGCTGATACGCTTGGCCGCCTGTTGGGACAAAATATGCGTGACGGCGTCTCCGCGAGCTGACCGGAGAACAGCGCCCGTTCCCGACGACACGTCATCCCTCACGGGGGACCGGCTGGAGGAGGTGGGGCTGCGATGGATCGAAGTCGACCGTGCAGTACCAGCCGCTCTTCCGCGCACTCCCCCGTCATCTGACCGGCATCCAGGGTCACTTGCCCGACTGGACCACCCGGCCCGTAGACATGTCGCGCCGCTCCATGGCAACGCGCACGTCGGAAGAGCACATCGCCCTTGCCTGACTGTCTGTAGCGAACGCCGTCATCGCGTCCCGCGGTGCCGCCCGCTTTGCGGACGTATCGAGACAACGTCCTCATTCCGGGCTGTGCCACGCCTCGCACCGGCGGCTTCCCGTGAAGGAGCCTGCCATGTCGATGATCCGTGACCTGCGCGAAGCGGTCCGCCCCACGCTGCGCAAGACCAGCAGCGCCTACAGCTCGTACGACACCACCCGCGATCCCTCCGCCTCCAGCGCCGTCGTGGACTGCGCCGTGTACCGCGAGGGCAGCCGTGTGATGGACGGCACCTGCCTCACCCCGCGCCAGGCGATGCTGCGGGTGCGCGAGGGCGGCGGCTTCGCCTGGATCGGGCTGCACGAGCCGACGGAGGAGGAGTTCGGCGGAATCGCCGCGGAGTTCGGCCTCCACCCGCTGGCCGTCGAGGACGCCGTGCACGCCCATCAGCGCCCCAAGCTGGAGCGGTACGACGACACCCTCTTCACCGTCTTCAAGACCATCCACTACGTGGAGCACGCCGAACTGACCGCGAGCAGCGAGGTCGTCGAGACCGGCGAGGTGATGTGCTTCACCGGACCCGACTTCGTCATCACCGTGCGGCACGGCGGTCAGGGTTCGCTGCGCAACCTGCGGCACCGGCTCCAGGACGACCCCGAGCTGCTCGCCAAGGGCCCGTCGGCGGTACTGCACGCCATCGCCGACCATGTCGTGGACGGCTACATCGCGGTGGCGGACGCCGTACAGGTCGACATCGACGAGATCGAGAGCGATGTCTTCTCGGCCCCCGCGAAGGGCAGCACCCGGGGCACCGACACCGGGCGCATCTACCAGCTCAAGCGCGAGGTGCTGGAGTTCAAGCGGGCGGTGACGCCGCTGCTGCGGCCCATGCAGCTGCTGAGCGAGCGGCCGATGCGGCTGGTGGACCCCGACATCCAGAAGTACTTCCGCGACGTGGCCGACCACCTGGCGCGGGTGCAGGAGCAGGTGATCGGGTTCGACGAGCTGCTGAACTCGATCCTCCAGGCGAATCTGGCGCAGGCGACGGTGGCCCAGAACGAGGACATGCGCAAGATCACTTCCTGGGCCGCGATCATCGCCGTCCCGACGGCGGTGTGCGGTATCTACGGGATGAACTTCGACCACATGCCGGAGCTGCACTGGCGGTACGGCTATCCGATGGTGCTCGTCGGCATCGTGGGGGCCTGTCTCACCATTCACCGCACACTGAAGCGCAACGGCTGGCTCTAATAGGCTGCGGGCATGACTGACGCCGCCGCCACCTCGCAGCTCGACCACGCCCTGGTCGAAGAGGCCACCAAGAAGTCCGGTCTCATCTGGGTCCGGGGCACCGGCCCCGCCCGCGCGCTGTGGCACGTGTGGCACGAGGGCGCCGTGCATGTCATCGGCGACGGGCCCGGTGAGCAGCCGCTGCCGGGGCTCGCGGCGGGCTCCACGGCAGAGGTGACCGTGCGCAGCAAGGACAAGGGCGGTCGGCTGGTGGCCTGGACGGCCGCGGTGAGCGAGCTGGTGCCGGGATCCGAGGCGTGGGAGGCCGCGGTGGGCGAGCTGAAGGGGAAGCGGCTGAACGCGCCGGACGGCGAGGCGATGACGGAGCGCTGGGCGCGGGAGTGCAGGGTGCTGCGCCTCGACCCGCTTGCGGCGTCCACGGAGCTCCCCGCGGGCTCGCTGGCAGCGGCCCCCCTGGCGACCTCCGCGACCACCCGCCGCCCCATTCCCGCGGCCCTGCCGCGGCTCCTGCTGCGTCGCGGCAAGCGGGGCTAGGCCTGGCCGGGTGGGCGGGGGCTACTGCTTACGTGGGAGCTCCTGGCCGTAGTCGACCGTCTCGCCCTGCTCCGGGGGAGCCAGCGCGAAGTCCTCGTCCCAGTCCGCCAGTGTCAGCAATCCCGCCCCGCCCGCCCGTGCGAAGCGCAGGGGGTACGGGGTGCCCTGGAGGGACACGTCCAGCGTCCCGCCGTTCCCCTCGCCGCCGAGGACCTTGATGGTGCGGACGCCGTCCACGGCGTCGTAGCCGCCCTTGCTGAGCTCACCGTGGAGGCCGAGGACGCCGTCCAGCAGCACGTCCATCTCGGTGAAGCCGCGCAGTTGCTTGTAGGTCGGATCGTCCTGCGGGACCTTCACGTACTTGTCGTCCAGCTTCTCCGCGGCCGTCACACCCGACGCGCCCGCCTGCTTCCAGAAGTCCGCGTCGGCCTTCAGATAGAGCGCGTCGTCGGCCCGCAGCAGCTCGAAGGTGGAGCTCTTCGTCGTGACCGAGCCACTGCCGCCGGTCTTCTTGAGACGCATGTTCAGCTTGTAGGTGCCGCCTTTGGACACGAGTGTCCCGGCGAGCCGTACCGACTGCGCCCCGCCCGCCGCGGTCCTGGCCTTCTCCTCGATGGCGGGGGCGTCGAGCCTGCCGACGCCGTTCGTCCCCGCGTCCGGGTCCTCACTGCACCCGGTGACGGCCGTGAGAGTCGCGGCGAGCCCTGCGCAGAGTGCGACGGACAGTGCTGCCCGGCGGGCCCGGGCTGCGGCAGCCAGGGGGAGAGCGGTCACGTGCGCACTGCCTCTCGTGCTGGTGGTGGGGTGGCAAGAGGGCAGAGTACCCGGGGTTATCGGCCGCTCGGGAGGCGAGCCGTACGGACCGCCCACGGGGGCGGCAGGGACGGGCACGGGCTAGCCTGAACCCGTCTGAACCATCACAAAGTGACACACCAGAGCCATTTCGTGAGGAGGCGCAGAGCATGGCGGCAGGCGCCTCCCGGATCTTCGTGTCGCACCTCGCGGGCGTACCGGTGTTCGACCCCAACGGCGATCAGGTCGGCCGGGTACGTGATCTCGTGGCCATGCTCCGGGTCGGCCAGCGCCCACCCCGGTTGCTGGGGATCGTCGTGGAGGTGCACGGCCGCCGCCGGATCTTCCTTCCCATGACCCGGGTCACCGGTGTCGAGTCCGGCCAGGTCATCACCACCGGCGTGGTCAACATGCGGCGCTTCGAGCAGCGCCCCACCGAGCGTCTCGTCCTCGGCGAGCTCCTGGACCGCCGCGTGAGTCTGACGGACTCCGGCGAGGAGGTCACCGTGCTGGATGTCGCCATCCAGCAGCTGCCCGCCCGCCGCGACTGGGAGATCGACAAGGTCTTCGTGCGCAAGGGAAAGGGCGGGGCCCTGCGCCGCAAGGGGGAGACACTGACGGTCGAGTGGTCCGCGGTCACGGGGTTCTCGCTGGATGAGGACGCGCAGGGCGCCGAGCGCCTGGTCGCCACCTTCGAGCGGCTGCGGCCCGCCGACGTCGCCAACGCCCTGCACCATCTGTCGCCCAAGCGGCGCGCCGAGGTCGCCGCGGCCCTCGACGACGACCGGCTCGCCGACGTCCTGGAGGAAATGCCCGAGGACGAGCAGGTGGAGATCATCGGGAAGCTCAAGGAGGAGCGGGCCGCGGACGTCCTGGAGGCGATGGACCCGGATGACGCCGCCGACCTGCTGTCGGAGCTGCCGGAGGAGGACAAGGAGCGGCTGCTGATGCTGATGCGGCCGGACGACGCCGCAGACGTCCGCCGGCTGATGTCCTACGAGGAGCGCACGGCGGGCGGGCTGATGACGCCCGAGCCGATCGTGCTGCGCCCGGACGCGACGGTGGCGGATGCCCTGGCGCGGGTGCGCCAGCAGGACCTCTCCCCCGCGCTCGCCGCGCAGGTCTATGTCTGCCGGCCGCCCGACGAGACCCCCACCGGCAAGTACCTGGGCACCGTGCACTTCCAGCGGCTGCTGCGCGACCCGCCGTTCACCCTCGTCAGCTCGATCGTCGAGACCGATCTGCCGCCGCTCGCGCCGGGCACGGGACTGCCTGCGATCACCAGCTATCTGGCCACGTACAACATGGTCGCCGCGCCGGTCGTGGACGAGAGCGGCTCGCTGCTGGGGGCGGTGACGGTGGACGACGTCCTCGACCATCTGCTGCCCGACGACTGGCGCGAGGCCGAGTTCGAGGGGACGGGGGCCGCCGATGAGTGACGGGCTCACCGAGCGCGGCGACGGCAGGGAGAGGGAAGGGGAGAGAGACCGGGAGCGCGAGCGGCAGTCGGGCGGGCAGCGGCCACGGACCCGGCTGGATGTGCCCCGGGCCCCCCGGCGCAGGGTGCTCCCCGAATACGACCCGGAGGCCTTCGGTCGGCTGTCCGAGAAGATCGCCCGCTTCCTGGGCACCGGGCGGTTCCTCGTCTGGATGACGCTCACGATCATCGTCTGGGTGCTCTGGAACATCTTCGCGCCGGACGCGCTGCGGTTCGACGAGTACCCGTTCATCTTCCTGACCCTCATGCTGTCGCTCCAGGCCTCGTACGCGGCCCCCCTGATCCTGCTGGCGCAGAACCGCCAGGACGACCGCGACCGGGTCAACCTGGAGCAGGACCGTGCGCAGAACGAGCGGTCGATCGCCGACACCGAGTACCTGACCCGGGAGATCGCGGCGCTGCGGATGGGGCTCGGCGAGGTCGCCACCCGCGACTGGATCCGTTCCGAGTTCGAGGATCTGCTGCGGGAGCTGGCGGACCGGCCCGGTGTATTCCCGCCGGACGAGCCGCGGATACGTGACGAAGGCGACCGCTGACAGGCGTCCCCCAGCCGGGATCCGGCGCCGTACCATCGTCCTATGGTTACGGAAGACGCGGTGCGCGAAGCACTGGCGACGGTGAACGACCCCGAGATCAACAAGCCGATCACGGACCTCGGCATGGTCAAGTCGGTCGAGTTCGGGGACGACGGCGCGGTGGCCGTCACGGTCTACCTCACCGTCTCCGGCTGCCCGATGCGCGAGACGATCACCCAGCGTGTCACGGACGCGGTCGCGGCCGTCGAGGGCGTCACCCGCGTCGACGTCTCCCTGGACGTCATGAGCGACGAGCAGCGACGCGAGCTCGCGGCCACGCTTCGGGGCACGACCGCCGAGCGCGAGGTGCCGTTCGCCAAGCCCGGCTCGCTGACCCGGGTCTACGCGGTCGCGTCCGGCAAGGGCGGCGTGGGCAAGTCGTCCGTGACCGTGAACCTGGCGGCGGCCATGGCCGCCGACGGGCTGAAGGTCGGTGTCGTGGACGCCGACATCTACGGCCACAGCGTGCCCCGGATGCTGGGCGCGGACGGCCGTCCCACCCAGGTCGAGAACATGATCATGCCGCCGTCGGCGAACGGCGTGAAGGTCATCTCGATCGGTATGTTCACCCCGGGCAACGCACCGGTGGTCTGGCGCGGCCCGATGCTGCACCGCGCGCTCCAGCAGTTCCTGGCGGATGTGTACTGGGGCGACCTGGACGTGCTGCTGCTCGACCTGCCCCCGGGCACCGGCGATATCGCGATCTCCGTGGCCCAGCTGGTGCCGAACGCCGAGATCCTGGTCGTCACCACCCCGCAGCAGGCAGCCGCCGAGGTGGCGGAGCGGGCTGGCTCCATCGCCGTGCAGACCCACCAGAAGATCGTCGGCGTGGTCGAGAACATGTCGGGCCTCCCGTGCCCGCACTGCGACGAGATGGTCGATGTCTTCGGTACGGGCGGTGGCCAGGCGGTCGCCGACGGGCTGACGAGGACGACCGGTGCGACGGTGCCGGTGCTGGGCCAGATCCCGATCGACGTCCGGCTGCGCGAGGGCGGCGACGAGGGCAGGCCGGTCGTGCTGACCGATCCCGAGTCCCCGGCCGGTGCCGCTCTGCGGGCCATCGCCGGAAAGCTCGGGGGCCGTCAGCGCGGTCTGTCGGGGCTGTCCCTGGGCATCACCCCGCGCAACAAGTTCTGAGCCGTACGCGGCGGGGGCACCGTTCCGGTGGAACGGTGCCCCCGCCGCGTATCCGGGGTCCGCGTCCAGGGTCCGGGGTCCGGTCCGCTACGTGTACGGCCCGAGGTCCCGCACCACCGAGAAGCCGAGCCCGTACGCGCTCATCCCTCGCCCGAACGCGCCGATGTGCACGCCGTTCTCCGAGGACCCGGCCAGCACCCAGCCGAACTCCGACTCACGGTAGTGGAAGGGCATCGGCACTCCGTCCACGGGCAGCGACAGCTCCGACCAGGCCGGACCCGCCAGGTCGTCCGCCAGCTCGAACGCCGTCTCGGTCTGCTGGCTGAGCCAGTCGTCCCGCAGGACGTGGTCCAGCTGCCCGGGCCAGGTGTAGGCCAGCAGCCCCGAGCCGGCCAGCCATGCTGCGGACGACACCGTGGTGGCGTCCAGGACGCCCGTGCCGTCGCCGGTGCGCCGCACGGGGCTCGCGGCGACCGTCACGACCACAGCGAAGCGTTCCTTCCCGGCGGTGGTGGCGTCGGACTTTATCGTCGGCTCGTCGCCGTGGCCCATGGACCCGTGCTGCACCGTGCCGTCGGCTGCTGCGCCGACCTGGACCAGCCAGCGCGGGCCGCTGAAGGCCTCGTCCAGTCCGTACCAGGGGAACGGTGCGCGCAGATAGCCGTCGACCGTGCGCCGGGCCGCGGGCACCTCCTCAGCGGTGGATGCACCGGGCGTGCTCTGCGCCGCCCCTACCCGACTCGTCGTCTCCATCTATCCGGCCGCCTCCTCGTTCACCAGGGTCCGGAGTGGCCCGCCCCCCTCGGGCGTCCTCGTTTCCCGGACAGATGGAGGATAGCCACCCGGCACCGGCTCACCGGGATTGATCGCCCTGGTCCGTGTTTCAAGAACCCGCGCCGTCCGCCCGAAAGCGCGGCTCGCGGGGTCCGGCGCACGGGCTCATCTCCTCCCGGCACGTGAGCGGACGGGAGTTCTCCCACGGCTCAGGGTGACTCAGGTGGCGTCCGCGTCGAACGGCGGGCGCTCGCCCTTGTCGACCGTTTCGCGCTTCTTGAGCCGGTCACCCGTGCCCGGCGAGCCGTTCACGGCAGCCGAGGTGGAAGCGCTGGGCTCCTTGCCGTTGACCGCGTCGGCGACGTCGTTCAGATCCTGCCGGAAATCGAAGCTGCTGCGGAGTTCCCTGAGGTCGTCGTTCTCGAGCTGCTTGCGGATGTACGCCTTCGGATTGAGGTCCTCGAACTCGAAGTCCTTGAATTCCGGGCCGAGTTCCCGACGGATGTCGTGCTTGGCGTTGTCGGAGAACTCCCGGACCTTGCGGATGAAGCGCGAGACGTCCTGGACGACCTTCGGCAGCTTGTCCGGGCCGAAGACGAGCACGGCGAGGACCACGAGCGTGACGAGCTCGAGTGGGCCTATGTCATTGAACACCTGCTGCTCCTTGTGTTCGCGTTCTCCGTGCCCCGCCTGACCACCACACATGCGGCCGGCTCCACGGTACCCGGCAAATCTGTCGGGGCGGTACCACCGGGGTGTCCGTTACGTACCGCTGGACGAACCGAGGGTCAGCGTCCTCGTCTGCTCCTTGCCACCGCGCAGCACGGTGAGCTCCAGCGCGTCGCCCGGCCGGTGGGCCCGGATCTTGACGATGAGCTCCTCACCGTTGTGCACCCGCTGGCCGTCCACCTTGGTGATCACATCCCCGGGGCGGACGCCGGCCTTGGCGGCGGGGCCACCGGGGGTGACGGACGGGGTCTCGCCCTTGCCCTTGTCGCCGATCCGGGCACCGTCGCCCGTGTACTGCATGTCGAGGCTGACACCGATCACGGGGTGGGTGGCCTTGCCCTTGTTGATGAGCTCTTCGGCGACCCGCTTGCCCTGGTTGATGGGGATGGCGAAACCCAGGCCGATGGAGCCGGCCTGGCCCCCCTCGCCCTCGGACCCGGTGCCGCTGCCGGCCGCCCTGATGGCGCTGTTGATGCCGATCACCCGGGCCCTGGCGTCCACGAGCGGGCCACCGGAGTTGCCGGGGTTGATGGGGGCGTCTGTCTGGAGCGCGTCGACGTAGCTGACGTCGCTGCCGTCGCCCTTCTCACCCCCTGCGGTGATGGGGCGCTCCTTGGCGCTGATGATTCCGGCCGTGACGGTGTTCTGGAGGTCGAAGGGGGCGCCGATGGCCACGACCGGATCGCCGACCCGGACACTGTCGGAGTTGCCGAGGGGCAGCGGCTTGAGGCCGGACACCCTGCTGACCTTCACGACCGCGAGGTCATAGCCGCTGTCCTTGCCGATCAGCTTGGCCTCGGCCGTCTCGCCGCCGCTGAAGGTGACGCTGATCTTGCCCGAGCTGCCGGCCGGGGCGACGACATGGTTGTTGGTGAGGATGTGGCCCTGCGTGTCGAGCACGAAGCCGGTACCGGTGCCCTGCTCGCTGCTTCCGGTCACATGCAGCGTGACGACACCGGGGAGGGCGCTGGCCGCGATGCCCGCGACGCTGTCGGGCGCCCGTCCGGAGTTCTCGGCGGCGGCCTGAGGCAGTTCCAGTGCCGTGATGCCGCCCCCGTTGCGCTCCAGGTAGGCGCCGACGGCTCCCCCGGCGACCCCGGTGACCAGTCCGAAGGCAAGCAGCACGGCGATTCCCGCGCCCCTGCGTGGCTTCTTCTTCGGGGACTCACCGGTCTGGCTCAGTGTGGCCGTGCCGGGCACGCTCCAGGGGTCGTACTGCCCCCACTGCGGCGGCTGCGCGGCGGCGGGCGCGGGCACAGGAGCGGGCGCGGGCGGGGCGTATCCGCCGGCGGCCGGGGGCTGGGTGGGTACGGCGGTGCCGTGCGCCGGGGTGCCGGACGGCCGCTGGACCGGCGGAGCAGGGGCCCAGGGCCCCGGGCCACCGTAGGGAGGAGTGCGGTACTCGTCGGGCTCGTGCAGCGGGTGTACGCCGGTGGCCTGGGCCGGGATGGTGGGGCCCGGGGCATCGAGACCGGGACCGTCGGCACCCGGGACGTCTGGGCCCGAGGTGTCTGAGCCCGGGGTGTCTGAGCCCTGGGCGTCGGCGGAGGACTCACCCGCCCTGGGAGCGGGCACCGTGGGCGCCTCGGCGGTCAGAGGCGCGGGCCCGGGCGCCGCGAGGGTGTACTCGGCCTGGTCGTCCACGGGAAGCACGTCAGCGGGGGCCGGAACCGTATCCAGCAGGCCGGGCTCCGGGGTGGCATCACCGGGTCGGCTCCACCACTTCGGCTTCGGACCCGTCTGCTTCCCGTGCTCCATGCTCTTCCCCGCAACCGCTCGTCCTTGCGCCCCGCCGGGCACCCCACCCTGGATTCAACCAGGTTTGCGGATGGCGTCACACAGTGCGGGCGGCCCGGAGACCGGATGGGAGCTGCCCGGGGAGGGCGTCAGCGGGTGCGGGGCGCGATGAGCCGGGTGGGACGCGGGGAGGCGGACGGCGTCGGCCCGTGGGCGTCCGCGAGCTGGTAGACGGAGTCCACGGGCCGTATGAGTGCCGGTGGCGTGGGGCTGAACAAGCTCGACGGCATCAGGGGCTGGGACAGGGGCCGCACCGGCGCCAGGGACGCTGAGCCCGCACCGGTCGCCTGCTGCGCCGCACCGCCGCCGCGGCGCCGCCCGTCCGTGCCCGACATCTGGGCGGGCGTCACACTCCGCTGCGGGGTGACGTTGTTCCCCCGGCCGTCTCCGCGGGCCGTGCCATCGCCCGAAGGGCCCATCGGCAGAGTCCCGCCCAGCGCGATCGCCGCGAACGACACCGCGCTGGCCGCCGTCAGCGCGAACCTCCGGCCACGCCACACCGACCGCTCGGCCTCCTGCCGCCCCACGTCGTGGATCCGGAAGCCGGCCTCGGAACGGGAGCCATGGCCCGGTGCGTACCCGAAGCCCTCCGGGGTCACGCCGAAGACGCCCCCGGGGAGGCGCCCTCCGCCGAAGGGTCCACGATGGTCGCTGTCATCGGCGGGCTGCCCTCCGGGCGGCCCGCCCGGCAAGCCCTGCAGGCGGGCGAGGAACCCTTCGGACGGCGGCGGGGGTGCGGTCGCCGCGAACACGCTCTTGAGGCGGCGCTGCGCGTCGGCCTCGGCCTTGCATTTGGGACATGTCGCCAGATGCGCGAGCACCCGGTCACGCGTGTCATGTTTCAGCTCGCCGTCGATCAGGGCGGCGAGCCGGTCCCCCAGGTGCTGCTCCGCGGGGGACGGACCGATGCCGCTCACTGCGAACCGACCTCCCCAGCCGCTGTCGCCGCGGCCGCCACTCCCGCGGGGGTCCGCTGCTCGGCCCGGGCCTCCGGGGAGCGGTGCTGGAGCGCCTTGCGCAGATGGGACCGCCCGCGGTGGATACGGCTGCGGACGGTGCCCAGCTTGACGCCGAGCGTGGCCGCGATCTCCTCGTACGAGAGTCCCTCGATGTCGCACAGCACCACGGCCGCGCGGAACTCGGGGGCGAGGGTGTCCAGCGCCTGCTGCACATCGGCGTCGAAGTGGGTGTCGTGGAAGACCTGCTGCGGGGACGGCTCCCGGCTGGGCAGCCGCTCGGCCGCGTCGTCGCCGAGCGCGTCGAAGCGGATCCGCTGCTTGCGGCGGACCATGTCCAGGAAGAGATTCGTCGTGATGCGGTGCAGCCAGCCCTCGAACGTCCCCGGCGTGTACGTGGACAGGGAACGGAAGACCCGGACGAAGACCTCCTGGGTGAGGTCCTCCGCGTCATGCTGGTTTCCGGTCAGACGGTAGGCGAGGCGATAGACGCGGCCGCTGTGCGTACTGACGATGTCCTCCCAGGTGGGAGGGGTCCACGCGGCCGATTCCGCCATCGGTGCGAATGTCGCGGTGGGTACGGAGTCGGCCTGGCCGGAGCGGGCGTCGTCAGCGGTGTTGATCACGGATTTCGGCTCACCCGCCGACCGGAGCAGGCGCCGCAGCACCCCTTTCCGATCCACAGGCGCAGCCGCACCTCCCCTGTCGGCTCTGGTGGTGTCCAGTGGAGCCCCTACCATAGCCACCTCGCCCGTTAGCTCCGGATAAGAATCTTTACGCGAATTTGAGAACGGCGGGTGGTCGCCCGCGCGTCCCTTCCGCCTCTCCACGCCTCGCCTGTGCCCCTACATAACGCCCGGTCCCATCTGCGGGTTCCCGGGCATAGCGGATACAGTCACCGTTGCGCCAACTACGGGAACAGGAGAGGGCCATTACCGCCAACCGGCAGACGAGCTGGGCGTTCGCCGACGCCTTTGTCGCCGAGGACGAAGCGCTGCGCTGGGCCCGTGAGCGGGCCCGGGACGTGGAGCTGCCCTCGGTGTCTCCAGGTACCGGCGCCGCCCTGCGACTGCTGGCCGCGACGGCCGACGCCAAGGCGGTGGCCGAGATCGGCACGGGTACGGGCGTCTCCGGGATCTATCTCCTGCAGGGCATGCGGCCCGACGGCGTGCTGACCACCGTGGACGCGGTACCGGAGCGGCAGCAGTTCGCCCGGGAGGCGTTCCGTGCCGCGGGCTTCGCCGGCAACCGGGCGCGCTTCATCCCCGGACGCGCGCTGGACGTGCTGCCCCGGCTTGCCGACGGCGGGTACGACCTCGTCTTCTGCGACGGCGACCGGCTGGAGCTGCTGGACTACCTCGCTGAATCGTTGCGCCTGCTGCGACCTGGGGGTCTTGTGTGCTTCGAAGGGGCCTTCGCCGATGGCCGCACGGTCGACGCAGCGGCACAGCCGATCGATGTGCTGCGGATGCGGGAGCTGCTTAGGGCGGTCAGGGAGAGCCAGGAACTACTGCCGTCGCTACTGCCAGTGGGTGACGGACTGCTGTGCGCGGTACGGCGCGGGTAGCAGCGCCCCGCCCTGAGGCCACGCGCTGAGGCCGGTCATTCGTGGCAATGCCCCGGCACGGTCGGACCGTGCCGGGGCATTGCGTGAACACAGAAGGGTGCGGGCGCTTCCGCGTCAGCCGACGACCTTCTTGAGGGCGTCACCAAGGGCGTCTGCCTCATCCGGGGTCAGCTCGACCACGAGTCGACCGCCGCCTTCGAGCGGAACGCGCATGACGATGCCCCGCCCCTCCTTGGTCACCTCGAGCGGGCCGTCGCCCGTCCGCGGCTTCATGGCCGCCATGCTCGTTCCCCTTCCTGAAACCAGCTCATCGTCACCGACGGCCCCCTGGGTGGGCACACGTCACCGGCATCGAACACATTGCTTCCCGGCCATTATCCCGCATGGCGGGACCCGATGACCAACATCGGTCTGCATCGCTTGCGCAACGCGCTTTCGCAAAACCACCTAATTCGGGGATCCGCCTGCGATACTTCGCCACCGCGCTCTCACCGGAGGCACGTTTTCTCCGGCGCTCCCTTTGACGCAGGTCACATACCGGTGCGCATGTCCGGCCCGGACGATCTCCGCCATGCTGGGCTCGACACGACCGACACGACGGCAACACCGAGCCGAAACCCAGCCGCGAAGGGGACACGACCATGGCCGACACCGTGCTGTACGAGGTGCACGACGGACTCGCCACCATCACGATCAACCGGCCCGAGGCCATGAACGCGATGAACGTCGAGGCCAAGGAGGCACTCCGGGACAGCCTGCGCGCCGCGGCCGATGACACCGCGGTCCGGGCGGTGCTGCTGACCGCCACCGGCAAGGCTTTCTGTGTGGGCCAGGACCTCAAGGAGCACGTCACGCTGCTGATGTCCGACAAGCAGTCGGGCACCCGCCACACCATGAACACGGTGCGTGAGCACTACAACCCCATCGTGCGGGCGCTCACCGAGATGCCGAAGCCGGTGGTCGCCGGGGTGAACGGGGTCGCTGCCGGAGCGGGCTTCGGCTTCGCGCTGGCCGCGGACTACCGGGTCGTCGCCGACTCGGCGAAGTTCACCACCGCTTTCGCCGGGGTCGCGCTCACCGCCGACTCGGGCGTCTCCTGGACCCTGCCCCGCCTGATCGGCGCGAGCCGCGCCTCCGACCTGCTGCTCTTCCCTCGGTCGATCTCGGCGCAGGAGGCCTACGACCTGGGCATCGCGAACCGCCTCGTCCCCGCGGACCAGCTCGCGACCGAGGCCGAGTCGGTCGCCCGGGCTCTGGCAGAGGGCCCGACGCTCGCATACGCGGCGATCAAGGAGTCCCTGGCGTTCGGCGCCTCGCACTCGCTGGCCGAGGCGCTGGAGAAGGAAGAGGAGGTCCAGAGCCGGGCGGGAGCCTCGGAGGACCACGGGATCGCGGTGCAGGCGTTCCTGAACAAGGAGAAGCCGAAGTACCTGGGCCGCTGAGGGCCTCCGACGGGTGCGGGGTGGGTTCTTGGGTGCGCCCCGCACCAGCCGGCTACGCCCCTCGCGCCGCGCAGTCGGCCAGGTGGTCGTCGACCAGGCCACAGGCCTGCATCAGGGCGTACGCGGTGGTGGGGCCGACGAAGCGGAGCCCGCGCTTCTTGAGGTCCTTGGAGAGGGCTTTGGACTCGTCCGTGACGGCCGGTACGTCCGCCAGGGTTCGCGGCACCGGCCGGGCCGCGGGGTCGGGGGCGAACGACCAGATCAGCGTGTCCAGCTCGCCGGGAGCCCATTCCGCAAGGACCCGCGCATTGGCGAGGGTCGCCTCGACCTTGGCGCGGTTGCGGATGATCCCGGGGTCGGCGAGCAGCCGGTCCCGGTCGGCTTCGGTGAAGGCCGCGACCGAGGCGACACGGAAGCCGTCGAAGGCCAGACGGAAGGTCTCCCGGCGGCGCAGAATCGTGATCCACGAGAGCCCGGACTGGAACGCCTCCAGGCAGAGCCGCTCGAACAGGGCGTCGTCGCCGTGGACAGGCCTGCCCCATTCCTCGTCGTGGTACGCGACGTAGTCCGGGGCCGACAGGCCCCAGGGGCAGCGCAGCCGCCCGTCGGGGCCCGCGATCGCGCCGCCGCTCATCCGTCCTGCTCCCCGCCCGGATCGGGCTCCGGGCGCTTGTCCCACATGCCGCCCGCCTCCCGCCTGCCGGCCAGCGCGGACTCCAGCTCGGAGATCCGCGCGTCTCGCTCGGCGAGCTCGGCTCCCAGGCGGTCGAGCACGTCGTCGACATCGGCCATCCGGTAACCCCGGGGCGCCAGGGGCAGCCGCAGTGCCTCGATGTCGGCGGGTCCCACGGGACGTGTCACCGGCAGCGGGTCCACGAGCTGCTCGGGCGCCGCTTCCGGAAGGACCTCGTTCCCCCCGCCGCCGACCACCGCGAGCGTGACCGCGGCGACGACCACGACCATCGCGATCAGCAAGAACCAGAACACAGCGCGCCTCTCCCCGGAGCAGGAAACCGTCTGCTGCCGATCGTGCCATGCGCCACCGACAGTTAAGGTCGCAGGCGACGGAACGCGGGGAGGAAAGAGGAGGAAACACGGGATGCGCAGCGGAAATCTGCGGCTGGGCCGGCGCGAATTCGGTGCGCGTGAACCGGTGATCATGGCGATCGTGAACCGGACCCCGGACTCCTTCTACGACCAGGGCGCCACGTTCCGGGACGAGCCCGCGCTCGCCCGCGTCGAGCAGGCGGTGTCCGAGGGCGCCGCCATCGTCGACATCGGGGGCGTCAAGGCCGGTCCCGGCGAGGAGGTGTCGGCCGAGGAGGAGGCCCGCCGCACGGTCGGCTTCGTCGCCGAGGTCCGCCGTCGCTTCCCCGATGTGGTGATCAGCGTGGACACCTGGCGGCACGATGTGGGTGCCGCGGTCTGCGAGGCGGGCGCCGACCTGCTCAACGACGCCTGGGGCGGGGTGGACCCGAAGCTGGCCGAGGTGGCCGCCCGCTATGACGTGGGTCTGGTGTGCACGCATGCCGGAGGGGCCGAGCCGAGGACCCGGCCGCACCGGATCGCGTACGACGATGTGATGGCGGACATCCTGCGGGTGACGACGGGGCTCGCCGAACGGGCGGCGGGGCTCGGGGTGCGCAGGGACGCCATCCTCATCGACCCCGGCCACGACTTCGGGAAGAACACCCGGCATTCGCTGGAGGCGACCCGACGCCTCGGTGAGATGGCAGATACGGGCTGGCCGGTGCTGGTGTCGCTGTCCAACAAGGACTTCGTGGGCGAGACCCTCGACCGCCCGGTCAAGGAGCGGCTGATCGGCACTCTCGCGACCACGGCGGTCTCCGCGTGGCTGGGCGCTCGGGTCTACCGCGTCCATGAGGTGGCGGAGACCCGCCAGGTGCTGGACATGGTCGCCTCCATCGCCGGGCACCGGCCTCCGGCCGTGGCCCGCCGCGGGCTGGCCTGAGCCGGCGGCAGCGCCCCGCAGCCGCGGCCGGAGGGTGCGGCAGCCGGTCAGGCTCGCGCCGCCTGCCGCGGGCCTCGGGCCTCGGGCCGCGTCATGGGCCCGTCAGGCCTCGTACCCCTCGAAGGGCGCCGGGACGGGCGGGCCCGTCTCCTTGGTGACCAGCGCGACCGCCTCGTCCACGTCGTCCGTGACGTGGAACAGCAGCAGATCGTGCTCGGACGCCTTGCCCTGCGCGACCACGGTGTCCCGCAGCCAGTCGACCAGCCCGTTCCAGTAGGCCGAGCCGAAGAGCACGATCGGGAAGCGGGTCACCTTTCCGGTCTGGACGAGGGTGAGGGCCTCGAACAGCTCGTCCAGGGTGCCGAGCCCACCGGGCAGCACGACGAAGCCCTGTGCGTACTTCACGAACATCGTCTTGCGGACGAAGAAGTAGCGGAAGTTCACCCCGATGTCGACATGCGGGTTGAGGCCCTGTTCGAAGGGCAGCTCGATGCCGAGGCCGACGGAGACTCCGCGGGCCTCTCTCGCACCCTTGTTGGCGGCCTCCATCGCCCCCGGGCCGCCACCGGTGATCACCGCGAAGCCGGCGTCGACGAGCGCCCTGCCGATACGGACGCCCGCCTCGTACTCGGGGCTGCCGGCGGGGGTCCGGGCCGAGCCGAAGACACTGATGGCGCTCGGCAGTTCGGCGAGGGCACCGAAGCCCTCCACGAACTCCGACTGGATACGCATGACCCGCCAGGGATCGGTGTGCACCCACTCGGAGTCACCCTCGGTGTCCAGCAGACGCTGGTCCGTGGTGCCGGGCTGGATCTGGTCCCTGCGGCGCAGTACCGGCCCGGTCCGCTGCTCCTCCGGTCGCCCTGCTTCCTCGGGATTGCCCATGACCTGCTCCCTCCGCTGCATGCTCGTTCCTGGTCAGCGTAGGTCCACGGAGGTGGACAAGAGCGAAATTCCACAGGTCGGACAGGCAGATCCACAGAAGCCGGAGTTCAGGCGGTGAGCCAGTTCCGCAGCCGCTCCTCGCAGTGCGTGATCCGTTCCGTGGCCACATGCTCGTCCCGCTTGTGGGCGAGGAGCGCGTCTCCCGGCCCGTAGTTCACCGCGGGTACGCCCAGACCGCTGAACCGCGACACGTCCGTCCAGCCGAACTTGGGCTGGGCCGTGCCGCCCACGGCCGTCATGAACGCGATGGCCGCCGGGTGCGAGAGCCCCGGCAGCGCACCGCCGGTGTGATCGTCGACGACGAACTCGGCGACACCGCAGTCCGCGAACACCTCGCGCACATGGGCCTCCGCCTCCGCCATGCCGCGGTCCGGGGCGTAGCGGTAGTTGACCACCACGGTGCACGCGTCGGGGATGACGTTGGTGGCGACACCGCCCTCGATGCCCACGGCGTTGAGGCCTTCGCGGTATTCGAGCCCGTCGATCACCGGGCGCCGCGGCTCGTAGGCGGCGAGCCGGGCCAGCACGGGCCCCGCCGCGTGGATCGCGTTGGCGCCCATCCAGCTGCGCGCGGAGTGCGCGCGCTCTCCGGTCAGCCGCAGATGGACCCGCAGCGTCCCCTGGCAGCCGCCCTCGACCTGGGCGTCGGACGGCTCCAGCAGGACGGCGAAGTCGCCCTCGAGCCAGTCGGGGTGCGCCTCGGCCACATGCCCGAGTCCGTTGAGGTGTGCGGCGACCTCTTCGTTGTCGTAGAAGACGAAGGTGAGGTCGCGGTTGGGCGCGGGCACGGTCGCGGCGATCCGCAACTGCACGGCCACGCCCGACTTCATGTCCGAGGTGCCGCAACCCCAGAGCACGCCGTTCTCGTCCAGACGGGAGGGGACGTTGCCGGCGATCGGCACGGTGTCGATATGCCCGGCGAGCACGACCCGCTCGGCCCGGCCCAGCCGCGTACGTGCCACGACGTTGTTGCCGTGCCGGTCGACGGTGAGGTGCGGCAGCGGGCGCAGCGCCTCCTCGATCGCGTCGGCGAGGGGCTTCTCGTTCCCGCTGACCGAGGGGAAGTCGACGAGGCGGGCGGTCAGCGCCGGGCCGTCCAGGCTGAGATCAAGCGCGTTTTCGGACATGCCCCGACCCTAACGTTGCCCTCGCCCCCGTTCCTGGGGGGGCATGCGGCCGGGGCCGGTACCGTGGGCGCGTGACCGAGATCGCCTCGACCGCCTCCCCCGTCCGGCGTGGCCGCCTGGTGCGCGTCGCCGCCGCGTTCGCCGTGCTGCTGGCGCTCGTCGCGTATGTGGTCATGCAGTACGTCAGCAAGGGCACGGGCGCACCAGGATGCGTGGTGCGTTCCGCCGGCGGTCCCGACTCCGGCCAGGACTCGGAGACCTCCTTCGAGCTGACCCCGGAGATGGCCGCGAACGCCGCCACGATCTCCGCCGTCGGCACCACCCGCGGGATGCCGGAGCGCGCGGTGACCATCGCCCTGGCGACGGCCCTCCAGGAGTCCACGCTGCTCAACATCAGCTATGGCGACCGGGACTCGCTCGGGCTGTTCCAGCAGCGGCCGTCGATGGGCTGGGGAACCCCACGGCAGATCCTCGACCCGGTCTACTCCGCCGGGAAGTTCTACGAGCACCTCGACGAGGTGCCGGACTACGCGAAGCTCCCCCTGACCGATGCCGCCCAGCTGGTCCAGCGCAGCGGGTACCCCCAGGCGTACGCCAAACACGAGCCGGACGCCGCGCTGCTGGCCGCGGCCCTCACCGGACGTGCCTCAGCCGCGCTGACCTGCACCACGGGGCAGCAGCCTGGGGCCGGTGACCCGGCGAAGGTTCGCGCCGCGCTGACCCGGGCCTTCGGCAACGGTGTGCTGCCCCCGGCCACGGGTTCGGGCCGCGCCGCCGCCCCGCACGCGAGAGGGGCCGGGGCGGGGAGCGAGCTGAGGGTGCCGGTCACCAGGGCGACGGGTGGGGACTCCGGGGCCGCGAAGGCGCGGCGGGGCTGGGAGCTGGCGCACTGGGCGGTGGCCCAGGCGGACGAGCTGCGCATCGCGGAGGTCTCGTACGGGGACCGGGTCTGGAGCGCGGACGAGGCGTACGACGGCTGGCAGCAGGTGGGGCAGGGGCCGGGCGGCACCGGCGAGGTCAGGATCCGGGTCGGCCGGTAGGCCCTGCCCGTCCGCGGGGCCGGCTCGGGCCGCCTGGCAGGACCGACCGGCCGGACAGGCCGGGCAGGACGCAAGGCTGACGGTCCGGATGGGCCGGACAGGCCTGTAAACAGGGTCGGGCATATGTCCGGGACATCGCCTGGAAGTGGTCACCCACGCCGTGCCGGGTGGCCGTCCACGGGCCCGTTCGGCGACGTTCGACGCAACCCGTCGCTTCCCTTGTCACGACAGGGAAGTGACGGTTCAGCGGACTGTCGGAACGGGCGCTGTTCGCCCGTTTTTGTCCACAGCTGATTATGCGATGCATTACCGACTCTTTACCTTCGGGTACCGCAACCATCCCGGGCCCACGAGCGGTTGTCATGGCGTCCGATCGCCGGACAGGCAACACCAAACGTTCTCGTCGAAGGAGCACCATGTCCCTCCCCCTGACCCGCCGGATCGCCCGCGCCGCGCTGCTCGTCGCGGCCGGCGCAGCTCCCGTGGTCGGTGCGGCCGGCTCCGCGAGCGCCATGGACCTCGCGCCCACCCACGACCTGGGCGGTGGCCTGACCCAGCTCGACGGAGTCGCGGTCGGCGACGCCACGGACGGTACGGCGCAGAAGGCGGCCACGACGGCCACGGAGGCCGGCGGGAAGCTGGTCGGCACGGCCCTGCCGGTCGCGAGTGGCACCTTCACCCAGGCGGCCCGCGGCAGCGCTCCGGCCGCCGAGGAGACGGCCGGGCAGGCCGTCGACTCCGCGACGACCGCGCTGGGCCAGGCCTCGGCGAACACGCAGGGCCTGCCCGCGGCCGGGGAACTGGCCGCCGGTGTGCCGGACGCGGGGACCACCCTGCCCGCCGACGCCCTCCCCGCGGACCCGATGGCGACCACGCCGATCCCCGCCCACACGCTCCCGGCCCAGGCGCTGCCCACCGACACGCTGACGGCCACCCCGATCCCGGCGAACGCGGTGCCCGCCACCCCGCTTCCGATGACCGCGCTGCCCGTCGACACCCTCCCGGCCAACACGCTCCCGGCCGACGTCCTTCCGGCGCACACGCTGCCGGCCCAGTAGTCGCGAGCGCCGACCTCGGGCGCACATGGAAGGGGCCCCGGGAGCACAGCGTCACACGTGCTCCCCGGGGCCCTTCCGTCCGCCTCACGCCCGGACCGTCCCGGCCGTACGCAGGCGTGGTGCCGCCACTCAGCCCAGCCGCTTGACCGCCGCCTCGACACGCTCGTCCGTAGCCGTGAGGGCGACCCGCACGAAGCGTTCCCCGGCCGCTCCGTAGAAGTCCCCGGGAGCCACGAGGATGCCCAGCTCGGCCAGGTGGGCGACGGTGTCCCAGCAGGGTTCGTCGCGAGTCGCCCACAGATAGAGGCTGGCCTCACTGTGCTCGATCCGGAAGCCGTGCCCCAGCAGTGCCTCACGCAGCGCGGCCCGCCGCGCCGCGTACCGCGCCCGCTGCTCCCCGACATGGACGTCGTCGCCGAGTGCGGCGACGGTCGCCGCCTGCACGGGCGCGGGCGTCATCATGCCGCCGTGCTTGCGGATCCCCAGCAGTTCGCCGAGCACCGCCGCGTCACCGGCGATGAACGCGGCGCGGTAACCCGCGAGGTTCGAGCGCTTGGACAGCGAGTGGACGGAGACGATTCCCTCGTACGTCCCCCCGCAGACGTCCGGATGGAGCACGGAGACCGGCTCCGTCTCCCAGCCCAGCTCCAGATAGCACTCGTCGCTGAAGACCAGCACACGGTGCTCGCGCGCCCAGGCGACGATGCGGGTCAGCTCGTCCTTGGACAGGACCCGTCCCGTCGGATTGGACGGCGAGTTCAGCCACAGCAGCTTCAGCCCGGCGGGGTCCAGCTCCGTGGGGTCGTCATAGACGACGGGCGCCGCCCCGCACAGCCTGGCGCCGACCTCGTAGGTCGGATAGGCCAGGCGCGGGTAGGCGACCTTGTCACCGGCACCGAGACCGAGCTGCGTCGGCAGCCAGGCCACCAGCTCCTTGGACCCCACCACCGGAAGCACGTTCGGGTGGGCGAACGACACCGCGCCGAGCCGCCGCTCGCACCAGCCCACCAGGGCGTCGCGCAACGCGGTCGTGCCCCACACCGTCGGATAGCCGGGCGAGTCCGCGGCGGCGATCAGGGCCTGCTGGACGATGGCCGGCACCGGGTCGACGGGCGTGCCGACCGAGAGGTCGACGATGCCGTCGGGATGGGCGGTGGCGGTCGCCTTGTACGGCTCCAGCTTGTCCCAGGGGAAGGCGGGAAGACGCGAGGAGACTGCGGACACGGTGCTCACTTTCTCGATTTCTCGTTCTCGGCGGGCACGGGCGCAGACGCCGGTGGCCGCCCGTAAACGCCACGGTCCCGTACGGCGGACGCACCGTACGGGACCGGGATCGAACTATCAGCCGTTCTGCGGAGGCAGAGCGGCGATGAAGGGGTGGTCCCGCTCGATCAGGCCCAGCTTGGAGGCGCCACCGGGCGAACCGAGCTCGTCGAAGAACTCGACGTTCGCCTTGTAGTAGTCCTTCCACTCCTCAGGAGTGTCGTCCTCGTAGAAGATCGCCTCGACCGGGCAGACCGGCTCGCAAGCACCACAGTCGACGCATTCGTCCGGGTGGATGTACAAGGACCGCTGGCCCTCGTAGATGCAGTCGACGGGGCACTCCTCGATGCACGCCTTGTCCTTGACGTCCACACAAGGCTGCGCAATGACGTAGGTCACGCTGTCGTTCCTCCTCCGTAGGGCGCGGCGTCCGGTCTGCGGCTCGCCGCGGGGCTGCGCGGGAGCGCGGCGTCGTCGATGCCCGCACCTAGTATCTCCGTTCCTGGGGATGATCCGAACAGGAGGGGCGGACCTAGCTGTGGAATTCACTGCGAGCGGACCTTGGGAGGTCCGTATCACCCCTCTTGACGTGGGGAAACGAGTATCCGTGCGACGGCTCGCCGAGGGCGGTGAGGCTGACGCGAAGTTCACCGACACGGTCGGGGTTCTCATATCGTGGGACGACGGTGTGCTGGTGATCACACGAAGGACCGGGGAAACCGTCCGGATCCTGGAATCTTCGCTGGTCGCGGGCAAGGTCATCCCTTCGGTTCCGGCGCGCAGACGCGGGCTCCCGGCAGCCTCTTTCGAAGAGCTTGCGCGGATCTCGGCGCGGGCTTGGCAGCCGGTCGAGAGCGAACCGCTCGGCGGGTGGCTGCTGCGGGCGGCGTCCGGGTTCACCCGGCGGGCGAACTCGGTGCTGCCCCTGGGTGACCCGGGCGTGCCCCTGGACGACGCGCTGGAGCGGGTGCGGGCCTGGTACGGGTCGCGCGACCTGCCCGCGTACATCCAGACCGCGACCGGAGGGGACGGCACCCAGGAGGCACTGTGCGTGGAGCTGGAGCGGCGCGGCTGGGAGCGTGAGGTGTCGGCGGAGCTGCGGGTGGGCGGTCTCGCACCCGTCGGCGACCTGGACGCGGATGTGTCCCGGGTGCGGCTGGACCGGTCGATCGACGACACGGGCGGCGCCGGCGAGGGCTGGCTGCGCCGCTACCACCGTCTCGGTGTGCCCGGGCCCCATGTGCGCTCGGTGCTGTCCAGCGGGCCGTCGGTGTGGTTCGCCACCGTGCCGGGCGAGTCCGAGGTGCCTGCGGCCATCGGCCGGTGTGTGGTCGACGGACGCTGGGCGGGGTTCATGGCGGTGGAGGTCGACCCGGCCCGCCACAGACAGGGTCTGGCGAAGTCCGTGATGACGGCGCTGGCGCGCCGGGCCCTGGACGAGGGCGCATCGGCGGCCTGGCTCCAGGTCGAGAGCGACAACGACGGTGCCCGCGCGATGTACGAGGGGATGGGCTTCGCGGTCCATCACCTCTATCACCATTTCCGCCGCTCCTGATCTTCCTGAACGGGTACGAGACGCGTATGCACCCGCCACAGCCCGAGGCCACCCCGTGGCGCAGTCGGTTCGCCGACGAGGCACGCTCCGAGCGGCCCGATCTCGCGACCCTGTGCCTGCTGGTCGGGGCCGAGGCGGATCCCGCCTTTGACGAGACCGGTCTTGACGTGGCCCACATCGAGCTGGACCGGCTCGCCGGCCTGCTGCCCTACGGCCTCCGGGAGCCGGAGGCGTGGGCGGCGGCGCTGGCCTCGCTGCTCGGTGAGCGCTGCGGCTTCCGCGGCACCCCCGGCTGCTACGAGCGCCTGGAGTCGTCCCTGCTGCCCGAGGTCCTGCGGCGGCGCCGCGGGCTGCCCATCCTGCTCTCCGTCGTGTGGCTGGAGGTCGCACGACGCGCGGGCGCACCGGCGTACGGGGTGGCCCTGCCCGGCCACTTCGTGGTCGGCTTCGGCGACCCGTCGCAGCCGGTGCTCGCCGACCCCTTCGCGGGTGGCCGGCTGCTCACCGGCGCGGACGCCGAGCTGCTCGTGGCCGGGGCGACCGGCGAGCCGCTCGACCCCTCGATGCTGGTGCCCGCCGGGCCCCTGCAGATCGTGCTGCGCATCCTCAACAACATCCGCGCCTGGTCCGCCGCCCGCCCGGAACGCACGGACGTGGCCCTGTGGGCTGTCGAACTCTCGCTGCTGCTCCCCGCCCACCCGGCCAGACTCCGCTTCGAGCGCGCCCAACTCCTCGTCCAGCGCGGGGACTTCCTCGCGGGTGCGGCGGAGATGGACGCGTACGCCGACATCGTCGCCGCAGTCGAGCCCACCGCGGCGGCGGCCATCAGAGAACGCGCCAACGCGGCACGGTCGATGCTGAACTGAGCCGCCGGCGCCCCTTCGGTCCGCCGTCCCTCGCTCGACACCCGGGAACCGGCTCGAGGTCGCCCGCCCGATCGGGGAGACGGCGGCCGGCTGAACCGCTCACCATAATGACCCCATGACCGTGCTGATCGTGGATGCGGCGAACGTGGTGGGCTCCGTGCCCGACGGCTGGTGGAAGGACCGGCGCGGCGCCGCCGAGCGGCTGCGCGACCGGCTGGCGGCGAGGTCCGGCGACGAGGAGATCATCCTGGTCGTCGAGGGCTCCGCACGCGACGTCGCGTCCGTGCCCGGGGTGCGGGTGGATTCCGCGCCAGGCAGCGGCGACGACCTGATCGTGGAACTCGCCGCCGGGTACGCCGGACAGGACTGCGTGGTGGTCACGGCCGATCGTGAACTGCGCGAGCGGGTGGAGGCAGTCGGCGCCCGGTGTGTGGGACCGCGGACGGTGCGCCCGGCGGACTGACTCCGAGGCCCTGCCCCCGTCGTGACGGGAGCAGGGCCTCGGACATGACCTGCCGCTGTGACCGGAGCTAGCCCTGCGGACTGAGCGGGATCTCCTGGGTCCGCTGCTGGGGGGTCTTCCCCAGTAGTGCCTGCTGCATCGCCAAGGCGACGTCGTCGGCGGACACCGGGTGCTCCTTGCCGTCGCGCTTGGTGATGGTGATGCCGTCGAAGACGCCGTCCAGCAACTCGGTGATCGCCTGCTTGTTGTAGACCTCGACAAGCCGGCCGTCGACGGGCTTCATCGAGAGGATCTTCGGCAGCGAGCGGGCGGGGCCGAACTGGATCTCCTTGCCCCCGGCCTGGATGGTGACGAGTCCGGACATGGCGGGCTCGGCGAACTCCTTCATCGCCCGGTCCAGTTCCTCCTGGGTGATGGTGGGCTCGCTGGCACCCACCGGCAGTTCGACCAGATTCGGACGGCCCGTCTCGACCTGGGCGCGATAGGCGTCCTTGACCGAGATCATCGACTTCCCGACATCCAGTGACAAGCCCGCCTTGCCCGGCACGGCGACGGCCTCGCCCGGCTCGAACCTGATCGTGCCCTCGGTGGCGGAGCCCGAGGCGATCGCCAGGTCCGAGAGCGCGACCTGGAGCTTCTCCTCGTCGACGGGGATGACGGGCTGGGCGACCCGCTCGGCGCCGAAGAGGGAGCCGATGACGGAGACGGGGTTGTAGTCGGTGCCCGCGGCGGCGCGCACGGTCGCCTGGCTGTCCAGGGCGAGGCCGGCCTTGACCGGAGCTAGCTTCTCCTTCTTCTGGCCGACCGCGAGCTCCAGCGGGGCCGTGGCCCGGCTGCCGAGCGCGGCGTCCAGCTTGGTGACCGCCTCTTCCTTGGTGCCGCCGCCGATGTCGACGCCCAGGACCGTGGTGCCCTTGGGCACATCGGAGTGGTTGAGCAGCAGTCCGGTGCCGTACGCGACGACCAGCACCCCGAACACGCCCGCTCCCGCGAGGACGGTCTTGGACCGGCCCTTCTTCACGGGCCTCGCCGGACGCGGCGAAGCGGCCGGGGCGGGCGCGTCGTCGTGCGCCGGGGCACCGGGGGCGAAGGTGGACGGCGGTCCGGACGGGCCGGGGAAGGCCCGGCCGGCGTAGTCCGGCGCGGCGAAGTCCGCGGCCGGACCGGACGAGGGCCAGGGGCTCACATCCGGGCCACCCGCGGGTGCCACGGGGTCCGGTGGCGCGAACGGCGAGCGCTGCTGGGACGGGACCACGGGGATACCGCTGGTCAGCGTGTCACCCGAGACGTTGCCCGCGGGGGTGGACGGTCCCGGCATGGCGGTGGGTCCGGTGTCGGACGGCGACTTCTGCGGGGTCAGTACGGCCGTGTCGTCGCCCATCCGCGGGACGGCGCGGTCGCCGCCGGGGGCCTGGGTTCCCGGCACTCCCGGGGCTCCTGAGCCGCCCGGGGCTCCCTTGGCGAACGGTGAGGTGCCGGTGACCGGACCGCTCGTCGGCCCAGCGGGTCCGGCCGGGCTCGGGGTGCTCTGGGGGCGCGGCCCCGGGGGCGCGGTGCGTCCGGCCGGGGCTCCCGGAGCAGCGGGCGCGGGAGGCGCGGCCTGCGCGGGTACGGAAGCCTGGGCCGGCGGTTTGCGCGGTGCGAACCAGTCGCTGGTCCGCTGCTCGGCCGGCTTGTCCCCCGGCACCTCGGCCGGGTTGTCCGCCTCGGCCGGAGACTCGTCGCGCGGCCGGACGGGCGCGGGCGCCTCCGGAACCTCGGCGGGCGCCGCGGGCCGCGGGGTGCTGCCGGTGCGCTCGGACACCCGCTCACCGCCGCTCCCCTGCGCACCCAGCGCGCCCGGTGCGGCTTTCGCGGTGTTCGCGCCCTCCGTGCCGTTCGCGCCCCCCGCTGTGCGCCGTGCGTCCACGTCACTCATCGGCGTACGCATGACGACCGGCGGAATCGGACGCGAGCCCGGAATGTTGATCCGGATGCGCGTCGTCAGCGTGGTCTCTGTTCTGGGCTCGTCCGGCTTCGGAGCGGCTTCGGCTCCCTCGTCCGGTGCGTCCTGCGTGGGGTGCAGCGACGGATACTGGCGCGATCCGTACGGCGGTGTACCCGAGGGGTACGCGGCTCCACCGCGCCCCTGGGGGCCGGAGGACGAACTGTCAGTTTCACGACTCAAAGCTGGTTCTCCCGATCGGCTCCGCCGCCCGTTCCTACTGGTACCACTGCTTCGGGCGACTCGGCAGCGCGCACCACCATACTGGCCGCCGCCGACCCCGCACCCATGGACAGGGGAAGCTGTACGGTGCGCACGCCGCCCGTCACCGTCCGGCCACAGGGGCCATTCCGGCCCGAGAAGGACACCTCACGCGCCAAGTCGGCTGATTTGCCCGGCCGATGACCACGACCGCGACATGGTGGCACAGATCACAGCCAGCGCCACTCCCCCCAGCAGGAACAGGATCTCGCCGAGCCCGCCCGCGAAGAGGCCGTCGCCTTCCGGCCGTCCGGCACTCAGCAGCAGCACCGCCGCCATCCAGCCACCGGCGGGTACCAGCGCTCCGAACTGCGTCCCGGCGGCACGCGCACCCCCGTAGAACAGCCCCGCGCAGCCGAACAGGGCGAGCAGCAACCCGGCAGGGAACCATGCGGCTTGGACCAGCGATCCCGCGGCGCCCACCACGAACCCGAGGGCCAGCAGCCCGACATATCCAGCGATCCGTCCGGGTTTCAGCCCGCGGGTCGGCCGGGTGCCGGGCTGGGCCGTTCCGGACCCGGGCCGCTCGTTCGGCTGACGCGACTGGCTCTGCTCACTCACAGGGCTACTCCCTCGAACAGGTCGTGCTCGCGGTCGCCCGCGCGAGCGCCGGACGTGCCACGCGCCAACTGGTAGCACTCGGTGGTGAACAGCGGCTGGCCGAGGCCGTTGGAAAGCGCGAAGAACGGACCATCCACCACGATCTGGGTGACATGGGCGCGCATCGCCGCCACCTTGCGGTCGGCGTACACGCCTCCGTCGATCTCGGCGGTGATCTCCGCGTCGTCCACGATGCCGGGGATGTCCGCCATGTCGGCGATCCCGGGAAAGGCGCCCGAAGGCCCGGCCGCACGCAGTGCGGCGAATCCGTGCTCGGCGGCGGACTCCGGGACCCGGTTCCAGTAGATCTTGGCGATGGAGTGCGGTTCGCCGAGATCGGGCCGGCAGGCGGGATCGGCGGCGAGTTCGGCGGCTCGCATCGCGACCCGGTGCGCCTGGATGTGGTCGGGGTGGCCGTAGCCGCCGTGCGGGTCGTAGGTGACGAGGACCTGCGGCCGTACCGAACGGATCACCTGAACGAGGTGGCACGCGGCCTCGTCCACGTCCGCGCTCCAGAAGGCGCCGCTGCGTTGGTTCTGCGGCAGGCCCATCATCCCGGAGTCGCGGAAGCGGCCGGGGCCGCCGAGGAAGCGGTGGTCGGTGACGCCCAGCGCGGCCATGGCGGCGGCCAGTTCCCCGATCCGGTGCGTGCCGAGTCCGTCTTCCCGGTCGGCGGTCAGATGGCCGAGTGCGGGCGGGATGACCTCGCCCTCCTCGCCGAGGGTGCATGTCACGAGGGTGACATGGGCGCCTTCGGCCGCGTACCGCGCCATCGTGGCACCGTTGTTGATCGACTCGTCGTCGGGGTGCGCGTGCACCAGCAGCAGACGACGGGCTGGGAGGTCCGTCATGCCCCCCAGCCTACGAGGCGCGGGACTAGAACTTGAGGCCGCCGATCATCCCCGCGACGTTCGTGGTCAGCTCGCTGATCGTGGGCGCGATGGACGAGCTCGCGAGATAGAACCCGAGCAGCATGCAGACTGCGGCGTGCCCCGCCTTCAGGCCAGATTTCCTGACCAGCAGGAAGACGATGATCGCCAGCAGCACCACCGCCGAAATCGAGAGTGCCACGGCGGTTCACCTCCACAGATATTCGGCCGGTAAGGGGCAGATCGCATGTGCCGGAGGAGTCATACCCACCTCGCGCTAGGGATCATAACTATCCATAGGCACGCATCGATCGGTGCACGGCAGCACACGGGGGCGCACGGCATTAGATTCGGCCATATGACCTCGAGGCAGCAGCACTCCCCCACTCCCCCGGCCCCTTCGGTCCCTGCCACCGGCTCAGCCCCGCTCAGCTTCCCCCGCCAGTACGCCAGAACCCAGCGCTTCGGGCTCGGCGCTCCCAGGGCGTTCACGGTGTCGCCCGACGGCTCGCGCGTGGTGTTCCTGCGCTCGGCCTCAGGAACGGAACGGGCCCACCGGCTGTGGGTGCTTGACCTCGAAGGCACTGACGGGACTGAGGGCACTCACGGCCCCGGCCGTTCCGGTGGCCAGGTGCGCGAGCGGGTGGCGGCGGACCCCGATGTGCTGCTGGGCGGGTCGGTGGAGGAGTTGTCCGCCGAGGAGCGGGCACGGCGGGAACGCAGCCGTGAGGGCTCCGGGGGCATCGTCTCGTACGCCGTCGACCGTGCAGCGGAGTTGGCCGCGTTCGCGCTGTCCGGGCGGCTGTTCACCGCGGAGTTGCGGGCCGGTACGGCACGCGAACTGCCCGCGGCCGGGCCCGTGATCGATCCGCGGCCGTCTCCGGACGGGAGGTTCGTCGCTTACGCGGCGCGGGGCGCGCTTCGGGTGATCGGCGCGGAGGGCGAGGGGGACCGTGCGCTGGCGGCGCCGGAGGACACCGGTGTCTCCTACGGCGTCGCGGAGTTTCTGGCGGCCGAGGAGATGGGGCGCACCCGCGGGTTCTGGTGGTCGCCCGAGAGCGACCGGCTGCTGGTGGCTCGGGTCGACGAATCCCCCGTACAGCGCTGGTGGATCGCGGATCCGGCGCGGCCGGAGACGGAGCCGGCTCGGGTCGCCTACCCGGCGGCGGGGACGGCCAACGCGGAGGTGCGGCTGTTTCTGGTCGCTCTCGACGGGTCCCGTACCGAGGTCGTGTGGGACCGGGCGCGGTACCCGTATCTGGCCCGGGTGCACTGGTCGGCGTACGGGGCTCCGCTGCTGCTGGTACAGGAGCGCGGGCAGGGCAAGGCGGCGTATCTCGCCGTGGACACCGCGAGCGCTGCCACGCGCACGGTGCGCGGGGACGAGGACCCCGTCTGGCTCGAGCTGTGCGGCGGGGTGCCCGCCTGGGCGCCGGACGGGCAGTTGGTACGGATCACCGACGAGGGCGGGGCCCGGGTGCTGGCATGGGGCGACCGGCCGCTGACCGGGCCTCGGTTGCATGTGCGGTCCGTGCTGGACATCGGTGAGTCGGACGTCCTGGTGTCGGCGTCCGCGGGGGCGGAGGCGACGGAGCGGGAGATCGGCGAGACCCATGTCTACCGGGTCGATGAGCTGGGCGTTGAGCGGGTCTCCGATGGCGTGGGGGTGCACTCGGCGGTGCGTTGCGGCGGGGTGACCGTGCTCGCGTCCGCCCGGCCGGAATCGAGCGGCACGACGGTACGGGTGGTGAAGGACGGCAAACCGGTCGCCGTGATCGCCTCGTATGCGCAGCAGCCGGTGCTGTCCCCGCGCATGGAGCTCACGGAAGGGGGCACGCGGAGGATCCCGTGCGCTGTCCTGCTTCCGTCCGACTGGCGGGAATCGGACGGTCCGCTCCCGGTTCTGATGGACCCGTACGGGGGACCCCACGGGCAGCGTGTTGTCGCCGCGCACCATGCGCACCTCACCTCCCAGTGGTTCGCCGAGCAGGGCTTCGCGGTGGTGGTCGCGGACGGCCGGGGCACCCCGGGCCGCTCCCCCGCCTGGGAGAAGGCCATTGCCCACGACTTCACCCGCACGCTGGACGACCAGGTCGAGGCGCTGCACGCACTAGCCGGGCGCTACCCCCTGGATCTGGGCAGGGTCGCGATCCGCGGCTGGTCGTTCGGGGGGTACCTGGCGGCGCTGGCGGTGCTGCGACGGCCGGACGTGTTCCACGCGGGGGTCGCGGGCGCGCCGGTGACCGACTGGCTGCTCTACGACACCCACTACACCGAGCGCTATCTGGGCCTGCCGGAGGAGCGGCCCGCTGTGTACTCCGCCAACTCCCTGGTCACGGACAAGGGGCTGAGCGGGGCCGCGGACCCGGCGCGACCGCTGATGGTCATCCACGGTCTGGCGGACGACAACGTGGTGGCGGCGCACAGCCTGCGGTTGTCGTCCGCCCTGCTGGCGGCGGGCCGCCCCCACGAGGTGCTGCCGCTCAGCGGGGTCACCCACATGACCCCGCAGGAGGAGGTCGCGGAGAACCTGCTGCTGCTTCAGGTGGACTTCCTGAAGCGGGCCCTGGGGATGACGACCGGGGAATGAGAGCGACCGGCCGGGGGACTCCCGTCTCCCCGGCCGGTCAACGGCACCCGCACGGCCGTACGGAGCTCAGCGTGCCGTGTCCGTATATCGGATGCGCTTCGGTGGCGTTGCCCGGGCGTTAACGCGCGGGCCCAAGTGAGGCCGCCCGGAGGGAATCAGACGGTGCGCCAGTAGCCGAGGGCGTTCACCCGGCCCTTGGGGATGCCGAGTTCCCTGCGCAGGTACGCGGCGAGCCGGCGGGTCGTCGCGGCGTCGCAGGCGATCCACACGTAGATCTCGGACGGGTTCCCGCCGAGCAGCGCGGGAAGCGCGGCCCGCACCTCGTCCACGAGGTGCGCCCCGGCGTCCCGGCGCGGCACCCTGCGCAGGTCATGGCGCTCCGCGTCGGTCCGCACCGGGAGGTCGGCGTCGGACGGGTGCGGGATCTCGAACCAGATGGTGGCGGGGGTCTCCGGCATGGCACCGAGCAGGGAGTTGATCGCCGGAAGGGACGCGGGGTCGCCGATCACGAACATCCGCGACGGCAGCGGGTCGGGCACGGTGAAGCCGGTGCCCTGGACGGTCGCCTCGATGGTGTCACCGGGCTTCGCGGTACGGGCCCAGTCGCTGGCACACCCGTCGTGCAGGGCGAACTCCAGGCTGAAGGTTCCCTCGACCGGGTCCGGGTCCACGAGTGTGTAGGCCCGCTGGTGCGGCTTGCCCTCGCTCTCGAACCAGAGCCGCACCCACATCGTGGGATGCACGCCGGTCGCCCGCAGCATGCCGCCGTCGCTCAGGCGCAGCCGGTGGTACCGCTCGGTGACCTGCTCGGCGCCGGTCACCGTGAAGGTGAAGTCCCTGCCCCGCATCAGCTTGAGGACGACGCCCTCCCAGCCATGCCCCACCATGCTCTCCTCCCCATGCGAACGGCTAAGGTTAGGGCAGCCTAACCTAAAGGAGTGTCGTTGTTGAGGACCGAGGTCTTCCGTGACGCGTGGGGCATCCCGCATCTGCGCGCGGGCAGCGCGAACGAACTCGCGTACGCCCAGGGCCACAACGCAGCCGTCGACCGCGCCTGGCAGCTCGAGGTCGAGCGGCACCGTGCCCAGGGCACCTCGGCCGCGTTCCTGGGCGCCGAGGCCCTCGCCTGGGACCGGTTCGCCCGGCAGGCGCGGCTCGCGGACACCGCGCGGCGCTGCTACGAGGCCCTCGACGGGGACACCCGCGACTGGGTTGCGGCGTACGTGGACGGGGTGAACGCCGGCCTGGGCCGGGGCGCGGCGAAGGCGCCCGAGTTCGCCGAAGCCGGACTCGCCCCCGGGACGTGGGAGCCGTGGACCCCCCTGTCGCTCTGGCTGTCCACGCACATCCTCTTCGCCGGTTTCCCGACCAAGCTGTGGCGCGATGAGGTCGCGCGGCGTCTCGGGGACGAGGCGATCGAGCTGTTCGCCGTGGACGGGCCCGGCACCGCCGGCTCCAACGGCTGGCTCGTCTCCGCGGGACGCACCAGCACCGGCGCCCCGCTCATCGCGGGCGACCCGCACCGCTTCATCGAGGACCCCGGCATCTATCAGCAGGTCCATCTGGTCTGCCCCGAATACGACGTGGTCGGGCTCGCCTTCCCCGGTGTGCCCGGTGTCGCCCACTTCGCCCACACCGGAAGCGTCGCCTGGGCGATCACCAACGCGATGGCCGACTACCAGGACCTGTACCGGGAGCGGCTGCGGCGCACCGCCGACGGCGTCGAGGCCCTCGGCCCCGACGGGTGGCGACCAGCCGCACACCACACCGAGACGGTCGATGTCGCCGGAGGTGACCCGGTGCGCGTCGAGGTGACCGAGACCGCCCGCGGCCCGGTGATCATCGGTGACGCCCCCGACGGCGACGGGACCGTGGAGGCCGTCAGCCTGCGGTACGTCCCGCGCGTCACCGCGGAGCTGGGCTTCGCGGCGATCGCCGAGCTGATGAGGGCGCGTACGGTGGCCGACGTCGACCGGGCGTTCGAGCGCTGGGTCGAGCCGGTGAACGTGGTGCTGGCCGCCGACACCTCGGGCGGGCTGCTGCACCGGACCGCGGGCCGCGTGCCGCTGCGGCACCGCGACAACCGGCTGCGGGTGGTGCCGGCCTGGGAGCACGGGCACGAATGGCGGGGCATGCACGAGCCGATGCCACGCACCGAGGTCGCCGACTTCGCGGTCATGGCCAACGAACGCGTACTGGCCGGACCCCTGGGCGTGGAGTTCGCTCCGCCGCACCGCGCGGACCGTATCGCCGGCCTGCTGCGCACCTCGGACCGCTGGAGTGCGGCGGAGATGACGACGGTACACATGGACACCCATCTGGGGTCCGCCCGCCCGCTGCTGGACCTGATCGCCGGTCCCGACGGGCCCGACGGGCTCAGCCCGGCGGCCTCGGAACTGCGCGAGCGGCTGCTGGCATGGGACCGGCGCATGGACGCAGGCAGCACGGCAGCCGCCGCGTACGCCGAGGTGCGGCACGCGGTGGTGCGGCGGATCGCCGCCCATCCGGAACTGACCTGCCTGACCGAACCGCCGCCGTACCCAGACGTGTTCCAGCCCTGGCTCAATCTCCTGGTGAAGGTCGGCTACGCCCTGGAGGGGCTGCTCGCGACCCGGCTGCTGCCGGGCATCGACCGCGCCGAAGTGGTCCGCGAGGCGCTCGAAGAGGTCGCGGCGGACCCGGCCCGCACCCGGGGCACCTGGGGCGAGCGGCACCGGCTCGCGCCCTGGCGGGCACTGCCGCTGGGCGACGAGCAGTGGCCGGGGCTGGCCGGTGACCACGACTGCGTCCTGGCCACCTCCAGCGTCCCCGGCCTCACGGACCACGCCGCCCGGGGCCCCGCCGCACGCTACGTCTGGGACCTGCGGAGTCGCGAGGACAGCCGCTGGTTGGTCCCGCTGGGTGCCCGCGGCATCCCGGGCGATCCCCACCACCGCGACCAGCTACCACTGTGGCTGCGCGGTGAACTCGTCCCTGTCGTCACCGACTTCAGCCGGCTCAGCCCCGAGACCACCGCCTGAGCACCACCGCAGTACCGCGCACCAAGGAGAGGTATGACCACTGAGCCCGCCCACCGCTCGGCCGTCTACGAGAAGGCCGTCGACGGCTTCGGAACGCTGAGCATCCGCCCGCTGGACCCCGAACGCGACGCCGGTCTCATCCACGCCTGGGTCACCGAGGACCGTGCCCGCTTCTGGGGCATGGGCGAGACCACACGCGACCAGGTTCGGGACATCTACCGGCACATGGACACGCTCACCACCCATCACGCCTGGCTGGTGGAGAGCGACGGCACACCCCTGATGCTGTTCCAGAGCTACGACCCCGAGGCCGACCGGGTAAGCGAGTGCTATGACGCCAGAACGGGGGACATCGGCCTCCACCTCCTCGTCGGCCCGGCCCACGGCGCTCCGCGCCCCGGCTTCACCGGCGTTCTGCTGTCCTTCGTCACCGGCTTCCTCCTGCGGGACCCGGGGAACCTGCGGGTCGTGGTGGAACCCGATCTGCGCAACGAAAAGGCAGTGAAGCGGCTGGAGCGCTCCGGTTTCGAGCTGGGCGCCGAGGT
The DNA here is from genome assembly GCF_040632375.1 of Streptomyces sp. NPDC019396. Classification (NCBI taxonomy): domain Bacteria; kingdom Bacillati; phylum Actinomycetota; class Actinomycetes; order Kitasatosporales; family Streptomycetaceae; genus Streptomyces; species Streptomyces sp. NPDC019396. The sequence goes on along the minus strand of NZ_JBEYBS010000002.1, from coordinate 83,280 downwards.
GGTCCTGCCCGAGGTGAACCTCCCGGAAGTGTTCATCCCGCGGAAGGCGGCCCGGCTGGCCTTCCTCGACCGCGCCAGGGTCGAAGCCACCGCCGACTAGGGCCTGGCCCCGAGACCGGGCGGGCCGTCCCCGCCCGGTCCGGGCACCACCCGCTTCTCCGCGGCGAAGTGGCAGGCCGAGTCGTGCGTCGCGGGTCCCTCGGCCAGGCGGAACGCCTCCGGTACCGCGAGTGCGGGCACCTCGGCGGCGCACCGCTCCTGTGCCTTCCAGCAGCGGGTACGGAAGCGGCAGCCGGACGGGACGTTCGCCGGGGAGGGCACATCACCGGAAAGGATGATCCGCCCGCGCCGCTCACGTGCCTCGGGGTCCGGCACCGGGACGGCCGAGAGCAGCGCCTGGGTGTAGGGGTGCGTCGGGTGGTCGTAGATCTCCTCGTTCCGGCCGAGTTCCACGACCCTGCCCAGATACATCACGCCCACCCGGTCCGAGATATGACGCACGACCGACAGATCGTGGGCGATGAACACGTAGCTGAGCCGGAACTCGTCCTGGAGCTTCTCCAGGAGGTTGACGATCTGCGCCTGCACGGAGACGTCCAGCGCCGACACGGGCTCGTCCGCCACGATGACCTCGGGCCGCAGCGCGAGGCCGCGGGCGATGCCGATGCGCTGGCGCTGACCGCCGGAGAACTGGTGCGGATAGCGGCTCACGTACTCCGGGTTGAGCCCGACCACGTCCAGCAGCTCCTGCACCCGGCGGCGCCGGTCGCCCTTCGGTGCGGCCTCCGGGTGGATCTCGTACGGCTCCCCGACGATGTCCCCGACCGTCATCCGCGGGTTGAGCGAGGTGTACGGGTCCTGGAACACCATCTGGATCTGGCGGCGCACGGCCTTCAGCGCGCGACCGGACAGCCTGGTGATGTCCTCGCCCTTGTAGCGGATCTGCCCGCTGGTCGGCCGCTCCAGATGGACGAGCAGACGGGCGAGCGTCGACTTGCCGCAGCCGGACTCGCCGACGATGCCCAGCGTCTCACCCGGGAACAGGTCGGCGTCGACCCCGTCGACGGCCTTCACCTCCCCCACCTGCTTCCTGAACAGCACGCCGCGGGTGAGCGGGTAGTACTTGTGGAGCCCGCGCACCTCGATGATCGGCTCAGCCATGGAGGCACTCCCTCCAGAAGAAGCAGGCACTCGACCGGCCCGGCCGGTCCACGGCGGCCAGCTCAGGCTCGTCCGTCATACACACGTCCCGGGCCATCGGGCAGCGCGGGTGGAAGGCGCATCCGGGCGGGATGTGCATCAGGTTCGGCGGCAGCCCCTTGATCGCGTACAGTTCGCGGCCCTTCTGGTCCAGGCGCGGAATGGAGTCCAGCAGACCCCGGGTGTAGGGGTGGGCAGGTGCCTTGTAGAGCTCGTGGACGGGCGCGGTCTCGACGATCCTGCCCGCGTACATCACGGCGATCCTGTCCGCGACATCGGCGACGACCCCGAGGTCGTGGGTGATCAGGACCAGCCCCATGCGGTACTCGCGCTGGAGCTCCGCGAGCAGCTCCATCACCTGGGCCTGCACGGTCACGTCGAGCGCGGTGGTCGGCTCGTCCGCGATGATCAGGTCCGGCTCCAGTGCCAGCGCCATGGCGATCATGATGCGTTGGCGCATGCCCCCGCTGAACTGGTGGGGGTACTGGCTGACGCGCTCCCTGGCGGCCGGGATCCTGACCCGGTCCATCAGCTCGACGGCACGGGCCCGGGCGTCCTTCCTCGACATGCCCCTGTGCACGGTGAACATCTCGCCGAGCTGGTCGCCGACGGTCAGCACGGGGTTGAGCGCGGAGAGGGCGTCCTGGAAGATCATGGCCATCCGGGCACCCCGGATCCCGCGGCGCTCGGCCTCCCCGAGCTTCAGCAGGTCCTTGCCCTGGAAGAGCACCTCACCGCCGGTGATCCGGCCTGGCGGGACATCGAGGATGCCCATGATCGCCTGGGCGGTGACGGACTTCCCGGAGCCGGACTCACCGAGCACGGCGAGGGTCTCGCCCTCGTCCACGGCGTAGCTGACGCCGTTGACGGCCTTGGCGACCCCGTCCCTGGTACGGAACTCCACGTGCAGATCGCGTACTTCGAGCAGCATGGCGGCGGGCTCCTCAGCGCAGTCGGGGGTCGAGCGCGTCACGCACCGCGTCGCCGAGCATGATGAACGCGAGCACGGTGATCGCGAGCGCGCCGGCCGGCCACAGCAGCATGTGCGGGGCGTTGCGGATGTACGGGGACGCGGCGGAGATCTCGATGCCCCACGAAACGGTGGGCGGGCGCAGCCCGACACCGAGGTAGGAGAGCGTCGCCTCCAGCGCGACATACGTACCGAGGGCGATGGTGGCCACGACGATCACCGGGGCCACGGCGTTGGGCGCGATATGACGGAGCAGCAGCCGCGCGGGGGACGCGCCGAGGGCTCGCGCGGCCTGTACGTAGTCGTTCTCCTTGACGGTGATCACCGAGCCCCGGGCGATCCTGGTGATCTGCGGCCAGCCGAGCAGCACCATGAAGCCGATCACCGGCCAGATGGTGTCGCTGGTGACGACGGAGAGCAGCACCAGGCCCCCCAGCACCACGGGGATGGCGAAGAAGACGTCCGTGAGCCGGGAGAGCAGGGAGTCGGCGACCCCGCCGAAGTAGCCGGCGAGACCGCCGAGTACGGACCCGAGCAGCGCGACGCCCAGCGTCGCGCAGACGCCGACGGCGACGGAGGTGCGGGCGCCGTAGACGACCTGGGTGTAGACGTCGCAGCCCTGGCCGTCGAAGCCGAAGGGGTGTCCTGGCTGGGAGCCCTGCTGGGCCTTGGCCAGGTCGCAGTCCAGCGGATTGCCGGAGGCGATCAGTGAGGGTGCGATCGAGATGACCACCAGGAACAGGATGACCAGGGCGGAGATCACGAACACGGGGTTGCGGCGCAGATCCCGCCAGGCGTCGGACCACAGGCTCCGGGGCCGCCCGCCGGGCCCGCCGGGCGGCGCGCCCGGGCCGCCCGCCGGCCCCCGCTCCAGGGTCGCGCCCTCGCTGGTCGCCAGGTCCATCGCGCCACCGGCACCGGTCGGGGCGATCGCTCCCCCGCCGTCGTACTGCTGCGGCTCATGCATAGCGGATCCTCGGGTCGAGTACGGCGTAGAGCAGGTCGACCAGCAGGTTCACCATCAGGAACACCAGCACCAGCACCGTGACGAAGCCGACGACGGTCTGGGTGTTCTGGCGGAGGATGCCCTGGTACAGCTGGTAGCCGACACCGTGGATGTTGAAGATGCGCTCGGTGACGATCGCCCCGCCCATCAGGGCCCCGATGTCGGCACCGATGAAGGTGACGACCGGGATCAGTGAGTTGCGGAGCAGATGGCGTCCGATCACCCGGCGGCGCGGGAGCCCTTTGGCGATGGCGGTACGGACGTAGTCGGCACGCCGGTTCTCGGCGATGGAGGTCCGGGTCAGCCGGGTGACGTACGCGAGCGAGACGGAGGCGAGCACGAGCCCGGGGACGAGCAGCTCGCCGAGTGGTGCCTCGGAGGAGACCGAGGGCCTGATCCAGCCCCATTCGACGCCGAGCAGCAGTTGTAGCAGCAGCCCTGTCACGAAGGTGGGGACGGAGATGACCACCAGGGTCAGCAGCAGCACGGAGGTGTCGACGGGCCGCCCGCGCCGCAGTCCGGTGAGCACTCCCAGGGTGATGCCGATGACGATCTCGAAGAAGATCGCGACGAGGGTGAGCCGGATGGTGACGGGGAAGGCGGTACCCATCAGCTCGGTGACGGGCTGTCCGTTGAAGGCGGTTCCGAAGTCACCGGTGAAGACGTTGCCCATGTAGGTCAGGTACTGCTGCCAGACGGGCCTATCGAGGCCGAACTCCTTGCGCAGCTGGGCGGCGGTCGCAGGGTCGCACTGGCGTTCGCCGCACAGGCCCGCGATGGGGTCGCCCATCACGTTCACCATCAGGAAGATCAGCAGCGTGGCGCCGAAGAAGACGGGGACCATCTGGAGCAGGCGGCGGATCACATAGCGTCCCATCACGGACTCCCTGGGGTGGTACGGGTCCGGGTGAACGGGGCCGGGTGGCCGCCCGTCAGCCGGCCACCTTGATCTCGTTGTAGACGGGGACGCTGAACTGGTTCAGCGAGACATCGCTGATCCGGTCCGAGTAGCCGGCGCTGCCGTTCTGGTACCAGAGCGGGATCGCGGCCATCTGATCGCGCACGACGGCCTCGGCCTGCTTGAAGGTGCCGACGGCCTTGGCCGGGTCGGTCTCGGCGTTGGCCGCGTCGACGAGCCGGTCGAACTCCTCGTTGGTCCACTTGCCGTCGTTGGACGAGGCGTTGGTGTAGTAGAGCGGCTGGAGGAAGTTCTGGATGAGCGGGTAGTCCATCTGCCAGCCGGCCCGGAAGGGCCCGCTCAGCTTGGCCTGGGTGATCTTGCCGCGGTAGTCGGCGAAGGTACCGACCGGACTGCCCGCACAGGCCCGGTCGTTTCCGAGGGCGTTGTTGATGGAGTGGCACACGGCGTCGACCCATTCCTTGTGCGAGCCGTTGTCCGCGTTGTACGAGATCGTCAGCCGGCCGCCCGGGATGCCGCCGCCGTCGGCGATCAGCTGCTTCGCGCGGACCGGGTCGTAGGTGCAGTACGAGCCGCAGAGCGCGTCGTCATAGCCCCCGTCGGGGCCCAGCACCGGCGAGGTCCAGTCCTTGGCCGGGGTGCGGGTCTTCATGAAGATGGTCTCGGTGATCTGCTCACGGTTGATCGCCATGGACAGGCCCTGCCGGACCTTCTCCAGGCCCGGCTTGTTCCAGGCCGGGTCGTAGTAGGGGAAGGCGAGGGTCTGGATGATGCCCGCGGGGGTGTTGATGTAGCGGTCGCCGAGGTCGGCCTGCACGTTCTTGAGCTGCGATGCGGGAACGTCGTCGACCAGGTCGAGGTTTCCGGCCGTCAGATCCGTGTAGGCGGTGTTGTTGTCGGTGTAGACCTTGAGGTCGATGCCGCCGTTCCTCGCCTTGTCGTCGCCGGGGTAGCCGTCCCAGCGGCGCAGGGACATCTGCGAGCCCTTGGCGTAGGAGTCGACGACGTACGGGCCGTTCCCGACGGGCTTGGCCAGCCACCCGTCATGGTCGGTGAAGAAGGCTTTCGGCAGCGGCGCGAAGGCGGCGTACCCGAGGGTCTCGGGCCAGGTGGAGAACTTCTGGCTGAGCGTCACCGTGAAGGTCCGCGGACCGGTGACCTCGAGACCCCGCATGGTCTGGGCGGTGGCATCGCCGGACGCGGGATGGACCTGGTCGTAGCCCTCGATGTAGCCGAAGAAGTAGGCGTTGCGCTGGTTGTTCTCGAGGTGGGCGCCGTAGTTCCAGGCATCAACGAAGGACTGCGCGGTGACTGGTTCCCCGTTGGAGAAGGTCCAGCCGTCCTTGACCGTGATGGTGAAGGTGGTGGAGTCCGTGGTGTCGATCTTCTCGGCGAGCATGTTCTGCGCCTCGCCGGTCTTCGGGTCGTACCGCTTGAGCCCCCGGAAGACCATGTCGAGGACCTTGCCGCCCTGGACCTCGTTGGTGTTCGCCGGCTCCAGCGGATTCTGCGGATCCCCCCACGACGAGCTCACGATCCCATCGGCCCCGCCCCCGCCGCTGCTCCCACCGCCGCAGGCCGCCGCGGCGAACGCGAGCGTGAACGCGACGGCGGCCCGTGCGGCGGGTGTGGCATGCACGGCTGGGCGCATGGGTGCCTCCTCGGGGTCCAGGGAGACAAGTAGACCCCAATATCACCCCAAAACCTGACATTACGCGCGGCCATGACGTCGGATGTGACACGAGGAAAACACCCAAGGGCGCTCTTCCCGCGGGAAGAGCGCCCTTGGATGTGCAAGCCGTGGACCTGGCACCGCCGCCTGTCAGGAGGCGTGGACCACGTCCTTCTCCTCGGCGAAGTGGCACGCCGACTCGTGCGCGGCCGGGGTGTCCGCACCCTGGAAGCGCTCGGGGATCGCCAGCAGCGGCACCTCGGTGGCGCACTTGTCCTGGGCCTTCCAGCAGCGGGTGCGGAAGCGGCATCCGGACGGGGGGTCCGCCGGGGACGGGACGTCACCGGTGAGGATGATGCGGTCACGACCCTCACGCGCCTGCGGGTCGGGCACCGGGACCGCCGACAGCAGCGCCTGGGTGTAGGGGTGCGTCGGGTGGTCGTAAATCTGCACGTCGGTGCCGATCTCGGCCATCTTGCCCAGATACATCACGCCGACCCGGTCGGAGATGTGACGGACGATCGACAGGTCGTGCGCGATGAAGAGGTAGGAGAGGTTGAACTCGTCCTGGAGCCTCTCCATCAGGTTGATGACCTGCGCCTGGACCGACACGTCCAGGGCCGACACGGGCTCGTCGCAGATGATGATCTCCGGGTTGAGCGCCAGGCCGCGCGCGATGCCGATGCGCTGGCGCTGTCCGCCGGAGAACTGGTGCGGATAGCGGTTGATGTGCTCCGGGTTGAGGCCCACGACCTCGAGCAGGTCCTGCACCTTGCGCTGCCGGTCACCCTTCGGGGCCACATCGGGGTGGATCTCGAAGGGCTCGCCGATGATGTCGCCGACCGTCATCCGCGGGTTGAGCGAGGTGTAGGGGTCCTGGAACACCATCTGGATGTTCCGGCGGACGGCCTTGAGCGCCCGGCCGGACAGCCTGGTGATGTCCTGGCCCTTGTAGAAGATCTCGCCCGCGGTGGCGGTCTCCAGCAGCATCAGCAGCTTCGCGACGGTGGACTTGCCACATCCGGACTCGCCAACGATGCCGAGCGTCTCGCCCTGGTAGAGGTCGAAGGAGATCCCGTCGACCGCCTTGACCGCACCGACTTGCCGCTTGAAGAGGATGCCCTGGGTCAGCGGGAAGTGCTTGACCAGGTTGCGCACCTGAAGGATCGGCTCACCGCGGTCGACCGGAGCGTCGATGGCCGCTACGGCCTCGGCATCGCTGCTCGCGTCGACCGTCTCGACCTCTGTGACGTTCGGGGTCGCGTCCACGGCCTCGTCCTTCTTGCTGGTCTCAGCCATGGATCGTCTCCTTCCAGAAGTGGCACGCGCTGCCGCGGCCGGGCAGCTCGGTGCCGTCCTGTTCGGTCACCGGGTGCAGCAGCGGCACGTCGGTGCGGCACACGTCCTGCGCCTTGAGGCAACGCGGGTTGAAGGCGCAGCCCGACGGGATCTTCATCAGGTTGGGCGGCAGACCCTTGATCGCGAACAGCTCCTGGCCCTTCTGGTCCAGGCGCGGGATGGAGTCGAGCAGTCCGCGGGTGTACGGGTGGGCCGGCCGCCCGTACAGCTCGTGGACGGGTGCCGTCTCCACGATGCGACCCGCGTACATCACCGCGATCTTGTCGGCGACGTCGGCGACGACGCCGAGGTCGTGGGTGATGAGGATCAGGCCCATGTTCTCCTCGCGCTGGAGTTCCGCGAGGAGGTCCATGACCTGGGCCTGGACGGTCACGTCGAGCGCGGTGGTCGGCTCGTCCGCGATGATCAGGTCGGGCTCGAGGGCCAGCGCCATGGCGATCATGATGCGCTGGCGCATGCCGCCGGAGAACTGGTGCGGGTAGTCGTTGACACGTGCCCTGGCGGCCGGGATCTTCACCCGGTCCATCAGCTCGATGGCCTTGGCCTTGGCTTCCTTGCGGGACATGCCCAGGTGTACCCGGAACATCTCGCCGAGCTGGTACCCGACGCTGAGCACGGGGTTCAGCGAGGAGAGGGCGTCCTGGAAGATCATGGCGATGCGCCGGCCGCGGATCTTGCGCCGCTCCTCGGAGGACATCTTCAGCATGTCCTGACCACGGAAGAGGATCTCGCCGTGCGGGATCTTCCCCGGGGGCATGTCGAGGATGCCCATGATCGCCTGGGCGGACACGGACTTGCCGGAGCCGGACTCGCCGAGCACCGCGAGGGTCTCACCGGAGTCGACGCTGTAGCTCACGCCGTTGACGGCCTTGGCCACGCCTTCCCGGGTGTGGAACTCCACGTGGAGATCCTTCACCTCGAGCAGCGGCGCACTGTCGTGGGCGTCCCCGCGCTGGGCGGGGACCGCGCTGGTCTTGTCGATGGTGGTCACGTACGCCCTCCTAGCGCAGCTTCGGGTCGAGGGCGTCGCGCACTGCTTCGCCGAGCATGATGAAGGCCAGGACCGTGATGCTCAGGAACAGTGACGGGAACAGCACCATGTGGGGGGAGGACAGGAAGCGGTCCTGTCCGTCGCTGATCATCAGGCCCCAGGAGATGTTCGGGGCCTGGACACCGATGCCGAGGTATGAGAACGCAGCCTCGGCGGAGATGTACACGCCGAGGTTGATCGTCGTCATGACGATCACCGCCGCGAGTGAGTTCGGCAGGACGTGGCGCACGGCGATGCGCCAGCCGCTGGCACCGAGGGCCTTGGCCGCCACCACGTAGTCGTTGTGCTTGTTGGTGATGACGCCGCCGCGCATGATGCGGAACAGCTGGGGCCAGCCGAGCACCGCCATGATCAGCGAAACGGTGACCACGTTGCCGGAGCCGAGCATCGCCAGGACGAGCAGACCGCCGAGCATGGTGGGGATGGCGAACCAGATCTCGGTGAAACGCGAGATCAGGGAGTCGAGCAGACCGCCCCGCAGACCGGCGATCATGCCGAGGACGCCGCCGGCCACCGTGGTGAGCACGGAGGTCAGCACGCCGACGATGATCGAGTTGCGGGTGCCGTAGATGGCCCGCGTGTAGATGTCACAGCCCTGGACGTCGTAGCCGAACCAGTGCGCGGCACTGGGCTCCTCCACGGAGTGCGACAGGTCGCAGAAGCCCTTGGCGAACGGGTCGCCGCTGGTGAACAGCTGCGGCACGACGGCCATGACGAGCAGACCGAAGATCATCACACCGGATATGAGGAACACCGGATTGCGCCTCAGGTCGCGCCAGGCGTCGCTCCACATGCTGGCGACCCGCTCGGGCTTCGCTTCCTTGCCCTTGCCGCCCTTGCCGCCTTCGGTCTGGGTCACCGGCGCGGCCACGCTGTCCTCAACGGTTGCAGAGGTGTTCTCAGGCATAGCGGATCCTCGGGTCGAGCACGGCGTAGAGCAGGTCCACGACGAGGTTGGCAAAGATGTAGACGAGGACGAGCACGGTCACGATGCCGACGACGACCGGGCCTTCCCGCAGGTAGACGGACTGGAAGAGCTGTCCGCCGATGCCCGGGATGTTGAACAGGCGCTCGGTGATGATCGCGCCGCCCATCAGGGCGCCGAGGTCGACGCCGAGGAAGGTGACGATCGGGATGAGCGCGTTACGCAGGGCGTGCCGGACGATGACCCGTCCCCGTCCCAGGCCCTTCGCGACGGCGGTACGCACGAAGTCCGCGCGCATCGTCTCCATCATGCTGGTCCGGGTGAGCCGGGCGATGTAGGCGAGGGACGCCGAGGCGAGCACCACACCCGGGAGGATCAGGGTCGTCATGTCCTCCGCGTCGTACGAGATGGGCGCGACGGCCCACTTCACGCCCAGCGTCAGCTGGAGCACGTTACCGAGCACGAACGACGGCACGGCGACGAGAAGAAGGGTCGATATGAGGACGATGTTGTCGAGGAACTTGCCGCGGCGAAGGGCGGCGAAGACACCTGCGACGACACCGATGAGCGCCTCGACGGCGAAGGCGATGAGCGCCAGGTTCAGAGTGACCGGGAAGCGCTCGCTCATGATCTCGGAGACCTGGCGGCCCGTGTAGGTCTCGCCGAAGTCACCGGTGAAGACGCCCGAGATGTAGTACCAGTACCGCATGTAGAGCGGGTCGTTGAGGTGGTACTGCTCGCGCAGCAGCGCCGCGATGGCAGGGTCTGCTCTCTTCTCGCCCGCCAGGGCCTGGATCGGGTCACCTGGCAGCAGGAAGACGAGGCAGTACAGAAGGATGGTCGCGCCGAGCAGTACGGGTATCGCCTGCAGCAGACGCCTAATCAGGTATCGACCCATCAGGTCTCCAGTTGTACGGATACCGGGTGCACAACGGAGGGTTATCAGCACACCCGGCTGGGGTTATCGACAGGGAGACGGCAGAGGGGGGTGACGGGCGCTTAGTCCCGTCACCCCCATGCTGTCAGGACCTCTCAGAAGGTCCCGTGAACCGTCAGGCGGGGTTGACCGAAGTCCAGTCCACCTGCGTCATGTTGTCGATACGCAAGCCCGGCTTGATGTTCTTGCTGGTGCCGGCGTTCAGCTTGTAGAAGTACACCGGGATGTACGGCAGCTCCTTCAGCAGGACGTCGTCCGCCTGCTGGTAGGCCTTGACCGCGGCGTCCTCGCTGGTGGCCGTGTCGGCCTGGTCCAGGAACTTCTCGACGTCCTTGTTGACGTAGCCCGAGTAGTTGGAGCCGTTGGTGATGGCGTCCTCGGAGAAGATCGGACGCAGGTAGTTCTCGGCGGCCGGGTAGTCCATCGACCAGGCCATACGGAACGCGCCCTTGTACTTCTTGGCACCCAGGTCGTCGAGGATGGCGCCGAACTGCTCGAACGGCTTGACCGTGACGTCCAGGCCGAGGTTCTTCTCGAGCTGCGCGGCGAGAGCGGAGATCCACTCCTTGTGGCCACCGTCGGCGTTGTAGCCGAGCTCCATCTTGTTGCCCGGCAGGCCGCCCGCGGCGTCGAAGGCCTTCTTCGCCTCGGTCGGGTTGTACTTGCACGCGTCGCCGCACGCACCCTGGCGGTAGCCCGGAACCAGCGGGTTGATGAAGTCGTCCGCGGGGGTACGGGTGTTGAGGAAGATCTTCTCGGTGATCGCCTTCCGGTCGATCGCCATCGAGATGGCCTTGCGGATCTCGGGCTTCGAGAAGGCCTTGTTGGTCGTCGCCGGCGGGAAGCCGAGGTAACCGACACCGGAGTCCGTGCCCTCGATGTAGCGGTCGCCGAGGTCCTTGGAGGCGGTGGCCATCGCGGACGTCGGGATGTTGTCCATGATGTCGACGGCGCCACCGAGCAGGTCGCGGTAGGACGTGTCCTGGTTGTTGTAGATCTTGAAGGTCACACCCGCGATCTTGATGTCCTTGACATCGGGGTGCTTGTCGTACTTGACCGTCTTGATCTGCTGGTTGTGGACGAACTTGCCGTCCATCTTGAAGGGGCCGTTGCCGATCGGGGCGGTCTCGAAGCCCTTGGGGTCCGAGAAGAACGCCTTCGGCAGCGGGTAGAAGGAGTTGAAGCCCAGCATGGTCTTGAAGCTGCTGAACGGAGCCGAGAGCGTGACCTCGAAGGTCTTCTCGTCGACGACCTTCAGGCCCTTCATCTTGTCCGTGGCAGGCTTCTTGCCCTCACCCGGGTTCAGGTCCGCGTAGCCATCGATCTTGGCGTACAGCGGGTTGGTCTCCTGGGTGTTGTCCTGGTTGGCGCCGTAGTTCCAGGCGTCGACGTAGGACTGCGCGGTGACCTTCTCACCGTTGTGGAAGGTGTAGCCGTCCTTGAGCTTGATCGTCCAGACCTTGCTGTCCTTGGTCTCGATCGACGCAGCCATGTCCAGCTGGGCTTCGTTCTTCTCGTCGTACCGCACGAGGCCGGTGAACAGGGCGTTCATGACCTCGGAGCCCTCGGACTCGTACGTGTTCGACGGGACCAGACCGTTCTGGGGCTCCCCGAGCTCCATCACGATCTGACGGGCAGCGCCGTCCTTGCCATTGCTACCGCTACCGCCACCACAGGCGGTCGCGGCCAGGGCGACAACGATCGCACCCGCGACCCACTTGGCGCTCTTGGCACCGCGCATGGGTTCCTCCTCATGAGTTGTCACTTCGAGAAGGGCACAAAAAATCGCCGACACCCCTGACGGCGATGACTTCCGCACCCTGAGTGTGCTCGTGAGTCGGCGCTCCCCACAGCGCTTGACCCGTTGACCCGAGCTCAATGAAGCCAACTATTGGCTACCTTCGCGCCGTAAACCACACCTAAAGAGTCTCGGTTTGACAACATCACTCGTGCCCAGATGGCCAATATCCGGACAAAGGGAGCACAGACAGACACCCGCGAAACGGACTGTTAATACAAGTTCCGGCGAGCAACGTCCGGAAACCGGACGCTCGCACCGAAAAGTGGTTGACTCCGCTTCCGCGGAGTCCGGGCAGCTCAGGGAGGCCGGACGCCTCGCGCGCACAGCGGTGAACGACGGCCGGCCCCGCAGGATCTGCGGGGCCGGTTCTTCGTCGTCTCTACCGTCAGCCGTGCTTGGCGCGCGAGGCGGCGCGGGCACGCTCCCGAGCGTCCAGGTTGACCTTGCGGATACGCACGGCCTCCGGGGTCACCTCGACGCACTCGTCGTCCCGGCAGAACTCCAGGGACTGCTCGAGCGACAGCTTGCGCGGCGGCACGATGGACTCCGCCACATCGGCCGTGGAGGAGCGCATGTTGGTGAGCTTCTTCTCCTTGGTGATGTTCACGTCCATGTCGTCGGAGCGGGAGTTCTCACCGACGATCATGCCCTCGTACACCTCGGTGCCCGGCTCCACGAAGAGGACGCCGCGCTCCTGAAGGTTTGTCATCGCGAAGCCCGTGACCGAACCGGACCGGTCCGCGACCAGCGAACCGTTGTTGCGGGTCGTCAGGGTGCCGAACCAGGGCTCGTGGCCCTCGTGGATCGAGTGGGCGATGCCCGTACCGCGGGTGTTGGTCAGGAACTCCGTGCGGAAGCCGATCAGACCGCGAGACGGGACGACGAACTCCATGCGGACCCAGCCGGAACCGTGGTTCGACATGTTGTCCATGCGGCCCTTGCGCACGCCCATGAGCTGCGTGACCGCGCCCATGTGCTCCTCGGGCACGTCGATGGTCATGCGCTCGACCGGCTCGTGGACCTTGCCGTCGACCTCCTTGGTGACCACCTGCGGCTTGCCGATGGTCAGCTCGAAGCCCTCGCGGCGCATCTGCTCGACCAGGATCGCCAGCGCGAGCTCGCCGCGGCCCTGGACCTCCCAGGCGTCCGGGCGCTCGGTGTCCAGGACTCGCAGCGAGACGTTGCCGATGAGCTCGCGGTCCAGACGGTCCTTGACCTGGCGGGCGGTGACCTTGCGGTCCTTGACCGCGGCCTTGTTGTCCGCGCCCTTGCCGGTGCCGCCCCGGCCGACCAGCGGCGAGGTGTTCGTACCGATGGTCATCGAGATCGCGGGCTCGTCCACCGTGATCAGCGGGAGGGCGATCGGGTTCTCCGGGTCGGCCAGGGTCTCACCGATCATGATCTCGGGGATACCGGCCACCGCGCAGATGTCACCGGGGCCCGCCTTCTCGGCGGGCTTGCGGGTGAGCGCCTCGGTCATCATCAGCTCGGAGATGCGGACGTTGGCGATGGAGCCGTCCCGCTTGATCCAGGCGACGGTCTGACCCTTGCGGAGCTCGCCCTGCTCGACCCGGAGCAGCGCGATACGGCCGAGGAAGTTGTCGGCGTCGAGGTTGGTGACGTGCGCCTGGAGCGGCGCCTCGTCGTCGTAGATCGGCGCCGGGATGTGATCCAGGATGGTGGAGAAGAAGGGCTCCAGGCTCTCGCTGTCGGCCGGGACGGTACCGTCCTCCGGCTTGGTCAGCGAGGCGATGCCGTCACGGCCGCAGGCGTAGACGATCGGGAACTCGATCTGCTCCTCGTCGGCGTCCAGGTCGAGGAAGAGGTCGTAGGTCTCGTTGACGACCTCGTCGATCCGGGAGTCCGGACGGTCCGTCTTGTTGATGCAGAGGATGACGGGCATCCGCCGCTGGAGCGCCTTGCGCAGCACGAACCGGGTCTGCGGCAGCGGGCCCTCGGAGGCGTCCACCAGCAGCACCACGCCGTCGACCATCGACAGACCGCGCTCGACCTCACCGCCGAAGTCGGCGTGGCCGGGGGTGTCGATGATGTTGATCGTGATCGGGGCCCCGCCGTCCTTGGGGTGGTACTTCACCGCCGTGTTCTTGGCGAGGATCGTGATGCCCTTCTCACGCTCCAGGTCGTTCGAGTCCATGACGCGGTCGTCGACGGAGTCGAGCTGGTGCGCGGCGAAGGCTCCGGCCTGCTTCAGCATGGCGTCGACGATGGTCGTCTTGCCGTGGTCGACGTGGGCGACGATGGCTACGTTACGGATGTCGTGGCGCGTGGGCATGAGTGGCTTGCGCTTCTCTCGGATCGTGGGATGCGGCGTCTGTGTGCTCGTACGCCCGCCGGGCGGACGCGCCACGGCTGTGTCCATGGTACGGGCCCGGCGCGGAAGGGGCTTCCCGGCCCGATCGTGAGTGCGGTTCCAGGCATGGCCCTGCCCGCCGGGTTCCCGGCGGGCAGGGATGTATCCGCGGTTGTGTTCCGGTATCAGGCGCTCTTGATCACTTACATCCGCTTGGAGCTGCTTACGGCTGCTTGAAGCCGATGTCCTGGTAGCGGGGCGACGCGTAGCCGAAGGCCCCGACATTGGCCAGATCGTGCCTGACCGCCACGAGCTGCGGGCGCTGGTAGAGGGGAATGGACCCGGCCGCGGCCCAGATGTGCGCGTCGGCCTGCTTCACCAGCTCCGCCGAGTCCTTCTCGTCCAGCTCCGAGAGCGCCCGCTCGAAGAGCTGGTCGATCCGGTCCGTGCCGACCCGGGTGTAGTTCTGCTCCACGAGCAGGGAGCCGTCGGCGGCGGGACGGGGCTTGGCGAAGATCGGCCTGGCGTCGGTCGCGGGGAAGGCGCTGGTGGGCCAGGAATAGAGGGCGAGGTCGTACTGGCCGGACGCGATGTGGTCCTTGAAGTAGCTCTCGTCGGCGACCTTGGTGATCTCGGTGCGGATGCCGACCTCGTCCAGCATGCGGGCGATCCGGTTGCCCACGGTGCGCAGGGTCCCCGAGCCGGGACCCGAGGGGAGGACGAACCTCAGGGTGAGCGGCTTGCCGTCCTTGCCGAGCGGGCCGCTCAACGGGTGCCGGGCGGTGCCCGCGGGAGCGGGGGCGCGGGTGCCGACCGGGGCGTAGGCGCCGGCCATACCGCCCCCGCCCTGCTTGTCGTCCCCCGCCCCGTATCCGTACCCGTCCACCTCGTCACCGGCCGCGGAGTCGTCGTGGGTGCCGTCACCGAGGTACTCGTCCATGACGCGGGTGCGGTCGCTGTCGACGGTGTCGAGGGCGTCGGCCTGACGGCGCAGGGCCGCGCGCTGGACGGCGGCGCTGCGGGCGGGGGCCAGAACGTTCCATCCCGCCTCACGGCCGGGAACCACATCGCCTGGCTTGTCGTCACTGGGGTTGCCGGGGTCCTCGTCCGGCATTGCCTCGTCGTCGTCCGGTGCGAAGCCCGCGGCTCCGCTGTCCTGGCCGGAGGCGCTGTCGTCGGACTCGTCCTGGGTGCCAGAGCTGTCCATGCGGTCGGACCCGTTGCCGTCGCCGGCGTACCGGTTCTGGTTCTGGTTCTGGTCCTCGTCACCGGAGCCGGCTTCGGTCGCGCCCGGGGACTCGGCGCCGGGCACCCCGCCGGACGGCACGGCCGGGGTCTGCGTAGCGGGGGCCTGTGCGGCGGAGCTCTCGGCCACGACGCCCGGAGCGGCCGGGTTCTGGACGGCGGGGGTCTTCCCGGCCGTGCCCCTGCCCGCGTCCGCCTCCGCTCCCGCCTTGGTCCCGTCCGGGACCTTCTGGCGTGCGCCCTCCCTCGTCCACCCCGCGTCGGCGAGCAGCGCCTGCGCCTCCTCGGTGTCGTGACCGCCGAGTGCCGCGCTGCTGTCGGCGTAGGCCCGCTGGCCGACGAGCGCGACATGGCTGCCGACCGGCTGCGCGGGCAGGCCCAGCGGCCCCAGCACGGTCTCCGCGAGCGCCTTTCGGTCGAGCGCGCGGGCCACCGCACGGCGCACCCGCTCGTCCGCGAGCGGCCCGGACTCCCCGTTGAGGGCGAGCTGGGTGTAAGCGGGCTCCAGAGACTTGCGGACCACGAAGTCCCGCAGCGCGATCTGCTCCTTCGCGTACTCCGCCTGGGCGGCCTCCCCGGGTCCCCCGGCGAGCTGGGCCGTCTCGGCCTCGTCCTCGTCGGCCCCGTAGGCCTTGGCCAGGGAGGTCGGCGTGGATCCCGTTCCCGGGGCGCCGGAAGTCCGCGCGGTGGGGCCGTTCTTCCCGTCCCGTACGGCGACGGCGATCCGGTCCGCGACACTCCGGTCGATCTCGGCCACGTCGACCGTGCCCGCGGCGAGTGCGGTGGCGCGCTTGTCGCGCGCCACCGCCCGCAGCACAAGCGAGTCGAGCCGGGCGGGCGTCCCCCACCAGCGCGGGTTGCGGACGAGTGTCACCGTCCCGGCCTCGCGGTTGGTGGACTGGAGCATGAAGGGGCCCGCGGAGGTCTTCAGTGCCTTGCGGGCCTCCTCGTTGAACGCCGCCGGAGCCCCCATGACCTCCTTGGGGTACAGCGGTGTGAACAGGGCCTGCCAGTCGGCGTAGGGCTTGGCGAAGGTGACCCGGACCTCAAGGTCGTTCTTGCCGCGCTCGACCTTCTCGATCCGGTCGTAGCCGGCGTTGCGCGCACTCCAGTACGCCGTGTCCTTGCCGCTCAGCGCCCGCCACTGGGCGACGAAGTCGGGCGCCCCGATCTCCCGGCCGTTGCCCCAGACCGCCTGCTCGCTGAGCTTGTAGACGACGACCTGCCTGGGCTCGCGCTGTGTGACCTCGGCCGACACCAGATAGTCCGCGTTGCGCTGCGGACGGCCGTGCTCGTCGAGCCGGAAGAGGGCCGGGAGCACCGCGCCGGTGACCCGGGAGGTCGCGGCGTCGGCATCGGCCTGGAAGGCGTTGAAGGTCGCGGGCACGGCGTCGACGGCCCAGTGCAGGGTTCCGCCGTCGTCGAGCCGGTCGGGGGCGGCTGCACC
The DNA here is from genome assembly GCF_040632375.1 of Streptomyces sp. NPDC019396. Taxonomy (NCBI): domain Bacteria; kingdom Bacillati; phylum Actinomycetota; class Actinomycetes; order Kitasatosporales; family Streptomycetaceae; genus Streptomyces; species Streptomyces sp. NPDC019396. The sequence goes on along the minus strand of NZ_JBEYBS010000002.1, from coordinate 66,437 downwards.
GATGTCCATGGGCACCGGCTTCGCGCGCGCCCCCGGCTGCGCCGTGGTGCACCCGGCCAGCACGGGCAGCGCGATCACCCCGCTGGTGAGGAGGGCGAGAGCGGAGCGCAGGGTCCTGCGGCGCAACCGGCGCACGGCGACGACGTCGGGCATGGCCTGTACCTCTTCGTGCTGGTTCGAATTCGTCTTGGTTCCGGACACTTCAGGCTGATATGGAAATTTAGCGATGATCACACTGATTCCGCCTACACTGAAAGGCACGGTGGCCAGGACGCACCGCCGACACGGCGGGGCGGCCGGTAAACCCACCCATGCGGCCCACCGGGGATGCCCTCCTCCGGGTGGCGCGCGGCGGGAATCGGTGCACACGCCTTCACAACGGGGGATGTGACGCGCGACACTCGCAGGCGCACAAGGAGCCCTCTGGGGAGCGACCCCAGACACCCGCATGCCACCCGCGACCGCGGAAGTGAGGGCAACACATGTCCGTGCAGGACGAATTGACGGCGGTCAAGCGCTGTCTCGACGACCTGACCCGTACGGTCAACCGGCTGGAGCAGAGCCTTCAGCGTGAGGACGCGTCCCGCGCCCAGTCGGTCCACCGCCCCGAGCATCTGGTCAGCATTCCCGACACCCCATACGACAGCACTCTGTGGACGGACTCGGACGACGAGGGCTTGGGCGCGCGCGACCGACACGCCCCTTAAAGGCCGACGTTCCTCCGGACTCGCAAGGCTCGCGTGCCGCTGACGCACGCCCCCGAAAGAGCTGTCCTAGGAGACCTCGTTGGCCACAGGCACCCAACCTCACAGCGCTCACAGCGGGACGGGCGTGCACAGCGCATCCCGCGCCGAGATCACCCCCCGCCACCTCCGGACCGACCGCTGGTGGCTGGCGCCCGGCGTCACCGCGGCCGGTCTGCTCGCCTTCGTCGTCTACTCGACCTGGCGAGCCTTCGCCAACAGCGACTACTACGCCGCGCCCTACGTCTCGCCGTTCTACTCGCCCTGCCTCGCCGAGAACTGCGAGACCATGCGGGGCGGGCCCAACTGGGAGATCTTCGGAAGCTGGTGGGGCCTCTCCCCCGCGCTGCTGATCCTGATCTTCCCGCTGGGCTTCCGGCTGACCTGCTACTACTACCGCAAGGCCTATTACCGGGGCTTCTGGGCGTCACCACCGGCCTGCGCGGTGGCCGAGCCGCACAGCAAGTACACGGGCGAGACCCGCTTCCCGCTGATCCTCCAGAACGTGCACCGGTACTTCTTCTACCTGGCGCTGCCGGTCGCCGGAATCCTCACCTACGACACCGTGCTGGCGTTCCGCGACGAGCACTACGCCTGGGGCCATATGGGGCTGGGCACGCTCGTCTTCCTCGTCAACATCGTGCTGATCTGGGCGTACACCCTGTCCTGCCACTCCTGCCGGCACATCATCGGCGGACGCCTGAAGCACTTCTCCAAGCACCCGGTGCGCTACCGCCTGTGGGGCCTGGTCAGCAGGCTGAACGGACACCACATGCTGCTCGCCTGGGCATCGCTGGTCAGCGTGGCGCTCGCGGACTTCTACGTGTATCTGCTCGCCAGCGGCGCCTTCGCCGATCCGCGGTTCTTCTAGGTGCTTCGTCCAGGTGCTAGGGAAGGTGCTCATCGATGACCGAGCTGGAACGCCAGGAGTGGGACGTCGTCGTGGTGGGTGCGGGGGGCGCGGGGCTGCGGGCCGCCATCGAGGCGCGTGAGCAGGGCGCCCGTACCGCCGTGATCTGCAAGTCGCTCTTCGGCAAGGCGCACACGGTCATGGCGGAGGGCGGGATCGCCGCCTCCATGGCCAATGCGAACGCCCATGACAACTGGCAGGTCCACTTCCGCGACACCATGCGCGGCGGCAAGTTCCTCAACCAGTGGCGGATGGCGGAACTGCACGCCCAGGAGGCGCCCGAGAGGGTCTGGGAACTGGAGACCTGGGGCGCGCTCTTCGACCGCACGAAGGACGGGAGGATCTCCCAGCGCAACTTCGGCGGCCATGAGTACCCGCGCCTCGCCCATGTCGGCGACCGGACGGGCCTGGAGCTGATCCGGACCCTCCAGCAGAAGATCGTCTCCCTCCAGCAGGAGGACAAGGCCACGTTCGGGGACTACGAGGCCCGGCTGAAGGTCTTCCAGGAGTGCACGGTGACGCGCGTCCTCAAGGACGGCGAGCGAAGCGAGGCGGGGGCACCCCCCGGCCGAGGGCCCGGGGGGAGTGTCTCGGGGGTCTTCTGCTACGAACGCGAGTCGGGCCGCTTCTTCGTGCTCGAAGCGCCCGCCGTGGTGCTGGCCACCGGCGGGATCGGCAAGTCCTTCAAGGTGACCTCGAACTCCTGGGAGTACACGGGCGACGGGCAGGCGCTGGCGCTGCTCGCCGGGGCTCCGCTGGTCAACATGGAGTTCGTGCAGTTCCATCCGACCGGGATGGTCTGGCCGCCGTCGGTGAAGGGGATCCTCGTCACCGAGTCGGTGCGTGGCGACGGAGGGGTGCTGCGCAACAGCGACGGCAAGCGGTTCATGTTCGACTACGTCCCGGATGTCTTCAAGGAGAAGTACGCGGAGTCCGAGGAGGAGGGCGACCGCTGGTACGAGGACCCGGACAACAACCGGCGGCCGCCCGAGCTGCTCCCCCGTGACGAGGTCGCCCGCGCCATCAACGCCGAGGTGAAGGCTGGCCGTGGCTCCCCCCACGGCGGGGTGTTCCTTGATGTGTCGACCCGGATGCCCGCCGAGGTGATCCGGCGTCGGCTGCCCTCCATGTACCACCAGTTCAAGGAGCTGGCGGACGTGGACATCACGGCGGAGGCGATGGAGGTCGGACCCACCTGCCACTACGTGATGGGCGGTGTCGCCGTCGAGTCCGACAGCGCCGCCGCGGTCGGCGTCCCCGGCCTCTTCGCGGCGGGCGAGGTCGCGGGGGGAATGCACGGGTCCAACCGGCTCGGCGGCAACTCCCTCTCCGATCTGCTGGTGTTCGGCCGCCGGGCCGGGCTGCACGCCGCCCGGTATGCGGCCAGCCTCGACGGGAACAGGCCGGTCGTGGACGGGGCCCAGATCGACACGGCCGCGGCGGAGGCGCTGCGGCCGTTCAGCGCGGCGAGCCCGGAGCCCGGTGCGGCGCCCGAGAACCCGTACACGCTCCACCAGGAGCTCCAGCAGTCCATGAACGACCTGGTCGGCATCATCCGGCGCGAGCCCGAGATGCTGCAGGCCCTCAAGAAGCTGGCGGAGCTCAGGGTCCGCGCCCGGCGTGCCGGGGTCGAGGGACACCGGCAGTTCAACCCGGGCTGGCACCTGTCCCTGGATCTGCGGAACATGCTGCTGGTCAGCGAGTGCATCGCCCGCGCGGCGCTGGAACGCAACGAGAGCCGCGGCGGGCACACCCGTGAGGACTTCCCCGGGATGGACCGCGAGTGGCGCCGGATCAATCTGCTGTGCCGCCTGGCGGACCCCACGGGAGCACTCGCGGCCGCCGATCCGGCCCGGGGCCAGATCGAACTCGTCCGCACGACCACCGAGCCCATCCGCAACGACCTGCTCGCCCTCTTCGAGAAGGAGGAGCTGGTCAAGTACCTCGCCGAAGAGGAGCTGTACGCATGAGCACGTACGACGCTCGGTTCAGGGTGTGGCGAGGCGACCCGGAGGGCGGGGATCTCACGGACTTCACGGTCGAGGTCCACGACGGTGAAGTCGTCCTCGACATCATCCACCGGCTCCAGGCCACCCAGGCACCGGATCTGGCGGTGCGCTGGAACTGCAAGGCGGGCAAGTGCGGCTCATGCAGCGCGGAGATCAACGGCCGCCCGCGGCTGATGTGCATGACCCGGATGTCGGTCTTCTCACGCGAGGAGACGATCACGGTCACCCCGCTGCGGGCCTTCCCGGTGGTGCGCGACCTGGTCACGGATGTCTCCTTCAACTACGCCAAGGCCCGTGAGGTCCCCTCCTTCGTCCCGCCCCCCGGGCTCGCCCCGGGCGATTACCGCATGCAGCAGTCCGATGTGGACCGCTCCCAGGAGTTCCGCAAGTGCATCGAGTGCTTCCTGTGCCAGGACACCTGCCATGTGGTGCGTGACCACGAGGAGAACAAGCCCGCCTTCGCCGGCCCCCGCTTCCTGATGCGGGTCGCCGAGCTGGACATGCACCCACTCGACGCGGCAGCCGATTCCGGCATCGACCGCAAGCGCACCGCCCAGGACGAGCACGGCCTGGGCTACTGCAACATCACCAAGTGCTGCACCGAGGTGTGCCCCGAGGGCATCAAGATCACCGACAACGCCCTGATCCCCCTGAAGGAACGCGCGGTGGACCGCAAGTACGACCCGCTGGTCTGGCTGGGGAGCAGGATCCGGCGCCGGACGCAGTGACGGGCCGCGCCGCGCATCCGGCGGCCCGTCCTGTGACGGCCGCCGGATGCCCGGTGCCCTGCCCTGGCCCGGTCAGTGCCAGCCCTCGCGGTAGGCCGCCCAGTCCCCCTCCTGCGCCGCGAAGTCGACGTACAGCGCCACACCGAACCGCTCCCGGCCCGGGTCCGTGCGCCCGAGGCCGAGCCGGACGCCCCGGATCGCCGCGGACACCGTCTCGGCGTTCTCCCAGTGCCCGATGTCGTCCTCGTGGAAGAACGGCAGGCCCATGAGCACGTCGGTGCCGTCGGGGGCGACTTCCAGGGCCAGCGAGGTCTGCTGGGCGACATAGCCGCCGTACAGGCTCTCCAGCGGCATCCATGTGTCGTACGACATCACCGCTATCTGGTCCACCCGGCGCGCCACCTCGCCGAAGAACTGCTGGGACCACCACTTGCCCCGCCCGGTGAGCGCGCTGTTGGCCGCGTGCGCGGCCGGCAGCGGGTCTATCTGGTGGGCGGCCACCGAGAGCGGGACCCGGCGCTGCGCCGTGAGCCGCCGAAGATCGTCCAGCAGTGACAGGTAGTCATGGTCTCCCGATTGCAAGGGCTCCAGATCGAAGTGCACTCCGTCGAACCCGGCGTCCAGCACCTGATCCGCGGACCGCACCACCGCCGCACGGCTCGCCCGGTCGGACAGCCTCAGCCCGTCCGGCGACTCGCCGGCCAGCTTGTCCCCGAGCCAGGCCTGCACCCGCACCTCCGGCATCGCGCGGTGCACGCCGTCGATCAGCCACCGTGCCCGCACATAGCGCTCCGCGGGCAGCGTCCCGTCGTGTTCCAGCGGTCCCGCGTGCACATACAGGTCCCGTATCCCCGTCCCCCGTATCCGCGCGGCGAATGCGGCGAGGTCGGCGTCCTTCCGTCTGCCGTCCACCCAGGCGTGGCCGAGCCAGACGGCGTCCTTGCCACGGGTCGTGGTGCCCTTCCCGTACTCCCCCGCGTAGTTGAGCCGCAGAGCCGCGGCCCCCGTCGTGACGGGCACGACCAGGAGCAGGGCAAGCGCGAGCGCGATCCGCCGCGGCCACCTCAGCCGTGGACTCCCGAGCGACGAGCACACGCGGCGCGGCAGGGCGCGTAGTCGCGCCTTCATCAGTCGTGCCTTCAACATAACCCCCGTCAGCAATGCTGTGTGCAGCAGTGGTGCGTACGATCACCACCCTAGGACCCGCCACTGACAGTGACGATCACGCAGCGTGCACAGCTTGCTCGGCGCGCGAGAGGCATCCGATATCCGTCGGCGAACCAGGCTCCTTCAGCCGGCGCAGCTCTCCGCCGGCAGCACAGAACCGTGCCCGACGCCACCGAAGAACTTCCGCGCCCCGCCGCGCTCGCGCGGCGGGGTGACCCGCTCGCGCGCTCCCGCCCACGTCATCCGCGTCGCCTCCCCATGCGGCCGGATGAGTACGAGGCGTTCGCACGGTCTCACGGGTGTCCGCTCCGCCCGGTCTCCGGTCGCGCACCCCCCGGCACGGACATAACCTCCGAAACGTGACACGAATAGCCACCCGGGCGTTGCTCGCCCTGCTGGTGGCGGCGTGGTGGCTCATCGTGCCCGCCGCTCACGGCGACGCACGCGCCGAGGACCCGGTGCGGCTGTCGGGACAGGGCCAGATCACCGATCCCGTGGACGCACTCGGCGATCTGGACGGGCAGGTGGCGGCGGCTCTGGACCGTCTCTACGACGACCACCAGGTGCAGCTGTTCGTCGTGTACGTGCATGACTTCTCCGGCCGCCCCGCCCAGACCTGGGCCGACGAGACCGCGACGAAGAACGGACTGGGCCGCGACGACATCCTGCTCGCGGTGGCCACGCGCGACCGGCAGTACGCCTACTCCGCCGACCCCGACTCACCTCTGTCCCAGGACCAGCTCGGCGACGTGGCCCGTACGGCGATCGAACCGGCACTGCGGCAGAACGACTGGGCGGGTGCCGCGATCGGGGCGGCGAACGGCTACACCGCCGTGCTGTCCGGACGGCCCGTGCCCACCCCCTCCATCACTCCCGGGGTCGCCGACCCCGGCGGCGGCGAGCAGCAAGGGGCGTCCGGCACGGACCTGATCGTGCCGATCGCCGTGGCCGGCGGGGCGAGTGCGCTCGCCGTGTACGCCTACACCCGCCGCAGGCGGCGGGCCACGGAGCGCACCACTCCCGGTGGCGCGGTGCGCGAGCAGGGCTGGAGCCACCGGGAGGAGCCCGGCACGGAGCACGCCGCTGCGCTGCTCGGGCTGCCGGAGCTCGACGCCCAGGCCAAGCAGACCCTCGTCGAGACGGACGACGCGATCCGCACGAGCCGGGAGGAACTGGGCTTCGCCACGGCGCAGTTCGGCGAGGAGGCCACCAAGCCCTTCACCGAGGCGCTGAAGTACGCCCAAGGCGAGCTGACGGCCGCCTTCCGGCTGCGGCAGGCTCTCGACGACGCCTATCCGGAGGACGACGCGACCCGGCGTCAGATGCTGGACGAGATCATCTCCCGCTGCGCGGAGGCCAACCGGAGGCTGGACGCGGAGACCGAGGGCTTCGACCGGTTGCGCGCCCTCGAGGAGAACGCGCCACACGCCCTCGCCGCGGCCGACACGGTCTACCGCGAGCTCACCGGCCGGGCGGACACCGCCGAGGCCACACTGAACGTGATGCGCCGGCGCTACGCCGAGTCCGCTTCCGCGCCCGTGGCCGTGGACGTCGAACAAGCCAGGCAACGGTTGCTGTTCGCGTCGACCACCCTCGACGGGGCGCGCCGCGCCCTGGAGGGGGGCGACAACGCCGCCTCGGCCGTCCGGATCAGGGCGGCCGAGGGCGCGGTCGACCAGGCCACCCGGCTCATCGACGCGGTCGACCGGCGCGCCCAGGACCTGGCGGAGGCGGCGGGCAAGCTCCCGGGTGCGCTCAGCGAGACCGACGCGGACCTGGCCGACGCACGGGGTCTGCTGGAAGGGACGGTGGCGGGCATGTCGACGGCCGACCTCCAGGGGCGTATCGCCCGCGCGGAATCGGTCGTCGCCGAGGTGCGGCACGCGGTGGAGACCGGCCCGTACGACCCGATCGACGCACTGCGTCGGGTGGAGGAGGCTGACGCCATGCTGGACGAGGCACTGGCGGGTGCGCGGGAACGCGAGCAGGCGGTACGCCGGGCCGGGGCCCTGCTCGAACAGGCGACGCTCACCGCCCGTTCGGCGGTCACCGCGGCCACGGACTTCATCACCACACACCGCGGGGCCGTGGGCGCCCAGGCCCGCACCCGGCTCACGGAGGCGCACCGCCGGCTGGGGCGGGCTGACGAGCTCGCGGACGCGGACCCCCAGGGCGCGCTGACCGAGGCCCAGCAGGCGGACGCGCTCGCCCGGCAGGCGCAGAGTCTCGCCGAGCAGGATGTGCGGTCCTACGGAAGCCCCTTCGGGTCCGGCGGCCCTGGCGGAGGCGGTGGACGGGCAGGCGGGGGCGGGCTCAGCGGGGCCGTGCTCGGCGGGATCATCCTGGGCGGGCTGTTCGGCGGTGGCGGATTCGGCGGAGGGCCGGGCGGTGGCGGCTTCGGCGGGCGGCCCGGGAGTTTCGGCGGGGGCGGCACACGCGGCCGGATGGGAGGCGGCGGCCGCTTCTGACCCCGCCGGCACAGGAGCGAAGGAACCAAGGGACCACATTCCGCACAAGGGATTCCGCACAAGGAGAGGCGCCATGACCAAGCAGACCATCCTCGGCCGGGTCGGCCAGCTGGCGAAGGCCAACATCAACGCGCTCCTGGATCAGGCCGAGGACCCGCAGAAGATGCTCGACCAGCTGATCCGGGACTACACCAACAACATCGCCGAGGCCGAGCAGGCCGTCGCGAGCACCATCGGCAATCTGCGGTTGATGGAACAGGACCACAGGGAGGACGTGGAAGCTGCCGGGGAGTGGGGCGGGAAGGCGCTTGCGGCGAGCAGGAAGGCCGATGAGCTGAGGACGTCGGGGCAGGGCGCGGAGGCGGACACCTTCGACAATCTCGCCAAGGTCGCGTTGCAGCGGCAGTTGCAGTCCGAGCGGGAGGCGAGGACGGCGGAGCCCACCATCGCCGCGCAGACGGAAGTCGTGGACAAGCTCAAGGAGGGGCTCGGCCAGATGCGGGCCAGGCTCGGTGAGCTCAAGGCGAAACGGGACGAGCTGGTGGCCAGGTCCAAGTCCGCGCAGGCGCAGAACCAGATGATGGACGCGGTCAAGAACATCGACGTGCTGGATCCGACGAGCGAGCTCAGCCGGTTCGAGGACAAGGTGCGCCGGGAGGAGGCCAAGGCCGTGGGCAAGCAGGAGCTGGCCGCCTCGTCGCTGGACGCGCAGTTCGAGCAGCTGGACGCCCTGGGCGACGGCGCGGAGATCGAGGCACGGCTGGCGGCCCTCAAGGCCGCGTAGGCCTGGCCGGGCGGTTCTCGAGAGGCGGCCTGCGGCGTGGGCTGCGGAGGAGCGACCCGGGCCCTCCGGGTCTGGGGGAGCCTCACCAGGCGGTGCGGGCGCCCCGGCCTGAGTCCGAGGGAGGCCGCCCGGCCCCGGAGGACCGCCGGGACAGGGCCCGGTGGCCCGGCAGTCCGGTCCTCAGGTCTCAGAACATGCTGAGCAGCTGCTCCACGCTGGGCTCGGCCGCCGAGTCACCGTCCGGCAGGGCCAGTTCGAACCACACCGTCTTCCCGCGCGGGGTGCGGCGGGAGCCCCAGGCCGCGCTCAGCAGCCCCACGAGCTGGAGCCCCCGTCCGCCCTCGTCGGTGTCCCGCGCACGCCTGCGCCGGGGCTGTACGAGGCCTGCGTCCCAGACCTCGCAGACGAGGGTGCGGTCGCGCAGCAGCCGCAGCCGGATCTCGCCCTCCCCGTAGCGCAGGGCGTTGGTGACCAGTTCGCTGACGAGCAGCTCCACGGTGTCCACGAGCGGCTCGAGCTCCCAGGCGACCAGCTGGGCCCTGGCGAGTTCGCGGGCACGGCCCACCGAACGGGGTTCGCGGGGCAGCCGCCAGTCGCCCACGGCCTCGGTCGGCATCCCCTGGATCCGGGCCATGAGAAGGGCGATGTCGTCCTCGCCGTGGTGGGTGTCGAGGGTGTTCAGGACGTGGTCGCAGATGTCCTCGAGCGAGCGGGCGCCCGCTCCGGGGCTCACCCCTTCCTGGCGTACCGGGCCCGCCTGCAGCGGGAGCGTGCGGCGCGCCGACGGGCGGGACGGATCGGTGAGCGCCGCCCGGAAGGCGCTGAGGCCCTCGTCGAGTGGATGGTCCCGGGACTCGACCAGACCGTCCGTGTACAGCGCGAGCAGGCTGCCCTCCGGCAGCTCGACCTGGACCTCCTCGAAGGGCTCGCCGCCCACTCCGAGCGGCATGCCCGGCGGCACGTCGAGCAGCAGGGCCTCCTCGCCCGGTTCGAGGAGGATGGGCGGCAGGTGCCCGGCGTTGGCGAAGGTGCAGCGCCTGGTCACCGGGTCGTACACGGCATAGACGCAGGTCGCCAGATAGACCTCGGAGAGCTCCGGGTCACGGGACTTGTGGGCCACGCGGGATGCCTGCTGGGCACCGCTGGGGCTGCCGAGCCCGCGGGCGATCTCGTCCAGGGCGGAGAGCACCTCGGCGGGCTCCAGGTCGAGCAGCGCCAGGGTCCGTACGGCGGTGCGCAGTTCGCCCATGGCGACGGCGGCCCGCAGCCCGCGGCCCATCACGTCGCCGACGACGAGGGCGGTGCGGTGCCCGGGAAGTTCGATGACGTCGAACCAGTCGCCGCCGACCTCGGTCGCGGTGTTGCCGGGCAGATAGCGGCAGGCGATGTCGAGCCCGGCGGCCTCGGGGTCACCTGGGGGCAGCAGGCTCCGCTGGAGGATCAGGGCGCGTTCGTGCTCGCGGCGGTAGAGCCGGGCGTTGTCCATGCAGACGGCGGCGCGCGCGGCGAGTTCGACCGCGAGGGCGCGGTCCCGTTCGCCGAAGGGCTCGCTGCCCTTGGCCCGGGAGAACTGCACCAGGCCGATGACCGCGTCGTGGGCGACCATCGGCACGGCGAGGGTCGACTGGACGAGGCTGCGGTCCTCGCCGGGGATGGTCTGCACGCGGGCGGTGCGCAGGGCGACGGCCGACGGCGTGCTGAACGGGAAGTGGTGGACGGCCCCGACGCGCGGCGACGCCGGCGTACCCGCGGCAGCGCTGTCCGGGGAGTCCGGACCGTCCAGGCCGTCGGACGGGAGGGCGCCGGCGACCGCGCTGGCGAAGGCCACCCGGCGCAGCTCGGCGCTGGCGCCACCGTAGCCTTCCGGGCGGCTGGAGCCCCAGTGTCCCGGCGGGGCCTCGTCCCCGGAGAGCAGCCCCTGGTAGAGGTCCACGGACGCGAGGTCGCAGAACCCCGGCACGGCGACGTCGAGCAGTTCGCGCGCCGTGGTCTCCAGGTCGAGGGAGTTGCCGATCCGGGCGCTCGCCTCGTTGAGGATGGCGAGGTTGCGCCGGGCGCTGGCGGCCTCCCGGGCGGCTACGTGGCGGCGCGTGACATCGATTCCGAGTCCGGCGACGCCGATGGGGCGTCCCGTGCCGCTGTGCACCCTGTAGAGGTTCACCGACCAGTGGCGGCGATCGATGCTGTCGGGCACGCTGCCGACGATCTGGAGGTCGGTGACGGACTCCCCGGTGTCCAGGACCCGCTTGAGCGCGGCGGTCATCCGCTCCGCCTCGGGCCGGGAGAGGTAGTCGTGGACGGTGCGCCCGCGGTGCTCCGACACCGCACCGCCGAACACCTTCGCGAAGCGCTGGTTGGCGCGTACGACGGTGAGGTCGGGGCCGAACAGGAGAAAGCCAAAAGGAGATTGGCCAAAAATGGCCTGCGACGCGGCGAGATCGGTCTCTATGCCGCGCAGCGCGCGGACATCGACCACGATGCAGAGCGCGGCACGCCGGCCGCCCTCGGTCTCGCTCGGCATGACGTAGACCTCGGCCAGGCCGTGGGCGTGGTCCTCGTCCGGCATCCGAAAGGGGACGAGGCCGGTCCACTCCCTGCCGTCGAGTATCTCGGCCATCTTGCGGTGACCGCGAGGGCGCAGCTCGGCGGGCATGAAGACCTCGATCGGGTCCTTGCCCATGACTTCCGCGGGTCCGATACCGAACTGCTCGGTGGCACGACGGCTCCACTGGTCGACCAGCCCGTCAGGGCCGATCGAGAACGATGCCACCCTGATGTAGTCGTAGATCGAGCCGGGCGGACTGCTCTGCCACACCACGCCGCTCGCCGTCTCAGGTATCTCGCTCACGCGACCGTCCCCTCCAGCTCACCGCACCGGACCGGCCATGCCTGGCAGTATTCAGCACTACGGCCTCCGGCGGCACGGCGTTCACGATCACAGAGCGGTCTCGTTCATTTTGAGCCGAGAACGCGATGATCGACGTCCCATCAGACTTCTAACCAGGCAGAGGCAGCTCGAACCACACCGTCTTGCCCGTCCTGCCGTGACGTGTGCCCCACCGCCTGGCGGTGCAGGCCACCAGCTGGAGTCCGCGTCCCCCTTCGTCCTCGGGGCCGGCCGGGCGCTCCAGGGGTGGATCGGGAAGGGGGTCGCTGACCTCCACGAGGAGCGCGGAACGGGTCGGCGGGGTGTCGCCGTCCACACTCAGCCGGACCAGACGTACGCCGATCGGGCCGGAGGCGTACCGCAGCGAATTGGTCACCAGCTCGCTGACCAGCAGCTCGGTCACATCGCCTAGGCCGTCCAGACCCCAGACGCGCAGCGCGTCCCGGACGGCGTGGCGTGCGGCGCGGACGGCATCGGGCGCGCCAGGGAAGGTCCACTCGGCGATGTCGCCAAGGGTGTCGCTCACACCGATCACTTCCCACGGCCGATCGTGGTGACTGGACCACGTCTGATTCCGGAGCGTCATTCACCCCATACCCGATATTCAGGACACCTACCGCCGTGGAACCCCTACGGTGACGCGAATGGCGGACATGGTCCGGGCAGGGCGGTGCGGGGGAAGTCTCACCCCGGAGACCCCTTTGGCACGCATCGCGCCGCGGCGTCCACCGCCGGACGGTCCTGGGGCAGCCAGTCCACGGTGTGCAGCTCATCGGGAGCGAGCCAGCGCAGCTCGTCGTGGTCCTCCAGCGGTTCGGGATCGCCCCGCAGCAGCCGGGCCGTCCACACCTGCAGCACATAGCCGGGGCCGAGCGGCCATTCACCGGGGACCCGCTCGAGCGGCTGCGCGTCGACACCGAGCTCCTCGCGCAGCTCGCGCACCAGTGCCTGCTCGGGGGTCTCGCCCGGCTCCAGCTTGCCGCCGGGCAGTTCCCAGCGGCCGGCCAGCTCCGGAGGCGCACTCCGGCGCGCGGCGAGCAACCGTCCCCGCTCGTACACCGCTCCCGCCACCACGACCCGGGCTGTCACACGATCCGTCATGCGCGGGAGCGTAACGCGCCACGCCGCCACCACCGTGCCGTGTACGCGGGGGAGCTGAGCCCGTGCGGACGGCGCACGGGGCAAGGCAAGGGAGCAGGGCTAGGCCAGATCGGGAGCCGGCGCCGCCGGCCCGAAGCGCTCCACCCAGTAGAGCTGCTGGTGGCCGCGAGCGCCGAGGCTGTCGGCGATCCTCCGCGCCTCGACCTCGGTGGCGTACCTGCCGACGCGATAGCGGTTGCCGTTGTCGTCCTGACGGATCACCAGCCAGGGAAGCACCGCGCTGTCTTCGCTCATCGCGACCCTCCCGTCGCCTGCCTGCGCATCTTCAACGATCCCCAGGAAACCGCACTCTGCATATGCCCGAGCTTACGCCTGACATTTACTCAGCGGTTACGCGTTCTCACAAAGAGATACGGATCCAGCCAGAGGCAGGACGGGGAGAGGGAGCGTACATGGCCGAGCGCGCCCCTCACAGGGCGCTTTCAGGCCCCGTGGCGGCTCACCGCACGGGAAGGTGGTACGAGATCCGGTAGCGGTCGGCCGGGATGACGACATCCGCCGTCTCCACCGCCCGGCCCGACGCGTAGTAGGTCCTCTGGATGACCATGACCACATGACCCGGAACCCCGCCGAGTGCCTGGAGTTCCTCCGCCAGACCGGGACGCGCGCCGACCTCTTCCGCCACGTTGTCCACGACGACGTCGATGGCTCCCATCCGCTCGACGACACCGCAGCCGCCGAGCGGCCCTTCCTCGGGCAGCATCACGGGGGTCCGGCCGGTGATGGCGAGCGGCTCCCAGGAGGTGGACAGCATCATCGCCTCGCCCGCCTCCCGGAACACATAGCGGGTACGCATGACCCGCTCGTCCGCACCGATCCCCAGCCGGGCGGCGACGGCGGCACCGGCGTCCACCTGCTCGCTGCGGGACTCCCAGGTGCCCCGGGCACCGTCCACCGCCTGTTCCTGGCGGAAGGGACTGCCGCCGGACGTCAGCCGGAAGCCGGAACGGGCGATCCGGCGGGGCACGGGCCGCTCGCGCACATAGGTGCCGGACCCGGAGCGGCCCTCGACGAGCCCCTCGGCCATCAGCACCTTGCGCGCTTCGAGGGCCACGGTGTCCGACACCCCGTACTCCTCGCGGATACGGGCCTGCGAGGGAAGCCGGGTGCGCGGCGGCAGTGAACCATTGGCGATCTTCCGTCGGAGATCGCTCGCAACACGCAAATAGGCGGGCTGCTCACCGAATGTCACTGGCCACTCCCAACGGGTTGACAGACAGCAACAGCGTGGCAACCGCCGGTTGGCCCCCGCAAGCATGGGCCAGAGCATCACCAGTCGCAATGGCGCCTCTTCAGCCAACGCCTTACCGGAGGTAGGGCGCTTGCCGCCGGGCCCGACGGCAGAAGGGGTGGTCGCCCGAAGCGACCACCCCTTGCTGTTATGTCAGAACCTGATCAGAACTGAGGACACCTGGAGTCGATCTTTCCGGTGTGGTCGCTCGCGCTGTCGCTCACGGCTTCCATCTCCCGTTCGCGACCTCGGACGGGGCGTCCACCGTGGAGGTGGTGTCGCCGCGTCCCGGCCGGGGGGCTGCCGGCCGAAAGGCCGACGGTTCTTCAGGGTTCCCATGGAGAAGTGCGCGGGTGGCGTAACGCGCGCGGCACACAGGTGCGATGGTGGATCACATGACGGAGTACCAGTGTCCGATGTGCGATGTCCGGTCCCCGGTGGAAACGGCCGCCTGGTGCTGTCCGCAGTGCCATGGCCCATGGGACCTCGACTTCCGGGCGTCCCCCGTACCCCGCGACTCACTGCCGTCCCGCGTCAACTCTCTCTGGCGGTACGAGGAGGCCCTGCCACTGCCCGCCCCGGCACACGCCGCGGTTTCCCTGGGCGAGGGCCGCACCCCGCTCGTTCCCCTCACGGACACCGTCACGGCCAAGCTCGACTTCCTGATGCCGACCCTGGCCTTCAAGGACCGCGGAGCGGTGATGCTCGCCGAGCTGGCACGGCGGCTGAAGCCCCGCCGCGTGATCGCCGACAGCAGCGGAAACGCGGGCACGTCGATCGCGGCGTACTGTGCCCGCGCCGGTCTCGACTGCACCGTCTACGTGCCCGCCGGCACCTCCCCCAAGAAGCTCGAGCAGATCGGGGCCCATGGTGCGCGCGTGGAGCTCGTCACGGGAGACCGCGAGGCCGCGGCACAGGCGGCCCGCTCGGTCGCCGGGGATGAGGACGTCTTCTACGCCTCGCATGTGTTCAACCCGTACTTCCTGCACGGCACCAAGACCTATGTGTACGAGATCTGGGAGGACCTCGGCGGACGGCTGCCCGAAACCCTCGTACTGCCGGTCGGCAACGGGACCCTCCTGCTCGGCGCGGCGCTCGCGATCGACGAGCTGCACGCCCAGGGCCTGATCACCCGGAAGCCCGCCCTGCTCGCCGTCCAGGCCGCGGCGGTCGCCCCCCTGGCCTTCGCCTTCCGCGCGGGAGCGGACGACATCCTGGCCCCGTCCTTCACGACCAGCACGCTCGCCGAGGGCATCGCGATCCCGAACCCGCCCCGCGCCCGGCAGATCCTCACCGCGGTACGCGCCACGGGCGGCAGCTTCCTCACGGTGACGGAGGACCAGATCCGCGCCGCCCAGCTGGACCTCGCCGCCCGCGGCCTCTACGTCGAGTCCACCGGCGCGGCATCCTGGGCCGCGGCCGGCACCTGCGACCTGGGCGACCGGACCGTGGTGCTGCCGCTGTGCGGGGCGGGGCTGAAGACGGGGCTCGCGGCGGCGACGTAGACGGTCCGGTCATGCGTCCAGGCACTCGGGAAGTACCACCCCCAGGTGCGTTCAGGCGCCAGGGGCTTCCTCCACCACGAGGTGCTCCAGGACCGTGACCCCGTAGTGCGACCGCGTCCTCGGCGGCTCCGCGAAGCGGAGGGTGGACCACTTGGCGAACAGGGCGTCCAGGGCGATCTGGGTTTCGAGCCGGGCGAGACCTGCTCCGAGACAGTAGTGCGCCCCGTATCCGAACCCGAGATGCCGTCTGATCTCCCGCCGGTCGTCGAGGCGGTCGGGCCGGCTGAAGGCCTCCGCGTCACGGTTGGCCGTGCCGAGCATGATCAGGACCAGGTCGCCGGCCGAGATCTTCCGGCCGGCCACCTCGACCGTGTCCGTGGCCACCCTGGCGACCTGCTGGACCGAGGTGTCGAAGCGAAGCAACTCCTCGACCGCGCGGCCGGCCCCGTCACCGCTCAGGCGTTCCCAGGAGCCGGTGTGCAGGATCGAGCGCACGGCCTTGCCGATGAACGTCGATGTCGTCTCGAACCCCGCGTAGATGAGGAACGTCGCCGTGGCCCAGACGTCCTGGAGTTCGATCTCGCCCTTGCGGTGGGCGTCGCGGAGCAGGTGCAGCCCGGTGCCCGCCGGCGGTTCGCCCGCGAGCACCTGGTCGATGACCACGGTCATGTCCTCGAGTGCGGTGTGCCCTCTGGTGACCACGTCGGGCAGGTAGTCCGCGATCAGGAAGGCCGCGACGTCCTGCGCCCAGGCCTCCAGATACGGGGCCACCCGCGGGGGCAGGCCGAGGATGTGGCAGATCACCCGTCCGGAAAGGGGCACCGCGAGATCCGCCATGACGTCGATGGACTCCCGGTGCGCGGCCATGAGTTCGTCGACCACACCCTCGACGAAGGGCCGCAACTCGGCCACCCGCTCGGCCGAGAAGAGCGGGGCGACCAGTTTCCGGGCCCTGCCATGACTGGGATGGTCATTGAACATGAACCACTTGCGCACCAGCCCCGAGGTGCGCGCACCATCACCGCCGCCGACTGCGGCGTGCAGCGGCGTGCTTCCCCTCTCCGGCCAGGCGGACGACAGCGAGGGGTGCCGCAGCAGTTCGGTCGCCTCGCGGAATCCGGTGACGAACCACAGCGCGAGATCCTCGTCCCAGCGGACGGGCTCGATGTCGCGGTGCCGTAGGTAATCACGGCACGGGTCGGTCATCGCCCCTTCGCCGCTGTCGTACGGACACCTGGTGGCGGCTGTGTGACTCACGTGAACTACTCCTGCTCAAAGGTCTGTTCCCACGGGACGGAGCCAGGGGCGGCACCGCCCCTCCCGCCCTGCTCGCCCGTCACACGCCGAGTCGCTGCTTGATCTCCGCGAAGTAGGGGATGTGCTGGTAGTCGCGCGCCTCGGGGTCGTAGACCGTGTAGGCGTTGGTGAATCCGAGGAGGTCCTTCTTGACCGCCTCGACGGGTTCCGTGTGGATCCTGCTCTCGATGCGCTCGATCTCGTTCAGGAAGCCCGCGAGTACACCCGGGAGCCCGGGCAGGAGGGTGATCCTTCCGTTGGCGAGGCGGATTCCGTTGTGCTCGGAGAGGTAGTTGAAGAGCAGTTGCGAAGCCACCGCGTCGTAGTTCGGGCGGGGAATCCCCTCTACCGCGTAACGCAGGAGCCGCTCCGCGAGCATGAACTCATAAGCCGTCATCGCCTCTTCGCGCGGAAGCTTCTCGTCCTGTAGGCAGACGAGCATTCCGGACACATCGACGCGCAGCTCCTCAAGGCCTGCCAGGGGCTTGATCTTCTTCGCCGAAAGAAAGTCGGGGATGGGCATGTCGCCGTGCCGGTGATGGTACTCGTGGAGCCGTACCCACCAGGAGCAAGCCAGCTCGACCGTCTTGTCAGACGCCCCCTGGATCCGCGGGAAGCTGCCGGGCTCCATCACCGCGTCGATCATTTTCCGGGTGATGCGGTTATGCCTCTCCACGAACTTGTCGATGAAATAGAAGATAAGATCTTCCGGCTGCTGTATTCCATCGATGTGATTTTCCGGGAAGAGCGCCACCACCGCCCGCGAACGGAATCCGTCGGTGGCTTTCGTCATATTCACCGGCATGGTGTTACTGGCATAACGCTCCGCCAGGTGGGGATCGGTCGGAAGTGTCTCGTAGGTGAGGTAGTCCAGACCGAGAGCCGGGAAATACGAGGCATCGAAGAGCGAGAATATGTGATTGTCCCGCCGGGTGTTGATGTGCTCTTTGACGGCCGCCAGGCGATCACCGGACCTGAACGCCCGGACGTCCTCCAGAAGCGCCTGAACCGCAGGCTGCCGACGCAGCGAGGGGCTGACTTCCAGTCGCCTGGACAGCTCCTTGAGGGTCGACTCCTCTCGGAACATCGCACGCTCCGGGAGGGTCTGCCTGATCTCCTGAATCTCCGCGAACACCTGCTCCATGAATTTATCCCTCCGTGTGCATCACGCGTAAATTGATGCATCAATTCCGGGCAGGCCAAGGTATGCGGTCCGCCCCCTCGCCCGCTGCCACGTCGCCCCCACCGCTTGACGCAGGGGCGGAAATAAAGAAGTGATTGCAAGCCTAAACGACCCGCTGATCAGTTGCAATGAGATCGAGGCCGGAACCCCGCTGTGACGATAACTACCCTCCACTCCCCACAGGGCCTTGCCATCCCGATACCGGCACTGTTAGCTTCTTGATCAACATCAGCTCTCCGTGAGAGCTGAATTCATGTCCCACCTGGAGGTACAGATGGACGAGCAGGGTCGGTTCACCGTGGTCCTCAATACCGAAGAGCAGTATTCGATCTGGCCATTGGACAAGGCGATACCGGACGGCTGGCGTACGGACGGCACGAGCGGCACGAAGGACGAGTGCCTCGCCCACATAGCCGAGGTATGGACCGATATGCGCCCACTAAGCCTTCGCCGCGAGATGGAGGCGCAGGCACAGTAATATGGCGAAGGCCGCGAAGGACAAATGGATTTACTACCAGCGCCCCGGGAACGAATCGGCCACCCGGCTGTTCTTCTTTCCGTACGCAGGTAAGGGGGCTTCCGGTTACCGGGAGCTGGCGGACAGCTTCGGCCCCGGGGTGGAGCCCGTCCTCGTGCAGACGCCTGGACGGGAGGGCCGCCTTGCCGAACCCGCCGTCGCGGATCTCGGTGACCTGGTGGTCCAGCTCGCCGATGCGCTGCGCGGCCGTATGGATGTGCCGTTCGCGTTCTTCGGGCACAGCATGGGTTCGCTGATCGCCCTGGAGCTGGCGGCGCATCTGGAGCGCACGGAACCGGGACTTCCCGGCCCGGTGGGCTTGTTCGTCTCCGCGGAGACCGCCCCTCATCTGCTCCTCCCTCCCCAGGTCCCCGACGACCGGCTCAGCGACGCGGAGTTCCTGGCGGACCGGACGCGTGTGCGAGAGGACAGTCCGCTGCTGTCCGACCCGTTGTTCACCGAGTTGATGCTGCCGAGCTACCGGGCGGACTGCGTGCTCGTCGAGCGGTACACGGCCACGGCCCGCGACACCGTGCTGCGCTGCCCGGTCTCCGCGTTCACCGGCGAGTACGACGAGATCGTGCCGCCGGAGTCCGTGGCCGGCTGGAAGCAGCACACCGCAGGCCGGTTCAGGCTGCGGCTGCTGCCCAGCGGCGAACACGCCTTCTTCGAAGCGGAGTCCCTCCCTTTGATCACGGCGGCGGTCGAGGGCGACCTGCGGGCCGCCCGGCAATCCTGACGCCCGCCCGGGGGCCGGTGGGAGAGACGTCTCGTCTCTCCCACCGGCCCCCTCGGCGTCACCCGAGAAGGTCACCGACCGTCCCGTCGGGCCGGTCCGCCAGCTGGTCCAGGACCTCGGCCAGTTCGGCCGCGAGGTCCCGTACCAGCTCCTCATCGGCCCGTGCCTCGTCGTACATCATGGCGAGGCGCAGCGGCTTGACGTCCACGGAGACGATGAGCGCGGCGCCGACCCGGGAGAATCCGGCGGTGCCTACCACCCGGAGCCCGCCGGTCGGGGCGTCGTGGAAGCTGTGCGGGTAGTTGTGGATGAGCAGCAGCGTGTCCCACAGCGCCCCGCCCGTACCTGAGCGCTCCTGGAGGACCCCGAGGTCGGCCGTGAACAGCTCCTTGAGCAGAGCGCCGCGGTGGTGCAGCCTGCCTATCCAGTCGGCCACGGTCTCCTCGCGGTCCAGCCTGAGGCCCGACGGGAGGGTGTTGATCATCAGTCCCAGCATCCGCTCGACGTCCAGGACATCGGCGTCACGGGCGGAGAAGACCGAACCGAACTGAACGTCGGTCGCGCCCGTGCGCCGCGCCAGCACCGCGGCCCAGGCCGCCTCCAGAACAGTGCTGACCGTGACGCCGTGATCCTTGGCGAACGCCTCCGCCCTCGCGGGCAGCGGGAAGCGCAACTCCCGGTAGCACTCGGCGGACGGTCCCACCTCGGGAGCGAAGAGCGACTTGGGGGACAGCTCCTTGAGCTGCTCGTTCCACAGCCGCTCCGCCGCCGCCCGCTGCCGCGGCAGCAGCCACTCCACATAGGCGCTGAAGGGTGCGCGCGGATCGGCGGCCGGCTCGGGGCGGTGGTCGCGCAGTGCCGCGTGCATGTCGAGCAGCTCGTCGTAGAGCTGGGAGAAGCTCCATCCGTCGAGCAGCACGTTGTGCCGGGTCCACACCATGGCGAAGCGGCGGTCGCCGAGCCGCAGCAGGATCATCCGGCTCAGCTGAGCGGCCTCGTCGGGGAATCCGCTGCGCCACTCCTCCTCCAGCAGGTCACGGCGTCGCCGCTGCTGCTCGTCGGCCGGATAGCCGCTCCAGTCCTCGTACCGGAAGGAGGGCTCTGAGGCGGGGTGGACCTGCTGCTCGGACTGCTCCGGCCGCTCGTGCCAGCGCACGGAGGTGCGCAGCACCGGGTGGCGCTCGACCAGGCGCCGGAACGCGGTACGCATGGACTCCGGGTCGACTTCGCCGTCAAGGAGCAGCTCTGCGGGCACGACGTACACGCCCCTGCCCGGTGCCGCCGCGGCCTCCCGCAGCATCTCCCGCTGCAACGGCGTGAGCGGGAAGCGCGTGGGACTCGCCGCGGCGGCGGGACCGGGGGCGGCGGAAGCCACCTTGGCTCCGTCACCGGACTCCCCGGCCACCGCGGCCAGGGCGGCGAGTGTCGAGTGCCGGAACAACGCCGGAACCGTGAGCTGCATACCGACCCTGCGCGCCTTGGCGACCATCTGGATCCCCAGGATCGAATCCCCGCCGAGCTGGAAGAAGCTGTCCTCCCGGCCGATCCGGTCCACTCCGAGCACCTCGGACCACAGGGCCGCCAGCATCAGCTCACGCGGGCCGAGCGGCGCCTCGTATCCGGAGTCGCCGCCCGGGGCGGTGGTCCGGGCAGCGCGTTCCGGTGCGGCTGCGGGTGCGGGGAGGGCTGCACGGTCCAGCTTTCCGCTGGTCAGCACCGGAAGGCCGTCGGGAAGCTCCATGTACACGGTCGGCAGGGCGAACTCCGGCAGCCGGTCGGCCAGGTGGTCGCGCAGTTCCTGTTCCCCGCCGGACGGGCGGCCGCAGTAGTACGCGACGAGCCGGAGGCCGCCCTTACCCTCCGCCGCCACGACGGCAGCCTCGCGGACCGCGGGATGGGCGAGCAGCGCGGCCTCCGCCTCCCCCGGCTCCACACGGACTCCGCGCAGCTTGATCTGCCGGTCGATGCGGTCCACGTACTCCAGGACCCCGTCGGAGCGCCAGCGCGCCCGGTCGCCGGTGCGGTAGAGGCGCCCTCCGGGCAGTGTCCCGAAGGGATCGGGCAGGAACCGCTCCGCGGTCAGGCCCGGCTGTCCGCGATAGCCGCGGGCGAGCTGGACCCCGCCCAGGTACAGCTCACCGGGAACACCGACGGGCTGCGGGCGCATCCGTTCGTCCAGGACGTACGCCGTGGTGTTGGCCACGGGCCCGCCGATCGCCACCGAGGCGGGCAGCTCCGGCACCGGCCAGCAGGTGACGTCCACGGCTGCTTCGGTCGGTCCGTACGCGTTGAACATCCGTACACCCGGCAGCACTTGCTGCACCCGTGCGGCGAGTGCCGGGTCCAGCGGCTCACCCCCGCTGAACAGCACCCGCAGCCCCGTGCACCGTGCGGCTTCGGGCTCGTCGGCGAAGAGCCGCAGCAGCGAGGGGACGAAGTGCGCCACGGTGACGCCGTGTTCGGTGATCAGCCGGGTCAGCTCGCTGAAGTCCCGGTGTCCGTCCGCGCTGGGCAGCACGGCCGTCGCACCCATGTGGAGCGGCCCGAAGAGCTCCCACATCGCGTAGTCGAAGGTGGGTACGGCGTTCTGGAGCACGACGTCCCCGGCTCCGAGTCCGCAGTCGCGCCGCATCCAGCGGAGCCGGTTGACCAGGGCCCGGTGGCTCACCATGACGCCCTTGGGGGTGCCGGTGGAACCCGAGGTGTACAGCACATAGGCGAGGTTGCCGGGGCTGGGCCGGTGGCCGGCCCGGGCGGCAGGCTGCCCCGCCGCGCCGCACCGGCGCATGCCCGAAGCGTCCACCAGGAACTCCGCGCCCGCGTCGGCCAGCACGAAGTCCCTGCGCTGGGCGGGCCAGTCCGGGCCGAGCGGCAGGAAGGCACCGCCCGCCTTCGCCACGGCCAGCAGGGTGACGAGCAGCCGGGTGGAGCGCTCCAGGCAGACTGCCACCACCGACTCGGGACCGACCCCGAGCCCGCCCAGACTGGCGGCCAGCTCGGTCGCCTCGGCGTCGAGTTCCGCGTAGCTGAGGTGCCGGTCCGGGCCGATGACGGCGGTGCGCTCCGGGGTTGCCCTCGCCTGCTCTTCGAACAGCTCGTGAAAGCAGCGGTCCGGGCCGAGGTCGGCCCCGGTGTCGTTCCAGTCCTTCAGTACCAGCCGGAGCTCCGCCTCCGCGACGGTGTCGAGCTCCGACAGCGGCCTGTCCGGCTCGGCCGCCGCAGACCGGAGCAGGGCGCCGAACCGGTCCGCGAACGCGGCGACCGTCGCCTCGTCGAAAAGGGCTGTCGCGTACTCGATGTCGATGAGCAGCTCATGGGGAGCCTGCCAGGCGTACATGCTGAAGTCGTACATGGCGTAGTGCCGCGGCACCGGGAACAGCTCGGCCGAGACCTCGCCCAGATCGGCGCGGAGATCCGGCGGCGTCGGCTGGAGGTTCAGGGTGCTGGAGAACAGCGCGGGCCGGGACGCGTCCCGCTCCTGCGCCAGTTCGGCGAGCACCCGGCTGAACGGCACATCACTGTGGGCCATGGCCCCGAAACCCGCCTGCCGGGTGCGTACGAGCAGCTCGCGGAAGGTGGGGTCGCCGCCGAGGTCGCCGCGGAAGCACACCATGTTCAGCAGCGCGCCCGTCATCTTCTCCAGGCCGGGCTGCGAGCGCGCGGTCACCGGGCATCCCACCACCACGTCCTGGGTGCCCGCCCAGTGGCCGAGCAGCGTCTGGAACGCGGCGAGCAGGACCGTGAAGCGGGTCGCCCGCTCCTCGCGCGCCAGCGCGTCGAGCCGGTCGAGGAGGGTGCCGGGAACCGTGAAGCGGTACCTGCGTCCGTCGATGGCGCGGACCGCGGGGCGGGGCCGGTCGAGCGGCAGCTCGATGTCGGTGGCACCGTCGAGCTGCTCACGCCAGTAACCGAGCTGTGCGCCCAGGTCCCGGGAGTGCTGCCGGTGGGTGTGCTCCGCGTACGACGGGGCGGGCTCCGCCGGTTCGCGGCCGGTGTAGAGGACGCCCAGCTCCTCGCACAGCACCTCCATCGAGGGTCCGTCGGCGACGATGTGGTGGCCGTACAGCAGGAAGACATGGTCGGTCGTGGACAGGCGGACGAGCTGGGCACGCAGCAGCGGGCCCGCGGCGAGGTCGAAGGGCTCGGCGAGCCGGTCGAGCGCGAGGGCGCGGACCGCTGCCTCGTCCTCGGCGTCCAGCCGCTCCAGTGTCAGCCGCGGCGCGGCGTCGGGCGTCAGGATCTCCTGGACCGGGCGCCCTTCGGGGTCGACGGGGAAGCGGGTACGCAGTGCCGCGTGCCGCTCCACGAGGCGGTCGAGGGTGCGCTGGAGCCGCTCGGGGTCCAGCGGTCCGGTCAGGCGCAGTGCGAGCAGCTCGGTGTACGCGAGGTTGCCGGGGGTGACCTGCTCGGCGACCCACTGGGATTCCTGCTCCGGGGAGAGCCGCAGCCTGCCGGATGCCGGCAGGGCGGCCTGCGGCTCCGCGACGGCCTGCGGACGGGCGGGGAGGTACGCGGTCCCGGTGTCCTGCC
The DNA here is from genome assembly GCF_040632375.1 of Streptomyces sp. NPDC019396. Classification (NCBI taxonomy): domain Bacteria; kingdom Bacillati; phylum Actinomycetota; class Actinomycetes; order Kitasatosporales; family Streptomycetaceae; genus Streptomyces; species Streptomyces sp. NPDC019396. The sequence continues at coordinate 42,579 of NZ_JBEYBS010000002.1, read as the reverse complement.
CGGCTGCGGCGGGGAGTGCGCCCACCGCCTCGGCCAGGGCCGCTGTGAACTCGTCGAACGCGGGATGGAAGAAGATCAGCGTGAGCGGCAGCGTCTCACCGAACTCCCCCCGCAGGGAGGCCATCAGCCGGGCTCCGCCGACCGAGTCGCCGCCCAGCTCGAAGAAGTCGGCGTCGCCGTCGAATCCGGTCCGGCCGAGGACGATCTCCCAGGCCCTGACGGCTGCCGCCCTGATGTGCCCGGGCGATGCGGTGTGCGTGTCCACTGCGTCTCTCTTCATGAACGGTCCTGGGTCAGGGCCTCGGAGCCGAGGTGTGCCTCGAGTTCGTCCTCGTCCACGTGGTAGCGGGTGGAGGAGGCGTCCGGGAGGTCTCCGATCCTCAGGTCAGGGTCGGATACGGCGGCGGCGAGCATGGTCGAGAAGGTCTCGATCGACTGGACGACCATGTCGTGGTCGAACAGGTCGAGGGCGTACTCGAACCGCCCGAACGCGCCGAGCCGGCTGTCCCAGAGGGTGAGCGTGCTGTCGTACAGCGAGGTCTTCGGGTCGGTGTCGAGAGGGCTCAGCCGCAGCCCGGACATCGTCACCGGGTCGTCCCAGCGGAGGAACAGGTAGCGCAGCTTGAACAGCGGTGTCCAGGAGGTGTCGTGCTGCGGTGCGAACCGGTCGACCATCGCCTGATAGGGCACCTCCGCGTGGGACAGCGCGCCCGAGACCATCTTTCGCACATCCGTGAGGGCGCTGCGGAAGGTCTGTTCGGGGCGCAGCCGGGTACGCAGCAGCATCGGGCGCAGCAGCAGGCCGAGCAGGCTGTCCGGTGCGCGGTCGCGGTTGGCGGTCGGGGAGCCGAGGATCAGATCCGGCTCGCCGGTCACCCGGGTCAGCGAGGCGGCGAGGGCGGTGTAGGCCGTCATGAAGGGGGTGACGCGCTGGGCCCTGCTGAGCGCGTTGAGTTGCCTGGTGGTCTGCTCGGGGAAGAGCATCCAGGCCCGGTGGCCCGCGAAGGACGGCTGAGCGGGCCGCTCACCCCCCAGCGCCGCCTTCAGCGGGAAGGTCACCGGCTGCGGCGCTCCGGCCAACTGCTCGTCCCAATAGGCGAGCTGGTCGTCGAGGCGGCCGCCGCGCAGCCGGGCACGCTCCTGCTCCGCGAACACCCGGAAGGGGATCGCCGTCGGCAGATCGGGGGTCCTGCCCTGGAGCAGCGCCCCGTAGACGGTGAAGAGTTCCTTCAGGAAGACCGTGAAGGAAACCCAGTCGGTGATCATGTGGTTCTTGACCGCTGCGAGTTGGTACTCCTCGGCACCCAGGGTGATGAGGGCGAGCCGCAGCGGTGGAAGGTCCGGGGCGAAGGGGCGGCGGCCGACCTCGGTACGGATGTCACGCGCGGTGCGCATCCGCTCGGCCGGGGGTACGCCGGTGACGTCGAAGCGCTCCAGCACGACGGGGAACTCCCCGGGCGCCCCGATGCGCTGGAAGGGCTCCCCGCCCGCCTCGCCGAACGCGGTGCGCAGCACCTCGTGCCGGGCCACCACGGTCCGCAGCGCGTCCTCGAGCAGCGCGGGGCGCAGCGGGCCGCGGATGCGCAGCGCTGTGGTGACGTAGTTGGCCGGGCCGGGCGGCAAGGCCTTCTGCATGCGGTACATCCGCTCCTGGTCGATACCGAGCGGAGCGGAGATGCCGGAAAGGGGTGGGGCGGCGGCAGGGGCGGAGACGTCCTGACCGTTCGAGTCCCGCGGGATGACCGGAACGGCCGGGACGGGGTGTGACGCCGCGGAGGCGGCAGGCGTGGCGTCCGGGGCTTCCCGGTAGTCCTCCTGCACCCCCGCCAGCAGGTCGATGCTCCGCTGCGCCTGCTCCAGCGGGATTCCGAAGTCCACCAGGCAGGCGGCCTCGTCGACACCGGCGTCGGCGAGCCGGTCGAGGAGGCCGCGTACCGTGGCCGGCGAGCCGATGAGTGCCGTCTGGCGGGCATAGCGCTCGTAGGCGAAGTCGAGTTGGGCCTCGATGTCGGCACCCCCGGCATCCGCGCCCGAAGCGTCGAGCATGTCGCTCTGCTGCTCCAGATAGCCCCGCAGGTACTCGCGCAGCGGCTCACGGCACCGTTCCCGCGCGGCAGCCGCGTCCTGCTCGAGGTAGGTGTGCAGCATCACGCTGACCGTGCCGCTCTCGGGGTCGTGTCCGTGGGCGGCACGCTCCTTGCGGTAGAGCGCGATATGCGTGGCGAGCTGCTCCGTCTCGGTGCCGATGAGCCCGGTCAGGATGTTGGCGCCGAGGCGGCCGGCCCTGCGGTAGGTGTCCGGGTTGCTTGAGCAGGTGATCCACACGGGGAGTTCGGGCGTCACCGGGCGGGGGTGGACGTGCGGGGTGATCTTTGTGTCACCCGGGCCGGGGAAGGCCACCTCCTCGCCCCGCCAGAGTCGCTGGACCAGCGGAATGGTGTCGAAGGTGTACGCGCGCCGGTCCTCGTACTTGTCCGGGGCGAGCACGAAGTCGGTGCCGTGCCAGCCGGTGGCGAAGGAGACACCGACACGGCCGCCGGAGAGGTTGTCGATGACGGACCAGTCCTCGACCACTCGCACCGGGTGGTGCAGGGGCAGCACCAGGCTTCCGGCGCGGATCTGCACCCGTTCGGTGGCGGTGGCCAGGGCGGCGCCCAGGACCGAAGGGTTGGGGTAGATACCGCCGAAATCGTGGAAGTGCCGCTCAGGGGTCCACACCGCGGCGAACCCGAGCCGGTCGGCCTGCCGTGCCGTCTCCATGAGGAAGCGGTACGGCTGGTCCTTGTCCCCCGCCGTGTTGGCGAAGTAGAACAGGCTGAACCGCAGGGGCCGCCGCGGTGGCCGGACCGCCTTGCGGCCGCGCAGCCGCTCGGCGAGTTCGGCCCGCTGCCCGGGCGAGAGTGCGTCGAGGCGGTCTCGCAGCCCGCCCCGCGGGTCGCCGGTGGTGTCCCGGGTCATGCCGTCGCTCCTTCCGGTCCGGTGCCGAGCAGCCGGGCCAGTTCGTCGTCCGAGAGCCCCGCCAGCTCGGCGGCCAGGTCATCGAGTTCGGCGGAGGTGTCGTCGGGCGAGCCGGGGCCGGACACGGCGGAAGCGCCCTCCACGCCGGTGGTCCCACCGTCGATCAGCGCGGCCAGTTCGGACACCTGGGACGCCTCGAAGAGGTAGCGCACAGGGAATTCCGTGTTCAGTTCCCTGCGCAGCCGGTGGACGACCTCGGCCGCGAGCAGCGAGGTGCCGCCCAGGCCGAAGAAGTCGTCGTCGGGGTTGATGTCGTCCGTCCCGAAGGCTTCGGTGAACACGGCGAGTACCACTGCCTCGGTGCCGCCGCGGGCACCGCCCGAGCCCCGCCCCGCCGCGGCCGTCTCCGCGGTGGCGGCCCCGGTGTCCACCGCCGCGGGTACGGACCCCGGAGCGGCGGACTGGTGCGAACGGGCCGGTGCGTCCAGCCAGTAGCGGTCCCGGGCGAACGGATACCCGGGCAGCGCGGCCTGGCCACGCCGCTCTCCGTCGTAGTACGCCGCCCAGTCGATCTCGGCCCCGGCCTCCCAGGCCTGGCCGAGCGCGCCGAGCAGCTCGCCGGCCGGCTCGCCGCCGGTCAGCGGGAGCGACGCGACGGGCGCGTGCCGCAGCGTCCGCAGGTGCCTGCGGGCCAGCTCCGTCATGCCCTTGCCCGCGCCGACCTCCACGAAGAACGCGTCCGGTTCGGCCGCGAGAAGATCGAGGCCGGCACCGAAACGGACCGTGCCGCGTGCCTGTGCCGTCCAGTAGGCCGGGTCGCAGGCCTGTTCGGCCGTGATCGGCTCTCCCGTCAGACAGGAGATGAAGGGCGAGGACGGCTCCCGCAGCCGTACGGCGCGCAGTTCGCGCGCGAACGCGGACAGCATGGGGTCGAGCATCGCCGAGTGGAAGGCGTGCGACGTGTGCAGGACCCTGTTCTGCACACCCTTGTCCACGAGGTTCCTGCGCAGTCCGTCGACCACTGCGGAGGGTCCGGACAGCACGCACTGGCGCGGTCCGTTGACCGCCGCGAGGTCGAGGCCCGCGGCGCGTGCCTGCTCGGCCGCCTCGTCCTCGGACAGCGCGACGGCGAGCATGCTCCCGGCGGGCAGCGCGGCCATCAGCCGGCCGCGGGCGGCCACCAGGCGCAGTGCCGCGGGCAGGTCGAAGACTCCGGCCAGGCAGGCGGCGACGTACTCGCCGATGCTGTGCCCGGCCATGGCCCGGGGAACGACTCCCCAGGCCTGCCACTGCCGGGCCAGGGCGTAGGAGTACGCGAAGAGGGCGGGCTGGGCGTTGTCGGTGCTGTTCAGCGCGGTCGCGTCGGCGTCCGGGTCGAGCAGCAGGCCGCGGAGGTCCACGCCTTCACCGAGCAGCAGCTCCAGACAGGTGTCGAGCTCCTGGCGGAAGACGGGGGCCACGCGGTGGAGCCCGGCGGCCATGCCCGGGCGCTGTGCCCCCTGCCCGGGGAAGAGGAACACCACAGCGGGGGGTTCGCCGGCGACCCTGATCCGCCGGGTGTCCACATCCCGCAGCCGGGCCACGGCCTCTCCCGCGTCGGCGGCCACCACAGCCAGCCGGTGGGGGAGCTGCCGCCGTCCGGTGGCCAGTGTGTGGGCCGCGTCCGCCAGCCGGTGCGTGTCATCGCGCGCGTCCGCATCCGACTCGCCGAGCGCGTCGGCCACGCGCAGCCGCCACCGTTCGAGGGCCTCCTCGTCGACGGCCGAGAGCACCAGCAGTTCGCGGTCGCGCGGGGTCGGCGCCACCGGGGCAGCGGCCGGGGCCTGTTCGAGCACCACATGGGCGTTGGTGCCACCGACACCGAAGGAGCTGACGGCCGCCCGCCTGGGGCTGTCCCCGGACGGCCACGCCGTGCGCTCGACGGGGACGTGGAACGGGGAGTCCTCCAGCTCCAGCAGCGGATTGGGCTTCTCGAAGTAGCTGCTGGGCGGGATGACCCCGTCGCGAACGGCCAGCGCGGCACGGATCAGACCGGCCACACCGGCCGCGGCGTCCAGATGCCCGATGGTGGCCTTGGCCGAGCCCAGAGCGATCCGCCCGCCTTCCCACGACGCCTCACGTGAGGCGTCGTGGGCCGCACCGTAGGCGCTGCGGAGCGCCTCGATCTCGATGGGGTCGCCGATCCGGGTGCCGGTGCCGTGTGTCTCGATGTATCCGACGGTGTGCGGGGCCACATCGGCCAGGGACAGTGCGTCGCGGATCACCGCGGCCTGGCCCTCGACGCTGGGCGCGGTGAAACCGACCTTGGCCGAACCGTCGTTGTTGAGGGCCGAGGCGCGGATCACGGCGTACACCCGTCGTCCCTCGGCCACGGCGTCGTCGTACCGCTGGAGCGCCACCGCACCGGCGCCGCTGCCGCCGATGGTCCCTTCCGCCCGGTGGTCGAACGGGCGGCAGTGGCCGTCCGGGGAGCCGATGCTCCCTTCCTTGTAGAGGTATCCGATGCGGTGCGGCAGTTCGATGGTGGAGCCGCCCGCCAAGGCGAGATCGCTCTCGTGGGAGAGCAGGCTCTGCACGGCCTGGTGGACGGCCACCAGCGAGGCGGAGCAGGCCGTCTGCACGCTGACGGCGGGTCCGCGCAGGCCGAGGCGGTAGCTGGCGGCGGAGGCGAGGAAGTCCTTGTCGTTGAGGATCCGCGCTTCCAGCATGTTGATCGAGCTGCCCAGGGCGGGCACCGCGTTCAGCCACAGGTAGCGGGTCATGCCCGCGGCGGCGAAGACGGCGGCGCGCTCCCGGTAGCGGTCCGGGTCGCAGCCGGCGTCCTCAAGGGCCGCCCAGGCGCACTCCAGGAAGATCCGTACCTGCGGGTCCATCAGCCGGGCCTCACGCGGCGTGTATCCGAAGGCCTTGGCGTCGAAGCGGTCGTGGTCCTCGAGCGGCGCGCCCGAGCGGACGTACTGCGGGTCGTCCACGAGCGCGGGGTCCTCGCCCGCCGCGATCAGTTCGTCGCGGCTGTACTCCACCACCGCCTCGGTGCCGGCCAGCGCGTTCTGCCAGAACTCGGCGACATCGCGGCTGCCGGGGAACCTCCCGGCCATGCCGACTATCGCGATCAGATCCTCGGTGTCCGGCTGCTGTGCCATCTCTCCCCCGTCGGCCATCTGCCCCTCGTCCCCGTCAGCCATCTGTCTCTGTCCCCCGTCAGCCATCCGTCCCCGCTTTCCTGCGCCGGTGGAACCGGTTGCGCGCCGTGCGCCGGCCGGTGGTGTCCGTGGCGTCCTGGCCGGTCGTGTGCTTCGCGCCCGTCCCGGACGCATCCGCGGACTGCCGGTCCCCCATGTGCGCGGCGAGTGCCGCGATCGTGGGATACGCGAACAGGTCCACGAGCCGGGGCGCTGTTCCGGTGCCGGTGCCGACCAGCTCGGCCAGGCGTGCGTGCACCCGGATGAGCAGCAGCGAGTTGCCGCCCGCGTCGAAGAAGTTCTCGTGGATGCCGATCCGCTCCACCCCGAGCACCGAGCACCACACCTCGGCGAGCCGGCGTTCCAGCGCGCTGCGCGGGGCCACCGGAGCCGCGGTCCGGCCTGCCGCCGCGTCCGGCTGCGCGGGTGCGGCGGCCAGCGCCTTCCGGTCCACCTTGCCGTTCGGAGTCGTCGGGAAGGCGGTCAGCAGGGTCAGGTGCTCCGGCACCATGTAGGCCGGCAGGCTGCGGCGCAGGTGCTCACGGAGCCGGTCGAGGTCCGGCGGCGCCTCGGCCGGCGTGGCGACGGGCAGCTCGGCCCCGGTCATGTCCGGTCGGCGGCCGTAGACGATCCCCACCTCGAGTTCGCTGAGGATCGTCCGGCTCGCGGTCTCGAAACCGTGCCGCTCCAGCTCGGCCAGCACCTCGTCCCGCCGTACGTCTCCCTCGACCTCGACGGCCACCTGCCGTACCCGTGGCCAGTCGGCGTCGTCGAGACCGGCGAGCACGTCCAGTTCGGCCCGCTCCACATCCACCTTCAGCAGGCCGATGTCGGCGAGGCCGTGCTCGGCGATCAGCTCGTGCAGGGTGGTGAGCCGGCAGGTGAACCGCTCGCTGCGGTACTGCTCCGCCAGGAAGGCGTCCACGTCCTCTGAGTCCGCCGACGGCATCAGCACCGCCGCCCGCCTGCGGTCGGCCACAGGGTCCGCATAGCGGCCGGACAGGCCGGTCAGCGCCGGGTAGTAGGTGAACTCGGCCGTGCCGGGGGTGTCGGCGAGACCCGCGTTGACCAGCACCGCGTCGATGCCGTTGGCCCGCACGGTGCGGCTGAGCCGGTCGAAGGTCGGCGGGATCGGTTCGACGGAGAGGATCCGCGCGGGTCGGCAACTCCGGTGCGCCCACAGCGTGGTGCCGCCCACGTTGGCGCCCGCGTCCAGCACGGTCATGCCGTCCCACAGGCGCAGGAAGCCGTCTCCCAGGTAGTCCCCGTCCTCGAAGATCTCCTTGTGGATCTCGGCGGCGGCCCGGCGGTCCCCGGTGGCGACCACGCCGCCCGTCGGAAGCGGGATCAGCTCCGGGTCGCCGGCTTCCGCGGCGGTGAGGGCGGCGCCCCGAGGGCGTATCCAGGCGGCCAGCGCCGCCCGGTCCCCCTCCCCCACCACACCGGTGATGGCCCGGTCCACGGCGGGGAAGGCCTCGATGTGCGCCTCGATCTCCCCGAGTTCGATCCGCCGCCCGCGTAGCTTGACCTGGTCGTCGATGCGTCCCCGGTACTCCAGGGTTCCGTCCGGTCGCAGCACCGCGAGGTCTCCCGTGCGGTAGAGACGCGCTCCCGGCGGGCCGTACGGGTCGGGGACGAACCGCTCGGCGGTCAGCGCCGGCCGGCCCCAGTACCCGCGCGCCACGCTGTCGCCGCCGATCAGCAGCTCGCCCGGGGTGCCCACGGGCACCGGCTCGCCGTCCTGACCGACCAGGTGGAAGCGGGTGTTGGCGACGGGGCGTCCGATCGGCGGCGGTCCGTCGCCCGTCACCGGCTGCGCGCTGGACCAGACGGTGGTCTCCGTGGGGCCGTACATGTTGAGCACCCGGCCCCGCAGGGTCTCGGAGAGCCTGCCCGCGAGCGCGGCGGGGAATGCCTCTCCCCCGATCACGAGCTGCTCCAGCTTCTCCAGCGTGGCGAGTCCGGCGTCGGTCTCGGCCAGCGCGAGCGCCAGCGACGGCGTGCACTGGAGATGGGTCGCACCGTGCCGGGCGAGCTGGGCGAGCACCGAGTGGTCCTCCTGGGGACCCGCCTGCGCGGCGGACCGTGCCCAGCGGGCTCGAAGGTCGTCCAGATGGGGCAGCGAGGCGAGGACCTGCTCCGGGTCGATGCCGAAGTCGATGAGGCAGGCGATCTCGTCGACCCCGGCGGCCGCGATCCGCCCCACCATCGGCTCGCATGTCTCCGGAGACCCGAAGAGCCCGGCCTCGCTGGCGAACCGGTCGTAGTAGCGCTCCAGGAGCACATCCAGCTCCTCGGGCGGCAGCGCCTCGAGATCCGCCGCGTCCTGGTCGCTGAGCAGCCGCTTCACCAGGCCCAGGGAGCTGCGCAGATAGCCGACGAACGGCTTGCGGGCCCGCTCCCGCACCGCCTCCGCGTCGCCGTCGACGGCCGTGTGCACCATCAGCGCCACCCGGCCGCGGCCCGGGTGGCCCGCCTCGTCCCAGGCCCGGCGGTAGCGGGCCACCTTCTCGCCGAGCTCCTCCAGGCTCTGGCCGAGCAGATGGGTGAGCAGATGTACGCCCGCACGGCCGGCCTCCTCGAAGGTGGCCGGGTCGCCGGACGACGTCAGCCAGACGGGCAGCCCGCCGCGGGCCGGCCGCGGATGGGTGCGCACCTCGATGGTGGCTCCCGCGCCGTTGTCCCTCTCCACCGCTTCGCCGCGCCAGAGGGCGCGTACGGTGTCCATCCCCTCCAGGAGCACGCGCTTGCGGTCGGCATGCCGGCCGGGGGCGAGTACGAAGTCGTCGGCCAGCCACCCGGAGGCGAAGGACACTTCGGCCCGGCCGCCGGAGAGCCCGTCCACGACCGCCCATTCCTCGGCGACCCGCAGCGGGTCCTGGAGAGGCAGCACCACGCTGCCCGCCCGGACGGCGATCCGCCGGGTCACCGCCGCGACGGCGGCACCGGTCACGGAGGGGTTCGGGTACAGCCCGCCGAAGGGGTTGAAGTGCCGCTCGGGCGTCCACACTCCCGCGAAACCGTGCTCGTCCGCGTACTTCGCGCCCTCCAGGAGCAGCCGGTACGGCTCGTGGCCCTGGTCGCCCTCCGCGCTGGCGAAGTAGAAGAGGCTGAAGTCCACCGCGGGGCGGGGCGCCGAGCGCTCCTCGCCCTGGAGCACGACGGTGACGCCGCGCGCCAGCGTCCACAGCAGTTCGAGGCCCGCGATGTCGAAGGAGATGCTGGTGGTCGCCAGCCACACCGAGCCCTCGGCCGCGGTGATGTGCTCGTCCATGGCGTGCAGGAAGTTGGTGAGGGCGCCGTGCGGCACCGTGACGCCCTTGGGGGTGCCGGTGGAGCCGGAGGTGTAGATGACGTACGCCGGGTTCTCCGGCCGCACCGCGGAGCTGACGTCCGGCTCCGCACCGGCCGCGTCCAGCGGCCCCGCGGCGTCTCCGTCCAGCGGGTGCGCACCGTCCCCGTCCAGCAGCTCCGTACCGGTCAGCACAAGGGAGGCCCCGGAGTCCGCGAGCATCTGCCGGCGGCGCCGCTCGGGGTAGTCCGGATCCACCGGCACATACCCGGCGCCCGTCTTGAGCACCGCGAGCAGTGCGACCGGCAGGTCTTCGGTGCGGCGCATCGCCACGGCCACGAGCTGCTCGGGGCCCGCTCCCCGGCCGATCAGCCGCCGAGCGAGGCGGTTGGCCCGGGAATTGAGCTCGGCGTAGCTGAGTCTGGTGTCGCCGCTGATCAGCGCGGTGGCCTCCGGGGTGCGGCGGGCCTGCTCGGCGATCCGCTCGTGCACCAGTTCGCGGTTCGGGTAGTCCCGCGCGGTGTCGTTGAGGCGGCGGACGGCGTCGGCGTCGGCTTCCGTGGTCATCGGCAGCCGCGCGATAGGTGTCCCGGGCTCGGCGACCGCGCCGGACAGCAGCGTGGTGAGCTGTTCGGCGAACCGCCTGATCGTGCCGGCGTCGAAGAGGTCGGTGTTGTATTCGAGCACTCCGGTGGCGCCCGAGGCGTGCCGTTCCACCGTCAGGATCAGGTCGAGGGTGACGGAGCCGTAGTCGAGCCCCAGCCACTCGGCGTCGAGACCGGGGATCCGCAGAGTGCGGTCGCCGGTCTCGTACCACGCGAACATCAGCTGGATGATCGGGGAATGGCTGAGCTGTCGGGACGGCTGGAGCTCGTCCACCAGCTTCTCGAACGGCATGTCCGCGTAGGGGTAGCAGGCGAGCGCGTCCGCCCGCACCCGGTCGACGATTTCACCGAAGGTCAGGCCCCCGGTGACCTCACTGCGCATCGCCATGGTGTTGGTGAATGCGCCGACCACCCGCTCCAGTTGGGGGTCGGAGCGGCCGTCCACCGGGGTGCCCACCACCAGGTCGGAGCGACCGGTGCTGCGGTGCACGAAGGCCAGGAAGCCCGCGAGCATCGTCATGTACGGGGTGGCGCCGCGCTCCGCGCCGAACCGGGTCACGGCCGCGGTCAGCTCGTCGCCGAACTCGAACCGGTGGGTGGCCCCCGCATAGCTCTGCCGGGCGGGGCGGGTGCGGTCGGCGGGGAGTTCGAGCAGCTCGGGCAGGTCCGCGAGACGCTCCCGCCAGAAACCGAGACTCTCCTCGAGTGCGGGTCCCGACAGCTGCTCCCGCTGCCACATCGCGTAGTCGGCGTAGTGGAGGGGAGGCTCCGCCGGCAGGTCCTCCTCGCGGTAGAAGGCGCTCAGCTCCGCCAGGACGATATCCATCGACGCCCCGTCGGCGATGATGTGATGGGCCATCAGCAGCAGTGCGTGGTCCTCTGCGCCGAGCCGGACGAGCAGCGCGCGCAGCAGCGGGGCCCGGCCCAGGTCGAAGGGGCGGCCGGCCCAGGTCTGGAGCACTGCGGGAAGCTCCGCTTCGGTGCTCTCCGTACGTTCCAGGGCGACCTCGGCGGTGTCCTCCACCACCTGGAAGGTGCGCCCGGCGGCCTCGGTGAAGCGCGTGCGCAGCGCCTCGTGCCTGGCCACCACCGTGGTCAGGGCCCGGCTCAGCGCCGCCTCGTCCAGGGCGCCTCGCAGCCGCAGCGCCGCGGGCACCTGGTAGACCGCCTGTTCGGGCGCGATCTGCTCCAGGAACCAGAAGCGCTCCTGCGCGAAGGACATCCGGGCACTACGTATCTCGGCCATGGTCAGCTCTCTTCCGCAGCGTCGTCGGTGAGTAGTTCGGCAAGGCTGCGGCGCGCGGCCGGTCGCAGCGGCGCGGGGCCGGGTGGCGGGGCGCTGCGACTGCCTTCCAGGGCCGCGTCCAGGCCCGCGGCGAGCTCGCCGAGGGTCTCCTGCTGCAACACGAGCTGGAGCAGTACGGGTACGGGGAGCGGGTAGACCTGGGAGAGTCGGCGCGCCAGCCTGGCGGCCTTCAGGGAATCCCCGCCGAGCTGGAAGAACCTGTCCTGCGTGGTCGGCTGCCGGGTGTCGAGGAGCTCGTCCCAGAGCTCCGCCAGCTGACGCTCGGTCGCGGTCCGGGGGGCCCGCCCGCGCGGGGTGTGCAGCTCCCCGGGGTCGGGCAGCAGTGCCGGGTCGAGCTTGCCGTTGGGTGACAGCGGCAGTTCGGACAGCACCACGAGGCGGCCCGGGACCACGGACTGCGGGAGGGTGGCGGTCAGCGAGGCGCGCAGCTCGTCGAGGTCGAATCCGTTGGGGTCCGGCACCTCCAGGTAGCCGACCAGACCGCCACCGCGCAGGGTGACATGGGCGGCGGTGACCGAGGGGTGGCGTTCGGCCGCGGCCTCGATCTCGCCCGGCTCCACCCGCAGCCCGTGCAGCTTGAGCTGCCGGTCGCCGCGGCCCGCGAAGACCAGCTCCCCGTCGGCCCTGCGGTAGGCCAGGTCGCCCGTCCGGTACATCCGGGTGCCGGGCGGGCCGAAGGGGTCGGGGCGGAACCGGTCGGCGGTCTGTGCCGGGTCGCCGAGATAGCCGCGGGCCAGTCCGTCGCCGGCGATCCACAGTTCTCCCGTGACACCGTCGGGCACCTGGGCACCAGACGCGTCGAGCACATGCAACCGCACGTTCTGGAGGGCCCGGCCGATCGGCAGGCTGCCGGATCCGGACAGCTCCGCGGGGAAGGGGACGGGCACCGGGTACATGCTGGCGCTGACGCTCGCCTCGGTCGGGCCGTAGGCGTTGACGACCAGGCAGTCGTCCCGCAGCCGCCCGGAGAGCTGCCGCAGCGCCTCGACGGAGACCGGCTCGGCGCCGACGCTGATGCCGCGCAGCGGAAGACCGCTGCGGCGCGCCGCCTCGGGGGCCATGTACGGCGCGAGGAACGTGCTCTCGATGCCGTGCTCGGTCAGCCAGTCCAGATGGTCCTCGGGGGTGGTACGGGCCCGCTCGGGCGCCAGGTGCACCTCGCAGCCGCGGGCGAGCGCGGGGAACAGCGCGTAGACCGAGGCGTCGAAGCTGAAGCTGGCCCACACCGCGGCCCGGCAGCCCTGGGGCACCAGCGCGTCGTAGTGGGGGTCGGTGATCAGGTTGACGACTCCCGCGTGCGGGATGACGACGCCCTTGGGCCGGCCGGTGGAGCCGGAGGTGTAGATCACATATGCGGGGTGCCGGGGGTCGACCGGGGTGTGCAGGTCGTCTCCGGACAGCTCCCGGGTGTCCGGCAGGGTCCCGGAGAGCACGACGGCCGGCTTGGAGTGCTCCAGCATGTACGCGCGGCGGTCGCGGGGATAGGCGGGGTCGACGGGGAGGTAGGCGCCGCCCGCCTTGAGCGTGGCGAGCATGGCGACGGGCACGTCCGGGCCGCGCTCGAGGGCGACGGCGACGATCCGCTCGGGGCCCACACCGCCCGCCACCAGATGGCGGGCGAGCCGGTTCGCGCGTTCGTTCAGCTCGGCATAGCTCAGCCGCTGGCCCTCGTACACGAGGGCTGTTGACCCGGGGGTGCGCCGGGCCTGCTCCTCCACGACCTCGTGCAGCAGCCTCGGTGCGTCCTGCGCCGGACGCCGTTCGGTGGCGTTGAGCCCGCGCAGCCGGTCCTGCTCCGGCGCGGTGAGCAGCGGCAGCGCGGAGACGGGGGATTGCGGCGCGGCGACGGCGCCCCGGATCAGGGTGGTGAGATGACCGGTCAGCCGGTCGACGGTCGCCTCGTCGAAGAGGTCGGTGCTGTAGACCACGGCTCCCGCGATGGTGCCGTCGGGCCGTTGCTCCAGGGTGAAGGTCAGGTCGAACTGGGTGGCGCAGAAGTCGGACGGCAGCGGTTCGCGCTCCACCCCGGGCAGCGCCAGCCCTTCGCCCGGCATGGTGTGCAGCGAGAACAGGACCTGTACGAGCGGGCTGTGGCTGAGGCTGCGGGAGGGCGCCAGCTCCGCCGTCAGCCGCTCGAAGGGCACCTCCTGGTGGGCGAAGGCCGACAGCGCCGTCTCCCGCACCCGGCCGACCAGTTCGGCGAAGCTCGGGTCCCCGGCCAGTGAGGTCCGCAGCGCCAGGGTGTTGACCAGGAAGCCGACCACCCTGTCGAGTTCCGGCCGCAGCCGGCCGGCGACCGGCGAGCCGACGACGAGATCGTCCTGCCCGGTGTAGCGGTGAAGCACGGCCTTGACCCCGCCGAGCAGCACCATGAACACGCTGGCCTCGTGTTCCCTGGCCAGCTCCTCGATCGCGGTGACCAGCCCGGCGTCCAGGGTGAAGTGGTGGGTGCCGCCGCCGAACGACTGTGCGGCGGGACGCGGCCGGTCCGTGGGCAGTGCCAGCACCTCGGGCGCCCCGGACAGCTGCCGGCGCCAGAAATCCAGCTGACCGGCGAGGTCCCCGCCGGTTCCCCCGGCCGCTCCTTCGCCGGCGAGGCGGTCACGCTGCCATTGCGCGAAGTCGCGGTATCCGGGCGCGGGTTCGGCCGGTACCGGCAGGAGACGGCCCGCGTACAGCGCGCTCAGGTCCTCGAAGAGCACCCTCAGCGACCAGGCGTCGGCGACGATCTCGTGCACGGTGAGCTGGAGTACGTGGTCCTCGTCGCCGAGCGGCACCACAAGAGCCCGTACCAGCGGCGCGCTGCCCAGGTCGAAGGGGCGGTAGGCCTCTTCGAGCAGCGTGGCCCGCAGTGCTTCCTCGTCCCCGGGGTGGTGCGGCACGGCGGTCCGCAGCTCAAGGGTGACCTCGCCGGCGTCCGCCACGATCGCCAGGCGCGTCTCCCCCGTGCTGACGAAGGAGGTACGCAGTGCCTCGTGCCGCTCGGCGAGGGCTTTCAGCGCGGCCCGCAGGGTCCCGGCGTCCAGGGGGCCTCGCAGCCGGTAGGCGAAGGCGTTGTTGTACGCGGCGTTGCCCGGCCTCAGTTCGTCGAGGAAGAGGAACTGCTCCTCTCCGAAGGAAGGCAGACCCCGCGTCGGGTCGTCGCGTCCGGGGATCGGCAGCAGCCGCGCGCTTCCCTCCCGTTCCGCCTCGGCCTGCCGTACGGCGTCGGCGAGCTCGCCCACCGTCCGGCCCTCGAACATCAGCCGCATCGGCAGGTCGACCCCGTGGGCCTCACGGATCCGCGCGACCACCTGGGTGGCGATCAGGGAGTGGCCGCCCAGGTCGAAGAAGTTCCGGTCGGCGGCGACCTCGTCGACGCCCAGGGCCTCGGCCCAGATCCGCGCGATCGCCTCCTCGGTGGCGTCCCGCTCCCCCGGCGTCCCACCGTCCGTTGCCGTGCGCGCCACCGGGGCGGGGAGCGCGGCACGGTCTGCCTTGCCGTTGGGGTTGAGCGGGATCCGGTCGAGTACGACCAGGGCGCTCGGCACGAGCTGGGCCGGGAGCCTTCCGCGGACGAACTCACCGATCTCGTCGACAAGCCCGGCCCGTTCACCGGCGACCGCGTTCTCGTGCGCGGGTTGGTCCCCTGAAGGTCCCGTGGGGACGACATAGCCGACCAGACGCTTGTCGCCCGGCCGGTCCTCGCGCACGGTGGCGACGGCGGCGACCACCGCCGGGTGCGCCCGCAGCGCCTCCTCCACCTCGCCCAGTTCGATCCGGAAGCCGCGGATCTTCACCTGGCCGTCCAGCCGACCGCCGAATTCCAGTACTCCGTCCGGGCGCCGGGTCACGCGGTCCCCGCTGCGGTACATCCGCGCTCCACCGCCCGCGAAGGGGTCGGGGAGGAAGGAGGCCGCGGTGCGCTCGGGGCGTCGCCAGTAGCCGAAGGAGACCCCGGTCCCGCCGATGTACAGCTCGCCCGGGGTGCCGTCGGGGACCGGCCGCAGTTCCTCGTCGAGGACGTAGAGAAGTGTCTGGTCGATCTCGGTGCCGATCGGGACGCTGTCGGCCTCCGCCGGAAGCGCGACCGTGTCGTAGACGGTGGAGAAGGTGCTGGCCTCGGTCGGACCGTAGCCGCTCAGCAGGCGTCCTCCGGGCGGAAGATGCTCGCGTGCGGTCCTGACGCTGCCGGGGTCGGCCGCCTCACCCCCGATGATCAGCTGGGGCACGGTGGCGAAGACCGAAGGCTCGGTACGTACCGACTCGTTGAAGAGCGAGGTGGTGACGAACACCGTGCTGAGCCGCTGTTCGCGAACGAAACGCGCCAAGTGGCGGGCGGAGAGCATCACATCCCGCTCGATGGCCACCAGGCAGGCGCCGTTGAGCAACGCCATCCACATCTCCAGGACGCTCGCGTCGAAGGAGAGGTTGCCGCCGAAGCCGACTCGGTCGTCGGGCCCGAGATCCATGTAGCACGTGTCAACGACCAGCCTGATGACGGCTTTCTGGGTCGTCAGCACCCCCTTGGGGCGGCCGGTCGACCCGGAGGTGTACATCATGCAGGCGGGCTGGGCCGCCGACTGACGGCCGGGGCGGTCGGCGGGGCAAGCCGCGATCAGCTCGGCGTCGCGGTCCAGGCGCACCACGGGGATGTCGTCCCAGGGCAGCAGCTTGTCGTGCGGCTCCCGCGTGACGACCAGATCGAGCCCGGCGTCCGCCGCCATCCACTCGAGCCGCTCGGCCGGGTACGACACGTCCAACGGCACGTAGACCGCACCGCATTTGAGCGCCGCCAAAGCCGCGACGACCATATCCGACCGCCGGTCGGTGCATATCCCGACGAATGCGCCCGGCCGTACTCCGCGCTCGGCCAGATGGCCGGCCAGCCGATTCGCCCGAGCGTCCAGCTGCGAGTAAGTCCACTCATCGGAGCCGAAACCCAGGGCGGGCCGCTCGGGTGCCCTATCGGTGTGTTTCTCGAAGATCCCGGCAAGAGTGGATGGCTCAACTCGCGGCATAGCAGGTCTCCGTCGGCAGAGGGGCGTTCCAGCGCTCAAGATCGAAGTCAGAACCTTCCCAGAAGACGCCACTCAAGATCAAGATCTTTCATTATCAGTCGCAACTGTGCATGATGGTGCTGAAGTTGGCGGCGATCCGCACACAGCAGCGGCCGGGCCGACTGCCACAGGACCACTGCCGATGGAGGTTGCGCGTGACGGTCGAAGCCACGTCCGAAAAGGCCGATGCAAAGCTGGACCGCCCACTGCTGATACTCGGCGCCGTGATGTCGGTGGGCACCTTCGCGGCGGCCTTGGACGCGACGATCGTGTCGCTCGCCCTGGACAGCATTCGTGCTGAATTCAGCACTCCGCTTGAGACGATTCAGTGGATCATCACCGGCTATCTCCTCGGAATCGCCACCGTTATTCCGGTGACCGGCTGGGCCATCGACCGCTTCGGCTCCCGGACCATGTGGCTCACGGCCATGGGGCTCTTCCTCGCCGCGTCACTGTTCTGCGGATTCGCCTGGTCCGCCCCGGTCCTGATCGCATCCCGGGTGGTTCAGGGCTTCGGCGGCGGCATGATCGTCCCCATCGCCCAGGCCATCCTGGCGCGCGCCGCGGGCCCCTCCCGGGTGGGCCGGACCATGGCCCTGGTGACCATCCCCACCCAGTTCGCCTCGGTCATAGGACCGACCCTCGGCGGCCTCCTGGTGGAGACGACGAACTGGCGCTGGATCTTCTACATCAACCTGCCGGTCTGCCTGGCCGCCGGACTGCTCGCCGCCAAGCTCCTCCCGCGCGACGAGCCGGAGGGCAAGGCGCGCCTCGACCTCACCGGGCTGCTGCTGCTCTCCCCGGGGCTCGCCCTGCTGGTATTCGGCGTCTCCCGGATCACCGGCGGCGGCAGCGGGGTGGTCACCCCGATGCTGATCGGCGCGGTCCTGCTGGCGGGTTACGTGGTGCACGCCCTGCGCACACCGCACCCCCCGATCATCGATCTGCGGCTCTTCAGCACCCGCTGGTTCCGGACCCTGGCCGCACTGATGGCCGTGTACGGCGCCTTCTTCTTCGGCGCCGTCTATCTCTTTCCGCTCTACTTCCAGGAGGCCAGGGGCCACTCCACGCTGCAGGCCGGACTGGACGTGGCGCCCAACGGCATCGGCCTGCTGCTGATGCTCTTCCTGGGCGGCACGCTGGCCGACAAGCTCGGCCCCCGGCCCGCCATGCTGGCCGGCCTCGGCACGCTGGCGTTGGGCACCCTCGTGTACACCCAGCTTCCGGCCGACCCGCCGGTGTGGCTGCTCTGGATCGCGCTGGCCGTACGCGGCGCGGGCGTCGGACTCTGCGTCGGCCCGCTGATGGCCGCGGTGTTCCAGGGCGGACTCCCCAAGGCCTCGATCCCCCGCGCCACCACGTCCATCAACATCCTCCAGCGTGTGGGCGGCTCCTTCGGCACCGCACTCTTCGCGGTGGTGCTCCAGAGCCAGGCCGGACAGCACGCCCCCACAGCGGCCGACTTCAGCCACACCTTCTGGTGGGTGACGGGCCTGATCGCCCTGGCTCTGGTGCTCACGTGGTCGCTGCCGCGCGGGCGCCCGGCGGAAGCCGCCGCGGACCACTGAGAGCCGACCCGGACCGAACAGAAGGCGTGACCATGAACAGCCCCCTCGGGGATGCCGTAACGGAACGAGCCGCGCTGCCGGACGGCGGTCCGCTGCCGCTGGCCGTCGAACCCGTGGCTCCCGGCCTCGACCTCGTGGACTGGGCGTCCAGCCACAGCGAACCGCTGCGCGAACGCGTAGACCGGCACGGCGCCGTGCTGCTGCGCGGGTTCTCCGGCGTCACCGCCGAGTCCTTCGAGACCACCGTGCACAAGGCCTGCGGCGCACCCCTCGAGTACGTGGAGCGCTCATCCCCGCGCCACGCCGTGCACAAGAACGTGTACACCTCGACCGACCACCCCGCGCGCGAACGCATCCACCTGCACAACGAGCAGTCGTACAACGTCGTCTGGCCCCTGCGCATCTGCTTCTGCTGCCTGACCGCACCAGGCTCAGGCGGCGCCACCCCGCTGGCCGACTGCCGCAAGGTGTACGCCCGCATACCCGAGACCGTGCGGCAGCGCTTCGCCGACCGCGGCGGCTATCTCTACGTCCGCAACTTCGGTCATGGCGCGGGTCTCAGCTGGCAGGAGGCGTTCGGCACCGGCGATCCGGACCAGGTCGACCGCTACTGCGCCCAGAACGACATCACGACGCGGTGGGGCCCCGACGACCAGCTCCGCACCACCCAGCGGCGCCCCGCTTCGGCCCAGCACCCCCGCACCGGGGAATGGACGTGGTTCAACCACATCACGTTCTTCCACATCTCCACCCTGGGCGCCGCCATGGCCGAGGCACTCGTCGAAGCACTGGGCCCCGAGGCGCTGCCCAACAACACGTATTACGGCGATGGTACGGAGATCGAAGCCGAGGTCCTGGAGACCCTGCGCGCGGCCTACGCCGCCGAACTCGTCGAGTTCCCCTGGCAGCAGGGCGACGTCCTGCTGGTCGACAACATGCTGACCGCCCACGGCCGGGCCCCCTTCGAACCGCCCCGGCGGATCGTCGTCGGCATGGCCGATCCCCTCACCACCCGGCAGGTGACCACGTGACCCCCCTGCATCGGCGCACGCCCGTACTGCGCACCTTCCACGAGGCACCGGACGCCACGTCCCGACTGGTCTGCTTCCCGCACGCGGGCGGCTCCGCTCCCTACTACTTCGCGCTCTCGCTGGCCCTTTCACCGGCCGTCGAGGTGCTGGGCATGCAGTACCCGGGCCGCATGGACCGCAGCGGCGAGCCGGCGGCCGAGGACATCGCGACACTCGCCGACGAGGCCGCGACCCTCATCGCCGCCGCACCGCAGCCGCCGCCCGCCCTCTTCGGCCACAGCATGGGTGCCCTCGTCGCCTTCGAGACGGCCAGAAGGCTGGAGCAGCAGCACGGCATCACACCGTCCGCACTGATCGTCTCCGGAATGCGGTCACCCTCCCAGCCCCGCCGCTCCCAGGACTGGGACCGCGAGGAGGTACTCCTCGACGAACTGCGGCTACTCGCCGGCACCCATCCAGGACTGCTGGAGAACGAAGAGCTCAGAGAGCTCTTCCTGCCGGTCCTGCGCAGTGACTTCCGGGCGGTGTCCACCTACCCGGGCGATACCACCACCGTGCTCTCCTGCCCGATCACCGCCTTCACCGGCGACGAGGACCCGGTCACCCCGGACGGTATGGAGCACTGGGCAGCCCACACCTCGGCCCCCTTCACCACCCGGTCGTTCCCGGGCGACCACTTCTACCTGACCGGCTTCCCCGCCCCTGTGGTGGAAGGCATACGGGCTGCGTTGGTCCGGCGCTAAGTACCGCTCCTCGCCTGCGATCCGCCACTCACAGCGGCCAAGCGGTCAGCAAATCGCCGGGGCCGTAGGTTGCATCGAGCCCCCCCCCCCCCGGCCGAAGAGCCCCGGGACCACCCCGACCACAGGAATCACACCGCCACGAGCCGGACCCGCTCGCCACAGAGCTTGGCCATGTCGTCGATATCGGACGTCGACATGACCACCGGGCGATGGTGTCGCAACGCGGCCTCGGCGACCGCCGCATCGATCGCGTACTTGTGCCCGTGCAGTCCGGCATCCATCAGCAGCTTCGAGGCTGCCTGCGCCTCCTCGTCGCCCACCGGGACAACCCGCAGTCCAGAGAGCACCCAGTTCAGGCGGGACGTGTTCATACGGGCATGGACGGACTCGACAATGGTGAGCGCACTGATCACAACCTCCATGCCACGCGAGCGCGCTCAGCAATCAGCGCCACCACCTGCTCGTCATCGGCGAGCATCTTCGAGAGTCCCTCGCTGTCGAGGACCAGCGTCCCCTCGTGACTCAGCTTGCGGCGGGCCACTCGCCCTCCTCGGCGAACACCTCGTCGAAGACCTGCCGCGCCCGCTGACGAGCCTGTTCGGGCACCGGCCCCTTGCGGCTCTCGTAATCCGCCAGATACTCGTCAAGCACCTGGCCGCGCAGCTCACGCTCGACTGCCTCGGCAATGAACGCGGAGAACTCCCGCTTGCCCACCCGCGCCCGGATGATCGAGGTCCTCGAACGGATCCGTGTTCCCCGTCCCCAGGACGGTCGCCCCCGTACTCGGCCGGAACACTTGGGCGGCGACAAGGCATACAGCTCACGTCGGAACCGGCGCTATCTGCGAAGGCGCCAGATCAAACACACCATCCCCGAACCGAAGGACCAGCGGGCCAACCGCAAACGCCGTGGCAGTGAGGGCGGCCGGCCCACCGGCTTCGACAGCGAGTTCTACAAACGTCGCAACGAAGTCGACCGGACGATCAACCGGCTTAAGAACTCCCGGGCCGTTGCCACCCGCTACGACAAGCGGGCCTACATCTTCCACGGCACCGTCACCACCGCGGCTGTCCGGTTATGGCTCCGGGGCTGAGCCAGCCTGCAGTCTCAGTCCCCGAGAAACCACAGGTACAAGCCCTGCCCGTCGAGAACCACCTGCCCCAGCCCGATCAACTCGCGCGCGAACTCATCAGTCAGCACGCCTGCAGGCAGCCGTGGTACCTCCTCCAACAGGGTCGACACCTGCCGGCGGTTGAAAACGGTGTCCGCGTACGGCAGCAGGTGCCCCAGCATCGGAAACACCGACTGATCGAGACCAGCCAGCTCAGGACCCCAGACCACACCATGCTTCGCGCGGGCCTCGATCGTGCCGTTCTCGCCTCGGACCTGGAGATTAATCACGGTCAGACCCTACGGCCTCATGATCCGCCGGACACTGCCTACAGCACGGTGGTGGGAGCCGTGAGGGTCCGGGGACCGGGCCGGTGCGGCTTGTATGGCTCATAGGGCTTGTGGGGTTTGTGGGGCCATGGGTTGTGCGGTTTGCCTGGTGCGGTGACGGTCACGGTCACCGGCTCGCCGGTGGTGCTCCCCTGGGCATTGGTGGCGGTGGGGGTGAAGGTGTGCTGGCCGGGGGCGATGGGTGTGAGGGAGGTGCAGGTCCAGTTACCCGAGTCGTCGACGATCGCGGTGCACACGGTGGTGTCGTTCTCGTCGGTGACGGTGATGCTGTCCCCGGGCCCGCCGGTGCCGGTGAAGGTCACGGTGCAGCCCCGTCGGGTGCTGGCCGTGCTGGGGTACGGGCGGGAGGGTTTGCCGCAGGTGATGGTGGACCCGTCGGCGGGGCTGATGATCACCGGCGCGGTGGGGGGCTCGACCGTGTCGATGGTCACAGTCACCGGCTCGCCGGTGGTGCTGCCCTCGGCGTTGGTGGCGGTGGGGGTGAAGGTGTGTACCCCGTCCGGGATCGGCGTGGTCGCGGTGCAGGTCCAGTTACCCATGTCGTCGACGACGGCCACGCAGACCACGTTGTCGTTCTCGTCCGTGACGGTGATCGTGTCCCCCGGCCCACCCGTACCGGTGAACGTCGGAGTGCTGTCATCGATCGTGGACCCGTCAGCGGGGCTGGTGATCACCGGCGCGGCTGGCAGGGTGGTATTCAGCAGCACCGACACCGTGTTCGCATTGGAGTTGGCGGTGACCAGGTCCGGCAGGCCGCCGTTGAAGTCCCCCACCGCCACCGAGTACGGGCCGTCGCCGGTGGGGTAGGCGACCGCGGCGGCGAAGGTACCGTCACCGTTGCCCGCCAGCACCGACACCGTATCCCCGCTGTTGTTGGCAGTGACCAGGTCCAGGTTGCCGTCACCGTCCAGATCCCCCACCGCCACCGAGAGCGGGTTGTCGCCGGTGGGGTAGGCGACCGCGGCGGCGAACGTGCCGTCCCCGTTGTTCAACAGCACCGACACCGTATCCGCGCTGGCGTTGGCGACGGCCAGATCCTGGTCACCGTCACCATCGAAGTCACCCACCACGACGGAGTCCGACCCATCGCCCGTAGGGTAGGAGACGGGGCTGGCGAACGTGCCGTCCCCGTTGTTCAACAGCACCGACACCGTATCCGCGCTGAAGTTGGCGACGGCCAGATCCTGGTCACCGTCGCCGTCCAGATCCCCTACCGCCACCGAGACCGACCCAACGCCGGCGGGGTAGTCGACCGCTGCGGCGAACGTGCCGTCCCCGTTGTTCAACAGCACCGACACCGTGCCCGCGGGGCCGTTGGCGACGGCCAGATCCTGGTCACCGTCACCATCGAAGTCACCCACCGCGACGGAGGACGGGCCACTCCCGGTGGGATAGGCGACGGGGCCGGCGAACGTGCCGTCCCCGTTGTTCAGCAGCACCGACACCGTATCCGGCCCGAGGTTGGCGACGGCCAGGTCCTGGTCGCCGTCACCATCGAGATCACCGACGGCCACCGAGATCGCCCGGTCGCCGGCGGGGTAGTCGACCGCAGTCGCGAAGGTGCCGTCCCCGTTGTTCAACAGCACCGACACCGTGTCCGCGAAGAAGTTGGCGGTGACCACGTCCTGATCGCCGTCACCGTCCAGATCACCCACCGCAACTGACTCCGGGTCGGCTCCGGTGGGATAGTCGACTTTGGGCGCGAACGTCGCGGTCGCAGCCAACGCGGTCCCGGAAAACGTTCCCAGAACCAGCCCGGCCGCCATCAGCAGCGCTACCCCCAGCTTCGACGGGGCGCGTCCAGCCCGGGTCATCGCACTCTCCCCGGCACACACTCTGACGTCATCGTCTCTCCCTCTTCTCACCAGACCCGCGTGGCCACGGGACGTTGACGCCCGGACGCGTCGGAGGACGCCCCCCGTTTCAGACAAGGCGCGATGCCAGCGCCTCACCCACATGAACCGACGAGAAGACAGACCCGGACGCGAGAAAGACCACACGGTGGCTCACTACGCCGGCACGCCCGAACCGCAGTCCGGACAACACACCTTGCCAACGGTCCCCACTCGCCCTGCCCCGACACCCACCACCGGCAGCCGAGAACACCCGAAAAGCCCACGTCAGGCGATCCGGAACTTCAGCGTCCGAAGTGCCCCCTCTGTCCGTATGGGAGTGTCTAATCAACGCGGATCCGATGATCAAGGAGACGCCTGATGAGTGAAACCATCCTGGAGGATTCGGCCGTGGAGGAGGCGGTCGTCGAGTCGGCTGCGGAGGCGGTGTCGGCGAGCAGTTGATCGCGATGCTGGTCGACCATGCCCGTTCCGACGGACTGCAGCTGACTGGAGAGGGCGGGCTGCTGCAGCAGCTGACGAAGCGGGTGCTGGAGTCCGCCCTGGAGGGCGAGATCACCGATCACGTCGGCTACGACAAGCACGACGTGACGGGCAGGAACAGCGGCAACTCCCGTAACGGCACCCGAGCGAAGACCGTGCTGACCGATGTCGGTCCGATCGAGGTGAAGGTGCCCCGGGACACCGCTGGCACCTTCGAGCCGCAGGGCGTCCGCAAGCGGCAGCGCCGTCTGACCGGTGTGGATGAGATGGTGCTCTCGCTGTCGGCGAATGGCCTGACCCACGGGGAGATATCGGCTCATCTGGCCGAGGTCTAAGGAGCCGAGGTGCCCAAGCAGACCATCACCACGATCACGGACAAGGTGATGGAGGGGCGGCTTCCACCAGCACCTGCAAGGCCATGACGAGCGCGGTGGTGCTCGGCTCCGGCCGGTCCACGTCGATGTGGACGGCCATCTCGTGCACGGCCTCGGAAAGCCGGCGAGCTGCGGCGAGCATCTGGTCGACAGTGCGCTGCCCGACACCGGGAATCTGTCGCAACCGATAGGGGCCCGCTTCGAGAACACGGCCCACTGTGCGGAAAGCCGCTCTTCTCGATGCTCCCCAGCCACAGGCGTCCTTCAGTGACGTCCTGCAGCCGGGCGACGGGGATGGCGTCGAGCTCCCGCTTGACCGCCGCGTCGTGGATCGGCTTGAGCGCCGCCCGCACCGCCTCGACCGCCGTGCCATGGTCACCGGCCAGCGCCTGCGCCGCCCTGTGCAGTCGGACTCCCCTCGCGACCGTGCCCCGCTCGCCACGCCCCACGCGTCCCGCCCCTCTCTCGCAGTCCCCGCATCCTCCCACCACGCACTCCGGCCGTGGTGCGTCGCCCAGTACGGCCTTGGAATCACGACAGGTCCACGATCCGGCTCGACACGGCGGCCTGTCGGCCGGACCCAAGACGACATCACCCGCCCCCCTGCGCCATACCGCGCTATGGTATTGATATGGCTACCAAGAAGGTGACGATCACTCTCGATGAATCCCTGGTCGAGGCCCTGGCCGGTGCCGCCGAGGAGGAAGGCATCCCGCTCTCCCGGCTTGTCGCTGGAGCGGCCGAACGAGAGCTGCGACTGCGAGCCGGGCGGGCCGTGATCCAGGAGTGGCAAGCGAAGCACGGCGCCTTCACGCCTGAAGAGCTCGCCGCCGCCCGCGCCGACATGGCCGATGCCGATGCCGAGTACCTCAGCGACACCGGGGCATCGGCCGCGTGAACATCCCTTACGTGTACGACGCCGGTGCACTGATCGCCATCGACAACGACGATCGGCGTATGTGGGCCCGCCACAGCCTGGCTCTCGAAGACGGTAGGGACATCCACGTGCCCTCCGTGGTCGTCAGCCAGGCATGGCGGGACTCCCGCCGCCAAGTCAGGCTCGGCAAGTTCCTCGCCGGGTGCCACGTTGTACCCGTGGGCCTCGAAACCGCCAAGGCCGCAGGCATTCTGTGCGGCAAGGCCGGCACCGCGGACATCGTCGACGCCAGCGTCGTTGTTGTGGCTGCCACTCTCGGGGCGATCATCTGGACTTCCGACCCGAACGACATCCGCGCCCTGATCGACGCCCAGGACATCAAGCCCGCTCCAGTCATCCGCACCGTCTGACCTCCGGAAAATCTGCGGACTACTGCGGACAGCCGGACGGCCTGACCGGCATCCTCGCAGGTCAGGCCGTCTCTATGCATCCGCTAAGACGTTGAAGCGGAATGCCTGCGGGCTGATCCTGACCTGCGGCGGAGCCGCACGCAACGCCCTGACCAGGCATTTCCCCGTTGACGTCCGTTGGGTCCCGCCGGTCGCTTACGGGTGCCCTGCGGACTCTTTGCGGACCGCTCCCAGCCGTGCCTGCTCTTCCTCGACGATCTGGCGGGCCATCGACGTATCCGAAACGTCAACCGCGTCCGGCGTCGACTCGGCGACCGCGCTGCGACGTGCGTACGCGTCGAACAGACGGGTCTTGTTCTGCAGCATCTCCACCATCCGCTCGTCCACCCCGCGGGTGGCGAGCAGCCGGTGCACCCGTACCGAGCGCACCTGCCCCATGCGGTGGGCCCGCGCCACCGCCTGGTGCTCGATGGTCGGTTTGATCTGAGGCTCACAGATGATCACGACGGACGCGGCCTGCATGTTGAGCCCCACCCCCGCCGCCTCGATCTGCGCCACCAGCACCGCGTGCCCCGGCACGGCGGCGAACTCGTCCACCAGCTGCTGACGGCGCGCGGGCGGCACGCTTCCCGAGATCGGACCGAACACCTGACCGCCGCCATCGCTCCACGCGCCGTCCAGCGTGCCCTTCACCGTGCCAAGGACGTCTCTGAAGTTGGAGAACACCACCACCTTCAACCCGTTCTCGGCGGCGTCCTCGACGATCTCGCGCAGCCGGTTCAGCTTGGCCGACTTCTCGGGGCGCGCGTACGCCGCTCTGCGCATCGCCATGAAGTTGCCGGCGCGCACGGCCTCGCGGTAGGCGTCTTCGTCCGACGCGCTCAGCTCCTCCCACTCGTCCGTGTGCTGGAGCGCGGGCAGTTCGGTCAGAACGTCCTGCTGGTTTCGGCGCAGATAGACCGGGGCGACGGCCTTCCGAAATGCCTTGGAACCGGCCACTCCGTCACGGTCACCGACAGCCCCTGCCAGGTGCGGCTGAGAATCTGCACAAGGCTGCGAAACTCGGCCACTCGGTTCTCCATGGGCGTGCCGGTCATGAAGAGAACGCGTTCGCAGTGCCCGGACCATTCGGTCACGGCCTGGGAGCGACGGGTCTTCGGATTCTTCACGTAGTGTGCCTCGTCCACGACCAGCATCCCCACCTCGCCGCCTTCGGGGGCCGGGAAACCACGCAAGGCGTCGAAGGTGGTCACACCTACGCCGCCCCGGCCCTTCCAGTCGGCGAACGCTTCCTGCCTGTCGGGGCCGTGAAGAGGCATCACGCGCAGCTTGCTGCGGGCCTCGATCTCCCGTGTCCAGTTGATCAGGACGCTGGCCGGACAGACGACCATGAAGTGGCTATTCCCCTCGGCTGCGAGATGAGCCAGAGCGGCGATGGCCTGAATGGTCTTGCCGAGCCCCATCTCGTCGCCGAGGATCACCTTGCGTTGCGCCAGGGCGAAGCGAGCCCCGAAGGCTTGATAGCCCCGCAGCGACACCCGCCGGTGAGTGTCATCAAGCATCTGGTCGCGGACCCGCTCGGCAACTTCGCCGGGCAGGAACCCCTCGGCGGCGGCCGCATCAGGTCTGCGGCCGGAGATCTCAGCGAGCAGGCTGTAGTACTCGGCGGAACGCAGCTCGAAGTCGACCCAGGCCGCAACCTCGGTAGGGGTGCCGCGCAGCAGATCGACCGACGCCTGTGCGAGCAGCTCCGGCACACCGCCCCGCGTTGCTTCCTCGGTCAGCCTGCGGACCTCTGCGACGGCCTCCAGCGCCCGAACTCGTTTGGGCTGCCCCACCAGCAGCATCCGCAGCCGCCCGGCGGCCGGCTTGGCCTCGGCCAGCAGCGGACCGAGCCGCTCCGTGAGAGCCACGGCCGTGTCGGCGGCTCGCCGCGCATCGGGGCCCGCTTCCACCAGCACATGCAGGGCCATGACGAGTGCGGTGGTTCGCGGCTCCGGCCGATCCACGTCGATGTGGACGGCGATGGTCTCCCGAACGGCGTCGGCTATCTGGCGTGCCGCCGCGATGACTTGATCAGCGGTCCGCTGTCCCGCGCCGGGAATCTGCCGCAAACGGTAGGGCCCGGCGTCAAGCACCTGCCGGACCGACCGCAGCCCGCTCCTCTCGACCTCCCCGAGCCTCAGCCGCCCCTCGGTAATCTCCTTCAGCCGGGCCACTGGGATGGCGTCGAGCGCCTGTTCCGCCGCCATATCGCAGATCGGCTTCAGCGCCGCCCGAACTACCTCGACAGCCCGCCCGTGGTCACCGGCCACCGCCTGCGCCGCCTCGTACAGCCGCGCTCCCGCGGCAACCGCCTCCCGCTCACTGCGCCCCATCCCGCCCCGGCCCCTCTCGCTGTGTCCCCGCATACTGCCACCGGTGCCCCTGGCACCGACCGGGACCGCAGACATTGTGTACACATGGCACACTCGGTACCCTGGGGTCATGACTCAGCCGCTGCCCATAGAGTCCATCCGCGACGTACGCGCTCACTTGGCCGAAGTCGTTGAACGGGCCGACCGCGACGACGTGCCCACTGTCATCACCCGCCGCGGCAAGCAGGTAGCCGCAGTGGTCTCGATCGAGGTGCTGCGCAAGTACCAGGAGTGGGAAGAGCGCGAGATCAACCGCATCATCGACGAGCGCATGGCAAACCCGGCCGTCGGCGTCCCGATCGAGGACGTGATGAGGGAGACGCTGGCACGCAGTGAGTGACTACCGCACGGTGTTCCGGCCCGAGGCCCAGGCGGAGCTGCGCAAGATCCCGCGTGACATGGCGCTTCGCATCCTGGCCAAACTGACAGAGCTGGAGAGCGACCCCTTCGGTTTCAACACCACCGCACTCGTATCCCAGCCCGAGCGCCGCCGCCTACGGGTCGGCGACTACCGTGTCGTCTACACGATCGACGACGGGGAGCTGGTGGTGTGGGTCGTACACGTCGGACACCGTTCCACGGTCTACGACACGTAGCCGCTCCAGGTTCTGCGGACTACTGCGGACAGCACAACGGCCTGACCTGCATCGCCGCAGGTCAGGCCGCCTCTAGGTACGCGATCAGACGTTGAAGCGGAATGTCTGCGGTCTGATCCTGACCTGCGGCGGAGCCCACTCCAGGGCTCTGACCCGGGATTTCCTGGTTGGCATGCGTTGGCTCCCGACGGCCGTTTACGGGTGTCCTGCGGACTGGGTGCGGACTGGCCGGGGGCTCCGAGGCGGCGAATTCCCTGGCACACCGGCTGGGCCTGCAACGAGACTGCGCAGGTGAGCGACCGCTACCCCTGTCCCTGCTGCGGGCACCGCGTGCTGGACGCGATGCCCGCCTCGTACGAGATCTGCCCCGTCTGCTTCTGGGAGGACGACGGGGTCCAGTTCCGCTGGCCCACCATGGCCGGCTGCGCGAACAAGGTCTCCCTCATCGAGGCCCAGCGCAACTACCAGGACTTCGGCGCATGCGACCAGCACGGCCTGCGGTATGTCCGCCCGCCGGCCGAGAACGAACCGCTCGACCCCGCCTGGCGCCCCATCGATCTGACCCGGGACTCCTTCGAGGACCGGGCAGCCGAGGACAGCGCCCCGTGGCCCGACGACAGCTCGGTTCTCTGCTGGTGGCTCCCCACCTTCTGGCGCCGGGACCACTGCGCGTCATGACCTCCCACATCGAGACACTCGTCCAGCAGCTCGACGGCAAGGCCGACGAGTCCTACGACGCCCGCGCGGAGCTGATCTGGATCGGCGCCGACGCCATACCCGCCATCATCAGCGGCCTGCCTTCCCTCGGCGGCTTCGGCCAGCTGACCGCCATCGAGGTCTTCGAGGAGGTGGGCGATCCCCGCTGCGGCCCCTCTCTCATCGACCTGCTGGACAGCGACAACCCCACCGTCCGCGAATGGGCGGCCATGGCCCTGGCGAGCCTGGAGATCGACGGTGCGGTCGAGCCCCTGCGCCGCGCCTACCGTGCCTGCCTGGAACGGGCGACGCCGCCCGACTGGAGCGAGCCGGAAGGCATCCGCTGGGCCCTGACCGAACTCGGCGCCCGCGCCCCTGTCGTCCCACCGCTCACCACGCGCCTACGAGCCTCCACTGCGGACGACGCCCCTGGCTGGCCCTCAACCCACTTCACCGAGATCATCAACGACCTGGCCGACCACGCCCAGGTGATCCTCTACTCCCAGTTCTGGCGAGTGGACGCCGGCCGCACGTACGGCGTCTCCGGCCTCGACCTGAACTGGGAACTCGACTGGACCGCGCCCTGGGAGCACCTGGTCGAGGAGTCCCGCACGTGGTCCCTGCTGGAAGCCTCCGAAGCCCCCACCGGCGACAACATCTTCGTCGCCCCCACCTGGATCGACCGTACCGACCTGCACCCGGAGAGGTGACCGATGCCGTTCCAACACCCCGAGGAGGTCGGCTACGGCTACGTGATCGAGCGCTACGCGGCAAGGAAGAACTCGGGCCACGCGCGCTACCTCGTCCTGAAAAGTGGTCGATTCCTGCGGCCCGAGTGGCCTCACGGCGAACGTTTCGCTCATCACCTCATCGACGACGCGGCCACGATCACCGATGCCGAGCTGGAAGCCCTCCTCGGCTACGAGTGGCGCTCGCGCCTCACCGCCGCATGGCTGATCGGCGTCGACCGGCGCGAACGGTTCCGCGAACGCATCGGCGACCTGCTCCTGGCCAGCGAGGTCTGCTTCTCCGGCAGCGCCTACTGCTTCGCCCTGGCCCGCTTCGGCACCCACGCGGACGCCGAGATCCTCACCGCCTACCTCGACCGCTACCTCCCCCGCACCGACCTCCGCTACGACCAGCCCGCAGCCCTCGGCGCCCTACTCCGCCTCGACGCCCACCTCGGCACCCACCATGCGGACCGCTTCACCCAGCCTGACGGTCTCTGGGACCAGTGGGTCAATGCCCTGGCCCACCTCCGCAGCCACCCCGCATGCACCCCCGTCGAGCGGCGCCGCTCGACAGACCTCCAGTGCGAGTTCGCCAACGGCTGGCGACGCCCGTAGGTCGCGGCGCAATCACCGGATCCAGGCCCGTAGTTCCCACCAGGTGGGGGCGTGAATAAGCCAAACGCACACCAGAAAGCTGGTTCTGCCCGACGATGGAAATGCGGAAGACCGCCAACACGCGGAGACAGGGGGACCCATGCGCATCGACGTGCGGGTAGAGGCCGAGGCAGACGAGCTGCGTTCACTGCACCAGTGGCTGGGGACAGACAGAGAGATCCGCAGGTCGTCCTCCTTGACACTCCAGGAGCAGCCTCCCGAGCCAGGGCACATGGGCGGTTTGCTGGACGTCATCCAACTGGTGACTGACAACGGATGGAGCGCTGCCTCCTTCGTGGTGGCACTGGCCGCCTGGAAGCGAACCAGGCCCCAGGACCCGCGGATCGAGATCAGGCGGGGTGACACCGTGATCGTTCTTACCCAGGGCAGCGATGCCGAGATCGAACGTGTCATTCGTGCCCTTGAGACCTCGACCGAGGATGAGGCACCTGGGACATGAGCGTGTTGCCCGACCCCGGCGCGA
The DNA here is from genome assembly GCF_040632375.1 of Streptomyces sp. NPDC019396. Classification (NCBI taxonomy): domain Bacteria; kingdom Bacillati; phylum Actinomycetota; class Actinomycetes; order Kitasatosporales; family Streptomycetaceae; genus Streptomyces; species Streptomyces sp. NPDC019396. The sequence continues at coordinate 11,819 of NZ_JBEYBS010000002.1, read as the reverse complement.
CCCGAGCCGTGCTGATCGGCACCAGCGACTACGACCACCTGGAGTCGCTGCCGGCTGTGTCCAACAACCTGACCGCTCTGGCCGAGGCGCTGACCGGACCCACCTCTTGGACCCTGCCGCAGGAGCATTGCACGATCCTCTCCAACCCCACGACTGCGGAGATGACCATGGCCGCAGTGCGAGCCGCAGCCGAGCAAGCGCGCGACACCGTGCTGATCTACTTCGCCGGTCATGGGCTGGTCGACCCCGAAGGGGACCTCTATCTGGCCATGCCGCAGTCCAAGCAGCAACGCGTGGAGACCGGACTGCCCTATCGGTGGATACGGCAGGCTCTCCTGAACGGCCGGGCCGATCGATGTGTTGTTGTCCTCGACTGCTGCTACAGCGGTCTGGCCCTCGGGACGATGGGCGGCCCGTCAGATCTGGCCGATCAGGCGGCCGTGGAGGGAACATTCCTGCTGGCCGCTGCTGCAGAAACACGCCAAGCACTCGCCCCGCCGGACGAGACCTTCACCGCGTTCACCGGCGAGCTCCTCGACACGCTTCAGACGGGCATCCCCAATGGGCCTGAGCTGATCGACTTTGGAGCGCTGTACCGGCACTTGCGCATCAGGCTGGCGGCCAAGGGGCGCCCCGACCCCCAGGCGAGAGACAGGAACACCGGGGCTCGACTCGCTCTCGGCCGCAACCTGGCCTGTCTGCCCACAACCGCGATCACACCGTCTACTGACGGGAAGCCAGCCACAGGGCGCTCCTGGCCGAGTCCCTCGGGAATCCGCACTGTCAGGGGCTTCTTCAAGTCGTTGGCCGATGTTCGTGTAACGAGCGGTCTCACCCATCAGATGGTTAGCCAACGTTCCGGTGGACGCATCTCACCCGGCACCGTCAGCCGGCTTTTGAACCGCGAGGGCCTTCCCAAGACCTGGCACACCACAGCGGCGTATCTGTCGGCCTGCGGCGTGCCGGATCAGCAGGTCGCTGAGTGGCATGCCGTCTGGACGCGGTTGCTAACGGATACGACGACCGACACCGCGCCGCACACCGTCCCGCAACCGCGCCAGCACCAGAAGCCGACCACGTTGCAGCGGTTGACCGGAAGAGTGTCTCGGCGAAACGGTCGCAGTCGAGATCACCGTTCAGGGAGTAGCTGAGGCAGTCGGAGACGCCTGCTGCGGAGCCGGAACAGGTGCCTCGCTGTCATCACCGAAGACCGTGTTCCAGGCAGCAATAGCCAGCAACGCCGCCGCAATCACAAGGCCCGTCGCAGGCTTCTTCACCTGCTTGGCGGCCGGCGGCCGCACCCAGTGTCCTGCCCGGTAGTAGGGCTTGTCGCTCTTCCGCGCCACCGCGCGCTCCCCCCGACAACGCTGCCTTCCGTTCCTTCGACAGTTTGGCAGCGTCCGTCCTGGGGAGAGGGCAAACGGCTGCGTCCGGCTGATTCTGGTCCCTGCAGAACCGACCACTCCTCTGCTTGCCGACGCCACACACTGGGCACGGTCCAAGACCCACGGCAAGTAACCGGGCTGCAAGTACGCCATCCACCACGAAGGCATCCGCCGGCACGTTCAGACCGCCTCGGAGACCCACGTGCGGGAGGTCGGTGGCCTTTGGGCTGACCTCGACGAAACATGGCAATCCACCGCCAGTACGGCCCTCGCCGTGCACCACGATGCGCCTGAATCTACTCGGGCAGGGTGCCCAGATGCGCTTCCAACGATCTCGATCCGCCCCGAGGCCCAATCGGCGCCAACTCCGGGAAGCCTCTACCTGCGGACTGATATCCCCACGATGGGACAGCACCCAATCCAATATTTACACAGATGGAGCTACCCTGTCAGATACTGCCACAAGTGACTGAGTACTGTTTCTTGGCTATAGCCAGCGAGAGACAATGCGACAGCAGAGACAAGCAGCGACACTGCCGCAACGAACAGGGCAATCCATCCCATTCTGAACGTGTCGATTGAAGCACCCATCGATGCGACTGCAGCCAGGATTTCTCGGTACCCCTTGTCGGCCTCAAGTAGCCCGGCAAGCCGATTATCCTGATTGCTTCTAATTAGAGCATTAAGACCTTGCGGCTCTCTCGCATCATGCCCAGCAAGCCGGAGGCGCTCCTCCAGGGCGGGGGAGTCCTTGATCACTACCTCAGCCTCCTCATCAAAGGAGGAATGCGACGCATTTCGCAAGCGTACATCTTGTTCGACGCTTGCCAGGTCAAGACTCGCAGTTAGAAAATCATCCCGCAGCGATGCAAGTCTCTTGCCTGAGAATCTCCCATGCCGATTGCGCGCACGGTCTCGCAGAGAAGCACGTTCCTGCGACATGGAATCGATCATGTGCGAGACGCCCAACAGGACGGCGAGACCGTTTATGCGCATTGCCGCATACCCGGCAAGCCCAGCAGGATTCGCGCCTCCGTAAAATTGGAGGTCCCCGATTGCAGACGTAATTCGAGGAACGCTGCCCCAGATCGCATAGCAATTCTTCAGAGCAGGGCACAAGCTCTCATCCACCGGCTCCAGGAGCATTCGAGGAAAATCCTCTGAAACCCAATGCCTGAATTCGCTTCTTGTTACCCCTAGCGCCCTCAATGGGTCTCTCAGTTGAGATGCGTCCGCCTGCGGATCTGTCGGATCAAACTCCCTCAGCAAGATAAGGTCGATGGCCGGTTGGGGCACACCCTTGGCTTCGAACCAACCCGGACAGTGCTCCGCAAGCCAGGAACGCGCCGCACCGTGCAGCGACGCCCTTTCCTGTTGAGTGACGCCGAGGCCAGCCGACAGTCGGTTCTCAGCCCGAGGACGCCCCGGCCTCATCACCATCCGCGGCTCATGAGGTCCATGCCAAACCGAGTTAACACATGCAGCCCCTGCGGACGACATCCGAAAGAACGAAACAACTGCTGTCAACCCACCTCCGATCTGGATCGCCGTCAGCCCGATGGATGAAAACTGCCACGGAAGTTTTCGCGTCACACCATCCGGGTGATACCACGGCGCATCGGCAGAGTGCACTTCACCCAGATGCCACAGGAGCCGCCTGAATTTCCCCGAGATCTCTCCAGATACTCCTGATTGCCTTGCCCGATCCCGCTCCAGACCCGGCGGCGATCCCACGAATTCCGCTCCAGAGAGCTCTTCAATCTCTCAAATTCACTTGGCGGGAAGAATTCCACCAACCAAACGGCTGGAATTTCGACAACTTCCGCATCCGGGACTGTCAGATTTCTCGACGAGTCATCCAGGCTCCATGCGATATTCCGCCTGTGCTCATCGAACGGAATCAGGTAATTGATGCCAAAATTTAGCGCTTGACGCCAAGAAAGAGGGAATCGTCGCCCCAGTGGCGACCTCGAAAGAGCTGAGAGCCCCTTGTAGGGGAGATCGTACCAACGCCGACCGTGCCCAATCTCAGGTACTGCATCATACGCGTCGCGAATGAATCGCGCCCTTCCTTCGCCGTCGCTAACCATCCGCCGAGATCCATCCCTTCCTCCCACCTTCGAAGACCTTCAAGAAAGTCACTCCCACCCCTGCAAGGAAATATCCTGGCCGCGTGACAAATATTTCTCCAGCGCGCTGGATGTGGTGTCAACGAAGGCGCCGGGGATAGCATTGGCGTCGACCCAGCGAACCTGGGAGTGCTTGCGGGGTTCGCGGTTCTCGGGTTCGCCGGTCCATTCGTGGGTGGCGAAGACGACGGTGAGGAAGCCGTTGGGCGCTTCGACGCCCCAGGCGCCATGGATGATGTGGGCGACCTTGAGGGACTCGGGCTTCACCGTCAGGCCCGTCTCCTCGTAAAGCTCGCGGACCGCGGTCTCCGTGATGGGCTCGCCCGGTTCGCTCTTGCCGACAGGGAGGTCCCACATCCCCTGGGCGAACTTCGCGTTCTCGCTGCGCTGGAGGAGGACGACGCGGTTGGTGGCCTTGTCGTGAACGATGACGGCCGCGACAAGCAGGGTCATCGATTCGAGCGCCGGCTTGAGGGCCTTCGGCTGGTCGTCGGTCTGCTGGGCCACGGTGTTCCCTTCGTCGGGCGGGTTGTTGGGCATGTTAGGCGAGGGTCTCGCGGGCGCGGCGGGCGAGATCGGCGGCGCCGGGGACGCGGCGGCGCTGGTAGACCGCGAGGGTGGAGCGGATTGAGGTGATCGCCTTCCGGGTCCGGTCGGAGGTCATGCCCTCCATGAGAACAAGGGCCTGAGTCCAGGCGGCGACCGCTTCGTCTGCGCGGGCCTGGGCAGCGAGGCTGTCGCCGAGGTCGGCGTGGGTGAGGGCGTGGACGCGCTTGTACTTCGCGGGGTCCCAGCAGGTGAGCGCGTCCCGGTGCTGCTGTTCCGTGCCGATGTGGTCGGCGAGGTCGGTCAGGGTGCGGGCGGTGTGGCTGGCCACGGTGCCGGCGGCGGGGCCGCTGACGCGGGAGTAGCTGGGCTGGGGGCCGTCGTCTCGGAGGAGGGCGTCTTCGGCGGCGAGCAGGGCGCGCGCTGCCAGGGAACTCTCGTCGGTGGCGGCGTAGGCGCGGGCGTGGGTGATGTGGAGGAGCGTCTCGGTCTGGCCGTCTACGTGGCCGAGGCCGCGCTTCAGGGCGCCTTCGACGAGGTCGACGCAGTGGTGGGGCTGTTTGAGACTCAGGGCCTGGTGGGCGAGGGCGCGCATCATCCAGGCGGCGTGGCCGTAGGGGTCGGCTTCGCAGGCGAGCTTGTAGCCGACCTGGTAGTAGCGCTGGGCGGCGCCTTCCTGGCCGAGGTCGTGGTGCTTCCACCCTGCGAGGTAGGCGAGTTCGGCGACGGCGCCGAAGGCGGCCCGGCGTAAGGCTTCGCTGGGGAAGCGTCCGCGCAGCATGGGAGCGGCTGTGTCGGCGAGGTACGCGGTGACGGTGGTCATGCCGTGCCCGCCGCCGAGGCGCTCGTCGGCGGCGCTGAAGGCTGCGGTGATCTGCCGTACGACGTCCACGTCCTCCGTGCCGACCATGGACGTGCCGGTGCGGGCGCGGAGCATGCGGGCGGTGGCTTCGTGGAGGCCGCGATGGCGAGAAAGCGACGCCGTTCGACGTCGGCGCGGCCCAGGTCGGTGGCGGCGAGGACGGGGTCGGATTCCGTCGGCGCATCGGCATCACCGGCCTGGAGGCCGATCTCGGTCTGGGTGATCGTGCGCCCCGCTCGGCGGGACAGCGCCTCGGCGAGGTACTGACCTACCCGGCCCGACGGGGCGCGGGTGCCGTTCACCCAGTGCGAGATGGCCGACTTGTTGGTCTGGAGGATCTCGCCGTTCTCGGCTGCGATGCGCCGCACGTCTCTGGCGAGGGCCACGGGCTGGCCGCCAGCACCTCACGAACGGTCTTCAACACGGTCAACGCCGTCTTCCGGGCGGCCGTCCGTGACCGGATGATCCCTCTCCCCCGCGTGCCGGACTCATCCAGCACGCTGCGGACTCGGTGCGGACCGCAAAGGCCGCCCAACCCACTCCGCCGCAGGTCAGACAGCCTTTCGCCGAACGTATTAGACGTTGAAGCGGAACTCCACCACGTCCCCGTCCTGCATCACGTAGTCCTTGCCCTCCATGCGCGCCTTGCCCGCCGCGCGGGCGTCGGCGACCGAGCCCGTGGCGACCAGGTCGGCGAAGGAGATCACCTCGGCCTTGATGAAGCCCTTCTGGAAGTCGGTGTGGATCACACCGGCCGCCTCGGGGGCCGTCGCGCCCTTCTTGATGGTCCAGGCGCGGGACTCCTTGGGGCCCGCCGTGAGGTAGGTCTGGAGGCCGAGGGTGTCGAAGCCGACGCGGGCGAGGGTGGCGAGGCCGGGCTCCTCGGCGCCCACGGACTGGAGGAGCTCCATGGCGTCCTCCTCGTCGAGCTCGGCGAGGTCCTGCTCCAGCTTGGCGTTGAGGAAGATCGCCTCGGCCGGAGCGACCAGGGCGCGCTGCTCGTTCTTGAAGGTCTCGTCGGTCAGCTCGTCCTCGTCGACGTTGAAGACGTAGAGGAACGGCTTGGTGGTGAGCAGGTGCAGGTCGTGGAGGAGCTCGTCCTTCTCCGAGCCCTGCAGGATGCCCTGCGAGAACAAGGTGTCGCCCCGCTCCAGGATCTCCTTGGCCGCCTCGACGGCCGCGACCTTGGGGGCCACGTCCTTCTTGATGCGCGACTCCTTCTGGAGGCGCGGCAGGACCTTCTCGATCGTCTGGAGGTCCGCGAGGATCAGCTCGGTGTTGATGGTCTCGATGTCGTCCTTGGGCGAGACCTTGCCGTCGACGTGCACGACGTTCTCGTCCTTGAAGGCCCGGATGACCTGGCAGATCGCATCGGACTCACGAATGTTCGCCAGGAACTTGTTGCCGAGGCCCTCGCCCTCGCTCGCGCCGCGGACGATTCCGGCGATGTCCACGAAGTCGACGGTCGCCGGGAGGACCCGCTGGGAGCTGAAGATCTCGGCCAGCTCGGTCAGCCGGGCGTCGGGGACACCGACCACGCCCACGTTGGGCTCGATCGTGGCGAACGGGTAGTTGGCCGCCAGCACGTCGTTCTTGGTCAGGGCGTTGAACAGGGTCGACTTACCGACATTCGGCAGTCCGACGATTCCGATCGTGAGCGACACGTTGGCGACTTCCTGAGTGAGGACTGGCGGAGGGCCGGGGGCCCGGCCCCGGGTGGGCCGATCCACCAGTTTACGGGCGCGTCACCGGGGCCGACGACGGGAACCGGTGGAAGCGGCCCGGGGCTCTCGCGTACGAGCGAGGCACGGGTTTGCGTCGAACTCATGGCCAAGGTCACCCAAAGGGCGTGTCTTGTGGCGGAACCTTCACGCAATGAGACCTACGTTTGATCCGTGGAGCACAGGACAGGTCCCTCGCAGCAGCGGCCACGGCCGCAGGCCCCGCTTTCCGGGCAGGGCGCCCTCATCGAGGGCGCCTCGGTGTACCGGGTCACGGACCGGCCCGGGCGCCCGGGCCGGTCGGGCCGCACCGTCCGGCCGGGTGGCTCCGGAGGGCCGAGACGCCCGGCTCCCCGGCGCCCGGTGCCACCGTTGCTGCTCGCACTGCGCAGGCTGCCGAACCCGCGGTTGACCGGACTCGGCGCCGGGCTCTTCGCCTCGGCCGTCATGCTGCTGATCGGTTCGCTGGACGAGCTGCTGCTGGACGGCTCACCTCTGGTGTACGGCCTGCTCTTCCTCCCGGTCAGCGCCCTGACCGCGCTGTGGGTGCGCAAGGCCGACCTGGTCACCGCGCCGATCAGCGTGCCGATCGCCTTCACCGTCGGCGTCATCCCGGTCGCGGGCGGCGTCGGCGGCTACGGGGGCCACATCATGGCCGTGGTGACGGCGCTGGCCGTCAACGCGGGCTGGCTCTACGGCGGCACACTCGTCGCCGGTGTCATCACGACCGTGCGGAAGGTGCGGCTGATGCGCCGGCCTCCCGCCCGGCGCCCGGCCCCCCGCAAGGCCGAAGGCCGCCCGGGGCAGTCGCTGCGGCCCCCGGGCGGCAGGCACTGAACCGGCCAGGACCTGTCCGGGCGACCTCCGTCGCGAGGCGGTGGGTCTCCCCAGGTCGGGGGCAGGCCCACGCCGTGGCCGACGCCGTCGTGGGCCCGAGAAGATCGCCCGGACATTCCTAGCGTCGTGCCGCGGCCATCGCCGCGCCCACGATGCCCGCGTTGTTCTGAAGCTGCGCCGGGACGATCTCAGCCCGCACGTGCTTGATGAGCGGCAGGAACTTGTCCGCCTTGCGGCTCACCCCGCCGCCGATGATGAACAGCCCGGGCGAGAACAGCATCTCCAGATGCTCCAGGTACTTCTGCACACGGCGCGCCCAGTGCTCCCAGCTCAGCCCCTCGTCGTCCTTGACCTTGGTCGACGCGTGCTTCTCGGCCTCGTGTCCGTGCAGCTCCAGATGGCCGAGCTCGGTGTTGGGCACCAGGCGGCCGTCGATGAAGAGCGCGCTGCCGATACCCGTGCCGAAGGTCAGCAGCATCACGCTGCCCTTGCGGCCGCTGCCGGCGCCGAAGGTCATCTCGGCGACTCCGGCCGCGTCGGCGTCATTGAGCACGGTGACCGGGAGGCCGAGCTTGTCGCCCAGCAGCTGGCCGCCGTCCACGTCGATCCAGCTCTTGTCGACGTTGGCGGCCGTTCGGATGACCGATCCGGTGACCACGCCAGGGAAGGTGACCCCGACCGGTCCCGACCAGCCGAAGTGGCGCACCACCTCGGCAACGCCGTCGGCCACGCCATCAGGCGTGGCCGGATGCGGTGTGAGCACTTTGTGGCGCGGCTCCGCGAGGTCGCCGCGCTCCAGGTCCACGGGCGCGCCCTTGATTCCCGAGCCGCCGATGTCCACTCCGAAGACGTTCATGGACACAACGTTACGAGGAACCGCTGACAGTTACTCCTCGACGAGCGAAGCGGCCTCGGTACGGAGGTCGCGGCGGAGTTCCTTGGGCAGGGAGAAGGTGAGCGACTCGTCGGCGGTCTTGACGATCTCCACGTCCTCGTAGCCGCGCCGGGCGAGCCACTCCAGGACCTCCTCGACCAGGACCTCCGGCACCGAGGCGCCGGACGTGACACCGACCGTGCCGACACCCTCCAGCCAGGACTCGTCGATCTCGTCGGCGAAGTCGACCAGATAGGAAGTCCTGGCCCCGGCCGTCAGGGCGACCTCGACCAGGCGCTTGGAGTTCGAGGAGTTGCGGGAGCCGACGACGATCACCAGGTCGGCCTGGGCGCTCATCTCCTTGACCGCGATCTGGCGGTTCTGCGTCGCGTAGCAGATGTCGTCGCTCGGCGGGGAGACCAGCAGCGGGAACTTGGTCTTCAGCTTGTCGACCGTCTCCATCGTCTCGTCGACGGAGAGCGTGGTCTGGGAGAGCCAGACGACCTTCGACGGGTCACGGACCTCGACCTTGGCCACGTCGTCGGGGCCGTCGACGAGGGTGATGTGCTCGGGGGCCTCGCCGGTGGTGCCGATGACCTCCTCGTGGCCCTCGTGGCCGATCAGGAGGATGTCGAAGTCCTCCCCGGCGTACCGGATGGCCTCCTTGTGGACCTTGGTCACCAGGGGGCAGGTCGCGTCGATGGTCGCGAGCTTCCGCTCGGCGGCCTCCTCGTGCACGATCGGCGCCACACCGTGCGCCGAGAACATGACGATCGAGCCCTCGGGCACCTCCGCCGTGGTGTCGACGAAGATCGCGCCCTTCTTCTCCAGGGTCTGTACGACGTACTTGTTGTGGACGATCTCGTGGCGCACGTAGATCGGGGCTCCGTACTGCTCCAGAGCCTTCTCCACGGCGATCACGGCACGGTCCACGCCCGCGCAGTAGCCACGGGGTGCGGCCAGCAGGACGCGGCGGGCGTTCGTTGCAGTCATGCGTCCCATCGTAAGGGCGGCCGCCGGGGGCCAACGATCGCCCGCAGGGCTGAGGCTGCGCGTACGCGGTGATGTCGGCATATGACTCGTGCCGCTCGCGCGTCCGCGCTGTCACGAGGGGCCGATACGCTCGCGTGCATGGGTCTCACTACGTCAGCCGAAACCCCGGTCCCCGTCGGCGAGGTGTCACGGCTCATCGGGGGGTGGATCGACCGGCTCGGTGCCGTGTGGGTGGAGGGGCAGATCACCCAGCTGTCCCGCAGGCCGGGGGCGGGGGTCGTGTTCATGACGCTGCGCGATCCGTCGTACGACATCTCGGTGGGCGTCACCTGCTACCGCCAGGTGTTCGACGGTGTCGCGGACGTCGTGTCCGAGGGTGCCCGGGTGGTTCTTCTCGCCAAGCCGGAGTGGTACGCCCCGCGAGGGCAGCTCTCGCTGCGGGCCACGGAGATACGGCCGGTCGGCATGGGTGAGCTGCTCGTGAGGCTGGAGCGGCTGAAGCGGTCGCTGGGCGCCGAGGGGCTTTTCGACCGGGACCGGAAGAAACCGCTGCCCTTCCTGCCGCAGCTGGTCGGGCTGGTCTGCGGCCGGGCGTCCGCGGCCGAGCGCGACGTACTGGAGAACGCGCGGCGGCGCTGGCCCGCCGTGCGGTTCGAGGTGCGCAATGTGGCGGTGCAGGGTGTGCGTGCCGTGTCGCAGGTCGTCCAGGCGGTGAAGGAGCTGGACGACCTGCCCGAAGTGGACGTGATCATCGTGGCGCGTGGCGGCGGAAGCGTGGAGGACCTGCTGCCCTTCTCGGACGAGCAGCTCATCCGGGCCGTGGCGGACTGCCGCACACCGCTGGTGTCGGCGATCGGCCACGAACCGGACGCACCGCTGCTCGATCTGGTCGCGGACCTGCGGGCCTCGACACCGACGGACGCGGCGAAGAAGGTCGTGCCGGACGTCGGCGAGGAGCTGGAGCGGGTGCAGACGCTGCGGGACCGGGCGCTGCGGATGGTGCGGGGGCTCGTCGAGCGGGAGGAGCGGGGGCTCGCGCACGCACTCGCCAGGCGGTCGATGGGGCATCCGCACCGGATCGTGGAGGAGCGCGAGCAGGAGACGGAGGCGCTTGTCGCGAGGGGCCACCGGGTGCTCGGACATCTGCTGGACCGTGCCGACTCCGAGCTGGCCCACACCCGCGCGCGGGTCCTCGCCCTGTCTCCCGCGGCCACGATGGAGCGTGGCTATGCGGTGCTCCAGCGGGCGGACGGCACGGTGGTGCGGGCCCCTGGCGAGGTCTCGGCGGACGAGGAACTGCGGGCCAGGGTCGCGGAAGGCGAGTTCACGGTCACTGTCGGACCCCACGCATAGGGTGGAGCGCATGACGGCGAAGACGGACGGCAGCGCAGGCCACGGCTCGATCGACGCGGCCGACTCGATGGGGTACGAGCAGGCGCGTGACGAGCTGATCGAGGTCGTACGCCGGCTGGAGGCGGGGGGCACGACCCTCGAGGAGTCCCTGGCCCTGTGGGAGCGCGGCGAGGAGCTGGCGAAGGTGTGCCGCCGCTGGCTGGACGGCGCCCGGGCCCGGCTGGACGCGGCGCTGGCGGACCGGCGGCCGGGCGACGCGAACGCCGATGACGACGGGGACGACTCCGCGTTCTGACCCCCGGCCCCGTCCATCATTTAGTTGAAAGTTGTGTGAGTCGGCTCACGAGAGCCTGGATTTAGTTGAATGTTAATCCACTTCGGCCGTACGGTCATCCGCGTACCTGACACCCCCTTGCCCATCCGGAAGGTATGCCGATGTCTCTCGCACTCGACACCGCAGCCCAGGACCTCCTTTTCCGTGAGGCCCGCACCGCCAACACCTTCACCGACGAGCCGGTGACCGAAGAGCAGGTGCAGGCCGTCTACGACCTGGTGAAGTTCGGCCCGACAGCGTTCAACCAGTCGCCGCTGCGCATCGTCCTGGTCCGCTCCGCCGGGGCCCGTGAGCGCCTGGTCCCTTACATGTCCGCGGGCAACCAGGCCAAGACCGCCACCGCTCCCCTGGTCGCGATACTCGCCGCGGACAACGAGTTCCACGAGGAACTGCCCGAGCTGTTCCCGCACTTCCCGCAGGCCAAGGACGTGTTCTTCACCGAGCGTCCGGTGCGTGAGCGCTCCGCGCTGCTGAACGCCGCGCTTCAGGCCGCCTACTTCATCGTGGGTGTCCGCGCCGCGGGTCTGGCCGCGGGCCCGATGACCGGGGTCGACCTCGCCGGTGTGCAGAAGGAGTTCCTGGACGACGACCACACCCCGCTGATGGTGGTCAACATCGGCAGGCCCGGCGAGAACGCCTGGTTCCCCCGCTCGCCGCGGCTGTCCTTCGACGAGGTCGTCAAGACCGTCTGACGGTCGAGCTTCACGCACCTACGGCGGGGTCGAGGAACCCGAGATGCCACCTGTCGTCGCTCTGTCGCTTGTACGAGACCGAGGTCGCCTTCC